>NZ_CP022521.1:3019444-3321388 GCF_002234535.1 Actinoalloteichus hoggarensis
GACTGGCGGGGCAGCGGCCGGTTTCGGGGCGACCAGCCCTTGTCGCTGTCCGAGGCCGCCGAGGTCATGACGGAGCTGGGTGAACTCGACGAGCTGGCCGAACAGCTCGCCCAGGACTATCCGGGCGCCCGCCTGGAGGACGTGGACCTGGCGGCGCTGGAACGCGGACTCGGGCCCGACGCGCGGATCGCCGTGCGCGGCCTGGTCGAGCTGGAACAGGAGTTGACGCGGGGCGGTCTCCTGCGCCGCGCCGCCGACGGCGGTCTGCGACTCACGCCGCGCGCCCTGCGCACACTGGGCCAAGAGCTGCTGCGCGACGTGCTGGACGAGATGCGGGACCGGCGCGGCGAGCGGGACACCCGCCGCACGGGGGCGGCAGGCGAGCCGACCGGGTCGACCAGGGCGTGGCGGTTCGGCGACACCGAGCCGTGGGACGCGGCCACGACCGCGCGCAATGCCGCGTTGCGCCGCGCCGCCCTACCCGGACCCCCGTTGGCGGTGTCCGACATCGAGATCGCCGAGACCGAGACACGCACGCGCGCGGCGGTGGTGTTGTGCGTGGACGTGTCCTGGTCCATGGTGCAGGACGGCCGATGGGCGCCGATGAAGCGCACGGCGCTGGCCCTGCATCACCTGGTGAGCACGCGCTTCCGGGGCGACGATCTGCGGATCGTCACCTTCGGCAGGCATGCCGCGACGACGGACATCGCGGGGCTCACCGAGCTGGAGGCCACGATGGAGCAGGGCACGAACCTGCACCACGCGCTCCTGCTCGCGGGCAGGCATCTGCGGAGGCGGCCGGACGCGATGCCCGTCGTCCTGGTGGTCACCGACGGTGAGCCCACCGCGCACCTGGAATCCGACGGCGAGACGGTGTTCGACTATCCGCCGCGGCCGCGGACGCTGCGGGCCACACTGGCCGAGGTGGAGACGCTGGCCAGGGCGGGCACGGCGTTGAGCGTCTTCCGACTCGGCGACGACGAGCGTCTCACCGCCTTCGTCGAACTGCTCGCACGTCGGGCAGGCGGACGGGTGTTCGCCCCCGACCTCGACGGGTTGGGCGCGGCCGTGGTCGGCGACTACCTGCGAACGCGACGTTCGCGGCGGTGACGTCGGCCGGGGCGGATGGCAACGGCGTCCCGGAGGCCGAGCTCGTGCCGGCGGGGCGACTCGAACGGCGGGGCGACTCGAACGGCGGGCACGGGTCGGCGCCTTCGTCCGATCACACCCGCCGGCCGACAGGGAAGTCGAGTGGCGTCGTGTCCGCCGGCACGAAGCCCGTGGATCGGGTCTGCCTCTCCGCCTGGACCGATTCTCGACGTCTGGCTCGCCTGGCGGTGTGTCACCGAGGACGGGTTCGTCAGCGGCCGTCTCCCCTCCGTGCCGCACCGTCCTCGCCGGCCGCCCAGGCGCCGAGCAGCACGTGTCGGGGAGGGGGCGGCGTGCGGCCGCGCTTGCGCGGCCACCGGCGTTCCGTCGTCCCGTGTGAGTCAGGCGAGTCGGGCGAAGGCGGCGTCGACCGCTGCGGTCAGGCGGGACGGTTCGTCGTCGGCGGCCGTGCGACCGGCATGGAAGCAGGCGATGCCGAGTTCGGCGGCCAGCGAGGCGGTCGCCGGCTCGGCGCCGTTGTCGGTCAGCAGCTCCACGAGCTCGGTGACGTGCCTGCGTTGCTTGGTGAGGCTCCTCGCCAGCAGCTCGGGCTGTTCGGCGACGAGCCGTTCGTGTTCGGTGTACGCCTCGGGGTCCTCGACCAGTTCCGCGGTGAAGGCCACGACGACGCGGCGGACGTAGGCGAGCGCGGCGGGGAGTGAGTCGCCGATCGCCTCGGGCGCGGGCGTGTGTGTCGCCTCGGCGGTCATCGACTTCCCGCCTTCGGCGGCGAACACGACCTCCTGCTTGTCGCCGAAGTAGCGGAAGAACGTGGCGCGCCCTACCTCGGCGCGGGCTGCGATGTCGGTGACGGTGACCTGGTCGAAGCCGTGTTCGGCGAACAGCTCGCGCGCGGCAGTGATGATCGACTCACGCACTCGCTGCTGTCTTCTCTCCCGCAGTGTCGGTGGATCGGACGGCGCCATGTCCCGGAGTCTATCCGGGCGCGGCGCGAGGAATTGTGATACTAAGTATCAACAGATACCAAGTATCAACTGAAGGGTGGGTTCCTATGAAGTGGCGCAGCATCACGATGGTGATCGCGGGCCTCGCAGTCCTGACCTCCGCCGTCCTCTCGATCAACCCCGGCACGCCTGCGGCGGAGGCCGGGGCGTCGGACGAACGGCAGACCGAACGTCGGACCCGCGCGTTCGTCACTGCACTGGAGGCGAAGGATCAGGCTGCCGTCGTCGCCATGCTCGACCGGAACGTGGAACTGACGGTGGCCCTGTCGTTCTCCGGAGAGCCGGAACCGGCAGGCCGATTCGCCGGCGAGACAGAGGTCCTCGGCTACCTCACCGGGGTGTTCACGAACATGGCCGCCATCGCCTTCGTCGACGAGCGGGTGAGCGTGACGTCCGACGGCAGGACCTCGTTCCTCCAGGCGACCGGCGACTTCACCACCGCGGACGGGCGGCCCTATCGCAACGTCTACGTCTTCCGGCTGGACTGGCACGAGGGGCGCCTCGTCCGGATCGAGGAATACGGCAATCCGATCACCTACTGTCAGACCTTCGGCGATCCCGACTGCTGAGCCCTCCCTCTGACCGGTCGACGGCGGACCGCTGGGCGGACACCGCCGACCGCAGCCCGGTTCGTGGTGCCGTGGACCGTCTGCCGTCGGCTCGAAGAGCCGTCGCCGAGCCGGGACGGCGATGATCGGAGGCATCCCGCCTCCGATCATCGGTTCCCGGCCGCCTGCGGTCCCCGCGGTGGTCGTCGTGCGATCGTCCGCACGACGAGGCGCCCGCGGCCGCGGTGGATCGACCCGCCGCCATCCCTCATGGTGTTCACCGGCCGTCGTCGCCTGCCTCCGGGCGACAGCCGGACGGCGGTGTGCTTCACCGAGGGGGTGGTGCCAGCCCCACCCCCTCTTGGGATGGTGTCGTCATCGACCCTGCCCCGGTGGTGCTTCTAGCGTTCTCCTGGAGTCGACGAGGGGAGCCGACACATGATCGGGATGGCGCGGTGCACCGGGGCGGCGCCGACGGACGACCCGGCTGCGGCGGACCACGCCGAACGGGCCTGGCGTCAGGTGGGGCCGGGCGGGACCGTCGAATGGGACCCGCACCGGGACGCCACCGCCGCCCGGTCGCGTCCGACGTCTGCTCGGCGTGTCGTGGACGTCGGCTCGGCGGTTCCCAGCCGGGCAGACACGGAGAATCGGAAGCCCGTCCTCGGGACGTCGTCACCAGCGGCCCCTGCCGTGGTCCTCTCGGCCGCGGTGGTCCTGATGATGTATCAGGATCAGCCGTTCGCCTTGGTACGGCAGACGTCGATCGTGCTGACCGCGTTGTTCTCCCCCGTCCAGGGCGGGCAGGAGCAGGACTGGTGGGTGCTGCTGTTCGGCATGGACCTCGCGAGCCTGACGTTCACCTTCGTGCCGTTGGCGGCGCTGTTGTGCTATGCCTTCGTCACGCGGCGTCGCTGACCGGCGGGGCGAGGAGCGGGCGAGCACGGCGGCGCGGCGGACTCGCATGCTGCCGGGACCGGCGGGTCCCCGTAGTGCCTCGAGGAAGACGCGGTGCCCGAGCGGAACGGCGCGCGTTCAACGCCGTCGTGGTCCTCCTCGACGGGCTCCGCGTGGCCGAGCCGGGTCCCGCCGCCTCAGCGCACCTTGTTGAGCACCGCGATCGCGTCTCGCACGGCCAGGCCGACCTCGTGCCGTGCTTCGATCCCGGCTCGGGCGGCGGCGTCGAGCCGGGTCTCCTCCGGCAGCCCTTTCGATCGGTGCGCCCGTTGCCGGTCCACCTGCCACGCCATGACCTGCTCGTACACCGGCGAGCCCCGATCCAGCGGCACCTCGTGACCAGCCTCGGCCTCGGCCAGAGCCGCGCGCACGGCCTCGGAGTCGGCCACACCCGCGCCCTCGGCGAGGCCGCGCACCAGATCGAGCAGCTCTCGTCGCGAAGTCGGCCTGCTCTTCGCCGCGAGGCGCGCCGCCGCCTCCGGCGCGTGCGGCTCGAGCGCGGCGAGCCGCAGCGCGGGCCGGGCGTCGGGCAGCAGGGCGTGGAACGGGACGGTGAGCAGGTGCCCGATGGTGTCCGCCTCCCTGAGACGCACCCCGGTCATCAGTTCGACGAGTGTCAGCGCCGCCGAGTCCGGATCGACGGCGAGGGCCCCTGCCCCGGACTCGTCGTGCGGGGAAGGGGCGTCGGCGGGCTTCCCGTGAACCGCCTCGGCGCCTCGCAGGCCCGCCGAGATCATCGAGTCGAGCAGAGCGTCCGGCTCGGCGCCCCAGCGGCGTTCCGGCGCGAGCTGGTCGAAGCAGGTCCGAACGGTCCCGTCCACCGCATGGGTGAACTGGCCGGTCTCGCCTGCGTCCCGGAACACCGACACGGCTTCGCCTCCGGTCGAAAGGCTTCGCAGCACCTCCCGCCGGGTGCCCTGGAAGCCGTCGATCTCCATGAGCACGGTCCAGGAGCCGAGTCGGACCGCCCGCGCCACCTCGGGGTAGCCCTGGTCGAAGGAACGGGTCATCTCCAGGCCGCGTTCCGGAGTCGCCACGACGACGTCGTCCTCGACGCCGCCGAGCAGACACAGCGCGTCCTCGGGCAGCGTCTCCCGCACGAACGAGAAGCAGAACCCCGGCCTGCCGCCTGCCCCGGCGGGCCAGCTGCGTTCGGCCTGAGCCCTGATCTCATCGGTCATCTGTGTGGTCTCCCCGGATCGCGGTGGCCGGTCGGTGCGGGCCCGGCTCGGCGTGGTCGTGCGCGAGGATAGTGCGGTCGGACGCCGTCGTCGGCGCCCGAGGGTCGGCCCCGGCTACTCCGACCGAGCTGACCCGGCCCTCTCGCCCGCGGCTGTGACGGTGCCGTCCCCACCGTCCGTCGTCGGCTCCGCCGGTGTCTCGGCGCCCGTGGGCTCCGCGGCCGTCGTCGACTCGGCGGGGTCGCCCTGCAGGCCCGGAGCGGTGGCGGCCAGCGGCTTCTCCTTCAGGAACAGCGCCAGCACGGTGCCGAAGAGGAACACCGGAACCAGGTACAGGAACACCGGCGTGAGGGCGTTGGCATAGGACGTCACGAAGGCGTCCCGCAGTGGCGCGGGCAGCCCCGCCACGATCGCCGGAGTGATCGACTCCACATGCGGGACCTCGATCTCGGCGCCCTGCGGAAGACGCTGATCCAACTGGGCCGTGAGCCTGCTGCTGAACAGCGACCCCACGACCGACACGCCGAGCGTGGCGCCGATCTCCCGGAAGAAGTTGTTGCTGGAGGTCGCGGTGCCGATCTCGGCGGGACTCACCGAGTTCTGCACGGCCAGGACCAGGACCTGCATCACCAGTCCGATGCCGAAGCCGACGACGGCCAGGTACAGGCAGACCAGGGCCACCGGGTCGTCGATCTGCAGCGTCGACAGCAGGAACAGGGCCACCGTGGTGATCGCGGTGCCCGCGATAGGGAAGATCTTGTAACGCCCGGTCCTGCTGATGGCGAATCCGGATCCGATGCCGGAGACCAGCATGCCCACGACCATGGGGATGACCAGCAGCCCCGACTCGGTCGCGCTGGCGCCGTAGACCATCTGCAGGTAGGTCGGGATGTAGCTGATCGCGGCGAACATCCCGAGGCCGACCAGCAGACCGAGGAGGGTGGAGACGGTGAAGATGCCGTTGCGGAAGAGCCGCAGCGGGATCACCGGGTCGGCGGCGAACCGTTCGGCGAGGCAGAACAGGCCGGCCGCGACGACGGTGCCCGCGGCGAGGCCCAGGATCTGCGGGGAAGCCCAGTCGTAACGGGTGCCGCCCCAGCTGGCGAACAGCGTCAGGCAGGTCACGGCGATCGCCATGAGGCCGATGCCGAGGAAGTCCACCCGGACCGCGTTGTCCCGCTTGGGCAGGCGGATGCCCAGCCAGGAGATGACGAGCGCCGCGATGCCCAGCGGCAGGTTGATCCAGAACGCCCAACGCCAGCTCGAGCTGTCGGTGAAGTAGCCGCCGAGCAGCGGGCCGACGACGGCCGAGACACCGAAGATCGCACCCATCGGAGCCATGAACTTGGCTCGCTGTCGGGCGGGGACCAGGTCGGCGATGATCGCCTGCGACATGATCATGAGCCCGCCGCCTCCGATGCCCTGGAGGCCGCGGAAGGCGATGAGCTGGCCCATGTTCTGGGCGAACCCGCACAGCGCCGATCCGATGACGAACAGGATGATGGCGCCGAGGAAGAGGTTCCGGCGGCCGAGCAGGTCGCCCATCTTGCCGTAGACGGGCATCGCGATGGTGACGGCGAGGATGTAGGCGGTGACCACCCACGCCATCGCGCTGACGCCGTCGAGCTCCCCGACGATGGTGGGCAGTGCCGTGGCGACGATGGTCTGGTCCAGGGCGGCCAGCAGCATCACGACCATCAGCGCGGCGTAGACCCAGCCGAAGCCCTGGGCCGGTCGGTCCGGTGCGGGTCCGCCCGCCGGCGACGGCGGTGGGGGCTCCACGACGGTCTGACTCACGAGTCTCTCCTGTTCGGGCACGATGAGGCGCGCCGGTGGATCACCGGACGCGAGGAATCCAGGTCTCGCGGCGACATCGGCGCGGACGGGTGAACCCGGTGGGGTTCGGCGAGGCGATGGGGCTTCAGGCCACGAGCGAGGTCCAGAGCGAGCGGAGGTTGGCCAGCGCACGGCCCACCTCGGCGGCGGGGGAGACGTCGAAGTCTCGGGACCAGCGCTCCATGCCTACCCGGACGGCGGCCAGGACGACGGCGGCGGCGAGCCGGGCCGTGTCGTCCTCGTCGTCGTCGAGGCCGAGACGGGCGCCGATGAGCTCGGCGACGTCGAGTTCGAACTGGTGGAATCGCTGGAGCTGCAGCGGCATGAGGCGCGGGTTGTCCCGCAGGACCTGATGGAAACACTCCATCGTGCTACGGCGGGCCTCGAACTCGATGCCATGAGCGACGAAGAGCGTCGTCAGATCGGCCAGCACGTCCCCCGTCCCCGCGAGGAACGCGGCTCTGGCGTGGTCGGGGATCGGCGGCGGGCCGTCTGCCAGCGCCGACTCCTTGCTCGGGAAGTAGTTGAAGAACGTGCGTACGGACACGCCCGCCTGAGTGCTGATCTGCTCGACGGTGACGTGGTCGAGCCCGTGCTCCGAGACGAGGGCGAGCGCGGTCTGCTGAATGCGATCACTCGTCTCACGTCGGCGTCGAGCCCGCAGGCCCCCGCTCGTGACGCCTTCCCTCGAAGGCATGGTGCTGTCCCCCATGGGGTTAATCTTGCAGGACGTGCAGAACGTGCACAACCTGCAAATCTCACACTGATGCGTGAGTGTGGACACGTCTTCGGCGGCACCCAGGGTCGGTTCAGGGCAGAGAAGTGACGCTGTGTGAACGCAGGCGGGTGGGCGCCGAGCCGTGCTGCCGGGGCTCGGCTCCCACGGTCTTGTTCGAGTCTTCTCGACGACGGCCGCGCCGGTGGAGGGCCGCGCCGGTCACAGGCGAGCGGGCCGCCGACCTCGACGGGCACCTCAGGTCTGCTCGTCCCGCGGCGATGCGGCGAGGGGCAGCAGCCGGGGGATCACGCGGACGTAGAGCACCATGCCCACCACCTCCACCAGCGTCTGCGTGACCACGACCAGCGCCGCGACGGCCAGCGCGTCGGGCAGGGCCAGCGCGAGCGGCAGCACGACGAGGGAGTTGCGGGTGGCCCCGCTGAACACGACCGCACGGCCTGCCCGCGCGTCCAGCCGGAAGAGGCGGGCCATGCCGAGTCCGGCGAAGGGCATCACCACGAGGAAGGCGAGGTAGAAGGGCACCACGACGAGTACGGCGGAGACGTCGCCGCCGAGGGCGGGGACCTGTGAGGCGACCACCGTCGCCAGGGTCCCCGCCATCAGCGGCACCATCGTGGTGCCCGCTCCCGTCGCGACGGCCCGTCCGGCGGGTCCGCGGGCCGCCCAGGCCTGCGTGAGCCAGGCCGCGGTGAGCGGGATGAGGATCAACACGACGAACGCACGCACGAAGGGTCCGAACTCCACCACGTCGGCCAGGTCGGGGCCGAGGAACAGCAGCAGGAAGAGCGGCAGCAGTGCCATCTGCGACACGAGCAGCAGCGGCGTCGCCGCGAGCAGCCGTCGGCCGCTGCCGCCCGCCAGACGGCAGAACACGATCACGTAGTCCACACACGGGGTCAGCAGCACCAGCAGCACGCCGAGGCGGACGGCCCGGTCGGCGGGCAGCAGCAGGAACAGGGCGGCCACGACCAGCGGGACCACCGCGAAGTTCACCGCCAGGGTGGCGGCCAGGAAGCGTCCCTCGCGGAAGGATCGCACCAGGTCCGCGGCGGGTACCTGGAGGAACGTCACGTACAGCAGGGCGCCCAGCACGGGGTTGATCGCGTGCTCGAGCGCGGGCCCCGCGGCGGGGACGGTCCAGCCCGCGATCGCGCCCGCCGCCATCGCCGCCAGATAGACGGCGACCTGGTGTCGTTCCAGCCGGGCGGCCAGTGCCGCCGCGCCTCGTGTCATGTCGAGACCCCTCGCTCGCCGTCCGGTCGTCGCTCCGCACTCGATCGGCCGCCGGGGCCGAGGTCGAGCGCCCTCGGCGGCGCCCTGCCGTGAGTCGACGTCCGAGGTGGGCGCCGACGTCGATCGTCGACATGGGCGATCGGTGCTCGCCGCGATCGCCTGGTGATCGGGCCTGGCGATGCGGCCGCCTCGCTCGTGATGCCTGCATCGGTCGCTCGCGCGGTCGGGCCCGACCCGTCCGTTCGGGACGGCCTCGTGGAGGGTAGAACGCCGAGATCGTTCGTGGCCGCGTCACCCCGGACTGCGTTCGCGGCGAAGCGAGCGGCATACACGCGTATTATTCACTCTATCTCTTCAGTGAAAGATGAAATCAATATCGAAAGTGCCCGCGGCCGGCTTCCGGACGTCCCGCCCGGCCGCCGCCCACGCCGCAGCGACTCCATGGTTCGGCGGCCTGACCTGAACGCCGATCCAGACCTCATACCGGTCGGCGGGGCTGTAGTCGAAGGAGGGATCGGAGAACCGCGCGATGAGCACCGAGATCGGTGTCGGGCTGTCCGCCATGGAGGAGACGACGGCGGCGGAGGGCATCTCCGCCGCGGCGCGACGGACCGATGCCGCGAATCCACCTCGGCCTGCACATCGTGTTGGACGACGGTGACGCGCATCAGGGGAGCGGGCGGCGATGCTCGAACGGCTCGGCGCGGCACCCGAGGCGACGCCGGAGACGACCGCCGGGTCACGACCACCGGCGGTCCCTCGAGACTGCCGAGCGGGTCGCCGCCTATGCCGAGGCAGGCGTCGACGAATTCGGTCTCGCGGTCGACGGCGGTGGCTTCCCTCGTCAGGCGGAGTCGATCGCCGAGGTCCGCTCGCTTTGCTGACCGTCGCTCCCGGCCGGCCGCGTGGGGGCACGGCGGTCGGTCGGCGCCTGCCGAGGCAGGCGGGCCGAGTCGGGGACGGCGACGGCCGGATCGCGGGACGAGGGGCGACCCGGCAGCCTGGTCGTCGCCCGTCGCGCATAGGGTCGAGCGCATGGAAACCTGGTCGTCGGCCCCGGTGCCCGCCCTGCCCGGCACACCTCGTCCCCTGCGGCTCTACGACACCGCCTCGGCGCAGGTGCGACCCACCGCGCCCGGCTCCACCGCTCGGATGTACGTCTGCGGCATCACCCCGTACGACGCGACGCATCTCGGTCACGCCGCCACCTATCTGACCTTCGATCTGGTTCATCGGATCTGGCTCGACAACGGCCACGACGTGCACTATGTGCAGAACGTCACCGACGTCGACGACCCGCTGTTGGAGCGCGCGAACCGGGACCAGACGGACTGGGTGGTCCTCGCCATGCGGGAGACCGCTCTGTTCCGAGAGGACATGGAGGCCCTGCGGGTCCTGCCGCCCCGGCACTACATCGGTGCCGTGGAGTCGGTGCCCGAGATCGCGACGGCGGTGGCGGAGCTGCTCGCCTCGGGCGCGGCCTACCGAGTCGACGACGCCGACTATCCCGACGTCTACTTCGACCATCGTGCGAGTGGCCGTTTCGGCTACGAGTCGAATTACGACGAGGCACGAATGCTCGAGTTCTTCGCCGAGCGTGGCGGCGACCCGGAGCGCGAGGGCAAGCGGCACCCGCTGGACGCCCTGCTGTGGCGGCAGGCCAGGCCCGGTGAGCCCTCCTGGGAGTCCGAGCTGGGGGCGGGCAGGCCTGGTTGGCACGTCGAGTGCTCGGTGATCGCGCGCAGGCATCTCGGCATGGGCTTCGACGTCCAGGGCGGCGGCTCCGACCTGATCTTCCCGCATCACGAGTACAGCGCCGCCCACGCCGAGGCGTTGACCGGGGAGCAGCCGTTCGCCCGGCACTACTGCCACACGGGCATGGTGGGTCTGGATGGCGAGAAGATGTCCAAGTCGCGAGGCAACCTGGTCTTCGTCTCCCGACTTCGCGGCGACGGCGTCGACATGGCGGCGCTGCGGCTGGCGCTGTTGGACTCGCACTACCGCGATGACCGGATGTGGACCGACGCGGTGTTGGCGACGGGGCGGGCGCGGGCCGAGCGCTGGCGTGCGGCGGTCGCGCTCGCCGAGGGGCCGCCCGCACAGCCCGTCCTGGACCGGCTGCGGGACCACCTCTCCGACGACCTCGACACGCCGAGGGCCCTGGCCGCCCTCGACGCCTGGGCCGAGGAGGCGTTGACCAGGCGGGGCACCGATCCGGCGGCACCAGGGCTGATCCGGCGGTCGGTCGACGCGCTGCTCGGGGTCGCCCTCTGACTCCGGTGCCGGCGGGCGGCCTGCCGTGCCGCGCGGCCGGGGCGGCGACCTCGGCCGCTCCGGCTCCGGACCGCCCGCGCTGAGGGAGTCGGCGCGGGCTCGTGACAGCGGGGGCGGCCGGGCGGCGCCTGCTCCTCAGGGGCCGGCGCCTGTCACCGTGGGCGACGGCGGCCGTTCACTCCGGATCGCGGAGCCGCGCCGCGGCAGGGGGCGGGGCGGGAGCGGGAGACCCGGCGGCCAGCGCGTCGGCGACTGAGGAGTCCGGGTCGGCCTCGATGGCGCCTTCCGGGTTCTTGAACAGCGCGGTGATCATCGCGGGCAGCCGCGCGCCGGTCTCCCGGAGATAGCCGAAGCGAGTGCCGCTCGGATTCGTCTGTCCGGATTCGTGGGGGACGCCGTGCACCTCGAGGCCGGCGGACCTGCACAGCGCCACCGCGCGCGGCAGGTGGAACCGCTGACTGATGACGATCAATTCCCGCACTCCGTAGACGTCACGGGTGCGTACGCAGGACTCCCAGGTGTCGTTGCCGGAACCGTCCTCGACGATCGCCTCGGTCGGCACGCCGCGACTGACCAGGTACTCGCGCATCGTGCCCGGCTCGTCGTAGTCGCCGGGTCCGACACTGCCGCTGAGCAGCAGCACGCGGACGACGCCCTCGTGGTAGAGGCCCGCGGCCACGTCGAGTCGCCCGGCGAGCAGCTGGGACGGCCTGCCGTCGGGCCGGACGCCCGCCCCGAGGACCAGCGCGACATCGGTGTCAGGGGCATCGTCGGAGTCGACGATCCGCCCCGCGCTGCTGCCGTAGGCCCAGACCGCCGGGGTGCCCAGCAGCACCGCGAGGGCGGCCGTGCCCGCCAGTGCCCATCGCCAACGCCGTCGCATGTGCCCGCCCCTCCACGAAGACCTACGTGATCGATTAAACCCATGGCGGTCCCCCCGCGCTCTGTGTGCCCGACGACATTTCCCGATCTCGGTCAGGCCGTCCGGACACGGATCGCGTCGCGGACATGTCGACGACGAACGTGGGGGCGGTCAGGCGAGGAGGCTGCCGTCGGGAGCGGATTCGACGGCGTGTCGGCCGCCCGTCGGCGAGCGCGGACTCGCACCGGGCGTGCCGTGCGAGGGCATCGTCGCCGGGCGGGGTTTGTGTCGGGTGCCGCAGCGGGCAGCCACCGGTAAGCGGACTGCCGCTGGTGCTTCCGGCCGCAGGCGGCGTGTCACCCGGGTGACAACGATCGCCGACCGTAGCCGGCTCGGCACCACAGGCAGACCATGGAGATCGTCTGCTCATCCTCCCGGCCGATCAGGTCGCTCAGCGAGGGGTTGGTTCACCTGCGATGACGTTCACAACGGATGGCCGGCCGAGCGCTTCCCCCGCCACTGGCTCCCCCGGTGGCCTGCCGGGTGGGTTCCCTGTTCAACGACCACCGTCGGTGGAACCGCTCACCTTCGGCGTCGAGGAGGAGTTCTTTCTGGTCGACGGCCGGACGGGGCGTTGCACGACGGGGGCGTCGGACGTGTTGCGCACCGCGCCCACCTGCGAGGTGGAGTACGCGGCCGAGATCACGGAATTCCAGGTCGAGTCGGTGTCTCCGGTATGCCGGACGGCGGACGAGCTGGCGACCCGCCTCGACCAGGGCCGTCGGGGCCTGGCGGTCGCCGCGCGGCGTGCCGGACAGACGTTACTGGCGTCCGGCGTGCCGATTCACGAGCCGAGCCTGCCGTACGCCCTCACCGAGACTCGTCGCTACCGACGTATCGCCCATGAGCTCGGCGGTGTGATGGAGAGTCTGCTGACCTGCGGCTGCCATGTGCACATCGGTATGCCCGACCTCGACCACGCCGTCGCGGTGAGCGATCAGCTTCGCGCCTTCCTACCCGGACTGCTCGCGCTGAGCGCCAACTCGCCGTTCTTCCGAGGACGGGACTCCGGGTACGCGAGCTGGCGGAGCATCCTCTGGCGGCAGGTGCCCTCCGGGGGGCCGCCGCCGGTGTTCGGCTCGACGGCGGAGTACCAGGCCGAGGTTCGAGGCCTGCTGACTTCGGGAGCCGCGTTGGATCGGGGGATGGTCTACTGGATGATCCGGCCCTCCTCGCACCTGCCGACCATCGAGATCCGCGTCGCCGACGTGATGCCGACCGTCGAGGAGGCGGTCTTGTTCGCCCTGGTGGTGCGGGGACTGGCCGCGACGGCGCTGGCCAGGGTCGATGCAGGCCTTCCCGCCCCGGCCGCGGGCGACTCGATGCTGCGGCTGGCACTCTGGCGTGCCGCCCGTGACGGGGTGGACGGCATGGGTCTGGACCCGGTGTCGGGACGACTGCTGCCTGCGAGCCTGCTGATCGACCGGTTGATCGCCTGGGCCCGGCCCGGCCTGGTGGCGATGGGCGACGAGGTCCTCGTGTCGCGGCTGCTGGCCGCGAGCAGGCGGCGGGGATCGGCGGCCGCCCGTCAGCGTGCCGCGTTCGGCAGGCGGGGCGCCGCCTCGGATGTGGTCGAGCTGTTGGCCGCCCACGTCGCGTCGCGGCTGGACCCGGTGCCGCCGGGAACGGCATCGGAGTGAGGACCACGGTGCGGGCGACAGGCTAGAGTCCTGGCGAGCTGTCCAGTACTGACGGAGTGTCGCCGTGGGTTATCTGCTGTTGTCCTTCGCCATCGTGACCGAGGTGACGGCGACGATCTCGCTGCGACTGTCGGAGGGGTTCACCAGGCTCGTCCCGTCGATCATCACCGTGATCGGCTATGCCACGGCCTTCTTCCTGCTGTCCAGGACGCTCGTCCACGGTGTGCCCCTCGGCATCGCCTACGGCATCTGGGCGGGCGTGGGAGTGGCCCTGGTCGCGGTGATCGGCGCGGTCTTCCTCGGCGACGGGCTGACCTGGGTGCAGAGCCTGGGGATCATGGCGATCATCGGCGGCGTCCTCGCCCTGGAGTTCGGCGCGGCGCACTAGCACCCGGGCGGTGGACGCGATCCCTCACGGCGCCGGGGCGGATTCGACGCGGCGGTGTGATCGGCAGGCCCGTGCGCCAGGGCTCGACGAGAAGGACGGCCCGCGGCGGCGGGCACCGTTTCAGGCGGCAGGCCCTCGCCTGCCGCCTGGGGGCCGGTGCACCGCCGCGCCTGCGGCGGACCGGGATCAGGCCGATCCGCCGCCCTTCCCGCCGGTGCCCCAGCCGCCCCGGTGTCGCCTGCGGAGGTAGCGTTCGAACTCGGCGGCGATGGCGTCGCCGTTGGCCTCGGTCAGGGTGATCTCGTCGCCGCGTTCCTCGAGGGCACGCACGTAGTTGGCGACGTCCTCGTCCTCGTCCGCCATCTCCGAGACGGTCTGCTCCCATTCCTCGGTCTGTTCCGGCAGGCTGCCGACCGGCACCTCGATGTCCAGGACGTCTTCGACACGGCGGAGCAGGGCCAGCGTCGTCTTCGGTGCGGGTGCCTGGGAGACGTAGTGCGGCACGGCCGCCCAGAAGGAGACGGCGGGCACGCCCGCCTGCACGCAGTAGTCGTGGAACACCGCCAGGATGCCCGAGGCACCCTCGTACCGGGAGCGCTCCAGGTTGAACCGGGTGGCGGCCTCGCTGTCGTAGGCGCTGCCGGTGATCGGCACCGGCCGCGTGTGCGCCGTGTCGGCGAGGAGCGAGCCGAGGGTGATGACGGTCGTGACGCCGAGCTTCTCGATCTCCTCGACGAGCCGGGTGCAGAACGAGCGCCAGCGCATGTTGGGCTCGATGCCGTGGAGGAGGATGACATCACGGGCTGCACCCGGAGGGCGACAGACAGTCATTCTCGTCGTGGGCCACTCAACTCGTCGGGTGACACCGTCCACCAGGTGGATGGTCGGTCGAGTCACCGTGAAGTCGTAGTAGTCATCGGGATCGAGCTCGAACAGGGGAGAGGCATCCCAGGCGAGTTGTAGGTGCTCGATAGCGGTACTAGCCGCGTCACCAGCGTCGTTCCACCCTTCGAACGCGGCCACGAGTACCGGGTCGGTCAGGGTCGGCGACGTCGCCTCGGCCTCGTCAGCGCTCAATTCCGGGTCGGTCACCGCTCAAGACTACGACCCTGGCCCGACGCCGAAGACCGTAGGCTGGGCGCATGTCGGATCGTGTCACGTCGCCGTTTCTGGACGCCCTCTCCGCCCGGGTCCTGGTTGCCGACGGGGCGATGGGGACGATGCTGCAGTCCTGGCCGCTCACACTCGATGATTTCGCAGGCCTGGAAGGCTGCAACGAAATCCTCAACGTCACTCGGCCGGACGTCGTTCGCTCCGTGCATCGAGGATATCTCGAGGCAGGCTCCGACGCCGTCGAGACCAATACATTCGGGGCAAACCTCGCTAATCTGGCTGATTACGACATTGCGGACCGTATTCGAGAACTCGCGCATGCCGGTGCCGCGCTGGCACGGGAGACCGCCGACGAGTTCAGCACGACGGAGAAGCCGAGGTTCGTCCTCGGGTCGGTCGGACCGGGGACCAAGCTGCCCACCCTCGGGCACGTCGGCTACGCGACACTGCGCGACTCCTATGCCGAACAGGTGCGCGGGCTGCTCACCGGCGGCTCCGACGTCATCCTGATCGAGACCTGCCAGGATCTGTTGCAGACCAAGGCCGCCGTGCTCGGCGCGCGTCGGGCCATGGCCGCCGAGGGCATCACCGTCCCGGTGATCGCGCAGGTCACGGTGGAGACCACCGGGACCATGCTCCTGGGCAGCGAGATCACCGCCGCCCTGGTCGCCCTGGAACCGCTCGGAATCGATCTGATCGGGCTCAACTGCGCCACCGGGCCCGCCGAGATGAGCGAACACCTGCGGCAGCTCTCGCAGCACGCCAGGATTCCGCTCTCGGTGATGCCCAACGCGGGACTTCCCCAGCTCGGCCCCGACGGCGCCGAATACCCGCTGGGCCCCGAGGAGCTGGCCCAGGCTCTCGCGGGCTTCGTGACCGAGTTCGGCGTGGGCTTCGTCGGCGGCTGCTGCGGCACCACCGGCGCGCACATCACCGCGGTCGTCGACGCCGTCGCCGGGCTCACCCCGACACCGCGCAGACCCCGCCCGGAACCGGGAGTCGCCTCGCTGTACCAGGCGGTGCCCTTCCGTCAGGACGCCAGCGTCCTGATGGTGGCCGAGCGCACCAACGCCAACGGCTCCAAGGCCTTCCGGGAGGCGATGCTCGACGGCCGCTTCGAGGACTGCGTCGAGATCGGTCGCGCGCAGACCAGAGAGGGCGCGCACCTGCTCGACCTGTGCGTCGACTATGTCGGCCGCGACGGAGCGGCGGACATGAGCGAACTCGCGGGCAGGCTCGCCACCGCCTCCACACTGCCGATCATGCTCGACTCCACCGAGCCGGAGGTGCTGCGCGCGGGGCTGGAACGTCTCGGCGGGCGCTGCGTCGTCAACTCGGTCAACTACGAGGACGGCACGGGGCCGACGTCCCGCTTCCATCGGACCATGGAGCTGGTCGCCGAGCACGGCTCCGCGGTCGTGGTCATGTGCATCGACGAGGAGGGTCAGGCCCGCACCGCCGAGGGCAAGGTGCGGATCGCCACCCGGATCATCGACGACCTGATCACGAACTGGGGGATGCGCATCGAGGACGTCGTCGTCGACTGCCTCACCTTCCCGATCTCCACCGGTCAGGAGGAGGTCCGACGCGACGGCGTGGAGACCATCGAGGCCATCCGCGAACTCAAGCGGCTGCACCCCGCGGTGCAGACCACGCTCGGCATCTCCAACATCTCCTTCGGCCTCAACGCCGCCGCCCGGCAGGTCCTCAACTCGGTCTTCCTCCACGAGTGCGTGGACGCGGGCCTGGACACCGCGATCGTCCATGCCTCGAAGATCCTGCCGATGGCCCGTATTCCCGACGAACACCGGGAGGTCGCCCTCGACCTGGTCTACGACCGCAGGCGAGAGGGATACGACCCGCTTCAACGACTCATGGAGCTGTTCGAGGGCGCCACGGCGTCCTCGGCGCGGGCCTCCCGAGCCGAGGAGCTGGCCGCGCTGCCGCTGTTCGACCGGCTTCAGCGTCGCATCGTGGACGGCGAGCGCAAGGGCCTGGAGGCCGACCTGGACGCGGCGCTGCTCGAACGGCCCGCGCTGGCGATCATCAACGACACGCTGCTGTCCGGGATGAAGACGGTCGGCGAGCTGTTCGGCTCCGGCCAGATGCAGCTGCCGTTCGTGCTCCAGTCCGCCGAGGTGATGAAGACCGCCGTCGCCCACCTCGAACCGCACATGGAGAAGAGCGACTCCGAGGGCAAGGGCCGCATCGTGCTGGCCACCGTCAAGGGCGATGTGCACGACATCGGCAAGAACCTGGTCGACATCATCCTGTCCAACAACGGGTATCAGGTGGTCAACCTCGGCATCAAGCAGCCGATCAACGCCATCCTCGACGCCGCCGAGGAACACCGGGTGGACGTCATCGGCATGTCCGGTCTGCTGGTGAAGTCGACGGTGATCATGAAGGAGAACCTGCAGGAGATGAACACCAGGGGAGTGGGGGACCGCTGGCCCGTCCTGCTGGGCGGTGCCGCGCTCACCCGCTCCTATGTGGAGAACGATCTCTCCGAGGTCTACTCGGGACACGTCAGCTATGCCAGGGACGCCTTCGAGGGCCTGCGGCTGATGGATCGGATCATGACCAGGAAGCGGGGCGGTCTGGTGATCGCCGACCCGGAGGAGGAGGCCAGGATCGCCGAACGGCGTGCCCGGCACGAGCGCTCCCGGCGGATCGCCGAGGAACGCAAGGCCAAGGCCGCCGAGGCGGAGGCCGACGTGGTGCGGCCCGCGCGCTCCGAGGTCGCCACCGACGTCCCGGTGCCGACGCCGCCGTTCTGGGGGAATCGGGTGGTCAAGGGCATCCCGCTGGCGAACTACGCGGCGATGCTCGACGAACGGGCCACCTTCCTCGGGCAGTGGGGCCTGCGCGGAGCCAAGGGCGGCGGCGGACCCAGCTACGAGGAGCTGGTGGAGACCGAGGGCCGTCCCCGGCTGCGGGCCTGGCTGGACCGGCTGTCCACGGAGGGCATTCTCGCGCACGCCGCCGTGGTCTACGGCTACTTCCCGTGCGTCGCCGACGGCGACTCGGTCGTCGTGCTGACCGAGCCGAGCCCCGACGCGCCGGAGCGCTTCCGATTCACCTTCCCCCGGCAGGCCAAGGACCGCAGACTCTGCCTGGCCGACTACTTCCGACCGAAGGAGCTCGCGCTCCAGGAGGGCGTGGTCGACGTCCTGCCGCTGACCCTGGTCACCATGGGACAGCCGATCGCCGACTTCGCCGCCGAGCTGTTCGCCACCGACTCCTACCGCGATTATCTGGAGGTCCACGGCCTGGGCGTCCAGCTCACCGAGGCGTTGGCCGAGTACTGGCATCGGCGGGTTCGGGAGGAGCTGCACTGGTCGTCGGGCGGCACGCTCGCCGACGAGGACCCGGCCGAGGTCGAGGAGTACTTCCGCCTCGCCTACCGTGGAGCCCGGTTCTCCCTCGGTTACGGGGCCTGCCCCGAGCTGGAGGATCGTGCCAAGATCGTCGAGCTGCTCGACGCGGAGCGGATCGGCGTGAAGCTGTCGGAGGAGTTCCAGCTGCACCCGGAGCAGTCCACCGACGCGATCGTCACCCACCATCCCGAGGCCGGTTACTTCAACACCTGATCCCGCGCGGTGTGCGGGGGTCGAGGAGCTGCTTCCCGCCCCCCGCCGCCGTCCGCGCGGGGATCGAGACCAGAGGAGCACACGTGTCCCGACCGTCCCCGCAGGACGGCCGAGCCAGGCCCGCCACGGATGCCCCCGAGCGGACCGCCGCCGAGACCCCTGCCGGACCCGTCGAAGCCGAGGCGCCGAGCGCCGGCGGGGCGCCCGACCCGCTCGCGGCGCCGTCCTCGTCCCGCGTCACCGAGGCGGCGGCCGTCGACGGCACCTCGCCGAGCCCGCTCGTCGTCGGGCCGCCGAAGCCTACTGCGGCGGCCTCGTCCGGGAGTCTCCCGGCTGCATCGGCTGATTCCGCCGGGCGGCCTGCCGCCGACGTTCTCGGGCGGCCCGCCACCGGTTCCGTGAGGCGGCTCGCCGCCGGCTCCCCTGGGCGGCTCGCCGCTCACTCCTTTGGGCGGCTCGCCGCCGTCCTCTGGGACATGGACGGCACCCTCCTCGACTCCGAGAAGCTGTGGGCCATCGCCCTGGAGGAGACCGCCGCCGAACTGGGCGGCGTGATCAGCGCCGAGGCACGAGCCGCGATGGTGGGCTCCAACATGAGCAACAGCATGGGCATCCTGCTCGCCGACCTGGGCCTCCCCGTCACACCGGACACGGTCGCCTCCGCCGGGGCCCGAGTCGCCGATCTCACCCGCGAGCTGTTCCGTACCGACCTGCTCTGGCGTCCGGGCGCGCAGGAGGCCCTGCACGCCGTGCACGACACCGGCGTGCCGATGGCACTCGTGACCTCCACGATCCGGTCCCTGGGCGAGGTCGCGCTGCTGACCATCGGCTCCGAACTCTTCACGACCGCCGTCTTCGGTGACGAGGTGCCGCACAACAAGCCGCACCCCGCGCCGTACCTCCAGGCCGCCGCCGCGCTCGGAGTGAACCCCGCCGACACCGTCGCCGTCGAGGACTCGCCCGTCGGCGTCGCCTCGGCGGTCGCCGCGGGCTGCACGGTGCTGGTGGTGCCCTGCGAGGTGCCCGTCGAATCGGGAGAACGCCGGGTGCTTCGGGAGTCGCTCATCGGGGTCGATCCGGCCTTCCTGGCCGGGCTGCTGCCCGCTCCCGCCGTCTGAGCGGCAGCCCGCCGGCCCACGCGGGCCGCCGACCCGGCCGTATCCCGCGCCGCGCCGGTCCGTGTCGGTACGGGACCGGGCTAGCTCGCGGCCTTCAGGGCCGCGGCGAACTCGTAGTCCCGCCGCCAGCCGGCCCTGGTCGGCGGCAGGATCACCCGCTCCGTGCCCGCATCGGCGTACGCGGCGAGCTGCGCCGCGGCCCGCTTGGGGTCGGCGTCCAGCGCGGGCGCCACCACCGTCGCGCGAGGCACCGGGCGCCCGTGGTCCGCGGCCAGCTCCGCCAGTCTGGTGAGCCGTGTGGCCACCTCCGTCGCGGGCAGCCCGAGCGACACCCAGCCGTCGCCGAACTCCGCCGCCCTGCGCAGGGCTCGGTCGCCGTCGCCCGCCACCAACACGGGCGGCATGGCCGATCCGGGCGTCAACGTCACCTCCGTCCCGTCGGCCAGCACGGTCGGGAGGCCGCCGATCAGGCCGGGCAGCACCCGCAACGCCTCGTCGGTGCGAGTCCCCCTGTCCTTGAAGGAGACCCCGGCGGCCCGCCAGCCGATGTCGCCGTGGGCGGGATTGCCGGTGCCGACGCCGAGCACGACGCGACCGCCGGACAACAGCTGAAGGGTGCTGACCTGCTTCGCCGCCCAGGCAGGCTGCCGCAGGGCGGGCAGCAGCACTCCGAATCCGATGGTGATCCGCTCGGTCACCGCCGCCGCGGTGGCCAGCACCACGGTGCTGTCCAGCATCGGGGCGCTCGCCACCAGATGGTCGGTGGACCAGACGGAGTCGAGCCCGACCTCCTCGGCGAAACGGGCGCTCGCACCGATCTCGTTGGATATCGGCTGATCAGGGTATGGCGTGGAGGACGGGAGGATCACGCCAATCTCTAAGATCATGCCGGGTGGCAACCGTGGTCTCCGCCGGATTATTCCTTGACGCCACCGGGCGGGCCGGGCCCGCCCGGTGCCGCGTCGAAGGTCCTGCTCAGCGCAACGGCAACGGCAACGGCTGCGGGGCGTCCGGGCCGACGTAGCGCGCGGCGGGACGGATGATGCGGCCGCCCTCGGCCTGCTCCAGGATGTTGGCGGTCCAGCCCACCACCCGACTGACCGCGAAGGTCGGCGTGAACAGCGGGCGCGGGATGCCGCACAGCTCCATCACCACGCCCGCGTAGAACTCCACGTTCGCGTACAACTCGCGGCCCGGCTTCAGCTCCGCCAGGATCTCGACCACCCGACGTTCGACGGTCGTCGCGAAGTCGACCAACGGGCCGCCCAGCTCGGCGGCCTTCTCGCGGAGGAGCACGGCCCTCGGATCGTTCGTCCGATAGACGGCGTGGCCGAAGCCCATGATGCGTTCGCCCGCGAGGACCTTCGCACGGACCCAGTCGTCGATGCGGTCCGGCGTGCCGATGTCGTCGACGGAGTCCAGCGCCCGATCCGGGGCTCCGCCGTGGAGCGGACCGGTGAAGGCGCCGATCGCGGCGGTGACCGCCGACACGACGTCGGCGCCCGCCGAGGCCACCACCCTGGCGGTGAAGGTGGAGGCGTTGAAACCGTGGTCGACGGTCGCGATCAGGTAGGTCTCCACGGCACGAACGTGCGCGGGGGCGGGGTCCTCGATCCCCAGCATCGCCAACCAGTTCGCGGCGTGCGACAGTTCGGGGCGAGGCTCGATCGGCTCCAGTCCGGCACGAAGTCGGTGCAGGGCGGCGAGGATCGTCGGCGTCACGGCGCACACGAGCAGCGCGTCGGCCCGCCGTCGTTCCGGCGGCGCGTCCCACAGCGCGGGCAGATCGTGCACGGCGCCCAGCGCGGACAGGGCCGTCCGCAGCCCCGACATCGGGTCGGCGGACGGCCCGAGCGCCGCGATCGAGGGCAGCAGGGCGCGCAGCCGCTCGGGCAGCACCCGCAGGGGGGCGATCTCGGCGACGAAGCGCGTCAGCTCCGCCGGGTCGGGCAGCCTGCCCTCGACGAACAGGAACCACGTCTCCTCGAAGGAACGCGACGCGGCCAGGTCGATCGCCGAGTACTGCCGGTAGTGGTAGAAGCCTTCTCTTCCCCGTACGTCGCCGATCTCGGTGGTCGTGACGACGACGTCGCGAAGGCCTGCGGGAACCTCGATCGATCCGTCCACAGTGACAGACATGTGCACCTCCTTGGTGGTGTGCACTGTCGACTCGGCACTCCTGTATTGTCAATATTGATGCAGTCAATATGAACGGGAGGATCGCAGGTCATGGCCGACTCCACCGCCGTCGAAGGTGATTCGCGTTACTTGACCACCGCCGAGGTGGCGCATCGCCTGGACGTCAAGGAGGCGACGGTCTACGCCTATGTCAGCAGAGGCCTGCTGCGCAGCGTGCGAGCCAGAGGCGGACGCGGAAGCGTGTTCCGGCAGGACGAGGTCGAGGGACTCGCCGACCGGCGTCGCGACGGCAGGCAGGCCTCCGGCGCGGTCGAACGGATCCGCACCGAGCTGACGCTGATCGCCGACGACGAGCTGTACTTCCGAGGGCATCGCGCGGTCGACCTCGCCACGACCACCACGGTCGAGTCCGTCGCCCACCTGCTCTGGACCGGCGATCTCGCGGATCGGCCGCCGTTCCCCGCGCCCGCCGATCTCGTCGAGTCCGCCGAGGCCGCCATCGCCGTGCTGCCCAGGACCGCGCGACTGACCGACCGACTGCGGGTCGCCGTCGTCGCCCTGGGCGCGCTGGACCCGCTGCGCTTCGCGTTGAGCCCGGAATCGGTGATCCGCGCGGGGGAGACGCTGCTGGGCGTCCTGGCCGCCGCGCACGCGCCGCACGCCCCCCAGGGCGACACGGTCGCGCTGCGAGTGTGGCCGGTCCTCACCTCACGGCCGGTGCGGGCTCGACTGCTCACGGCGGTCCTCATCCTGCTGGCCGACCACGACCTCGCGGTGTCCACGGTCGCCGCGCGGATCGCGGCGAACACGCGGGCCAACCCGTACGCGGTCGTCTCCGCGGGACTCGGCGCCCTCGACGGGCCCCGACACGGAGCGGCGAGCAGCCTCGCCTACCGTTTCCTGGGCGAGGCGCTGTCCGATCCGATCGACGCGCTGTCGGACCGGCTCCGCACCTCGGGCACCGTGCCGGGCTTCGGTCATCGGGTCTACCAGCGCCGCGATCCGCGGGCGGAGCTCCTGATCACGCTGCTCCGCGAGTCGGGGGAGGCGGAGACGCCCCTGCGTGCCCTGGACGCCGTCACGGAGCGGCTGCGCGATCAGAACCCGTCGGCGTTCCCCAACATCGATCTCGCCCTCGCGGCGATGATGCACGCCTACGACATGCGGCCCGACGCCGGTGAGGCCGTCTTCGCCGTCTCCCGGGCCGTCGGCTGGCTGGCCCACGCGATCGAGGAGTACCGCGAGCCCGCGCTGCGGTTCCGACCGGTCGGCGTCTACACCGGAGCCCGGCCCGCTCACTGAGGAACCACGACGCACGACTCTCGCCGGAGCGCGAACGCCCGTGTCGATCGTCGTCTCGGCACTGACGGTCCTGTCGAGCGCCCGGTCTCGTCGGTGCCCGCGTGCAGGATGCCGCCATGAACCTTCGACTCGACCGTGTCACCCCCGAGAACGTGCGAGAGGCCTGTGCGCTCGCCGTCGCACCCGAGCAGGAGGCCGTCGTCGCACCCGTCGCCGTCTCGCTGGCCGAGGCCTACGCACAGCCGGAGACGACCTGGCCGCGCCTGGTCTACGACGGCGACGACCTGGTCGGTTTCGTGATGGCGGGCTTCGATCCGGAGAATCCGGTGGAGCTGTTCCGCTGCGGCGTCTGGCGGTTGAACATCGCGGCGGGTCGGCAGGGCCGGGGCTACGGACGTTTCGCGGTCGAACAGCTCTGCGCCGAGGCACGGCGACGTGGACAGCGGCGCGTCACCGTCATGTGGGAGGTCCATCCGGCAGGCCCCGAGGACTTCTATCGCCGGATCGGTTTCACCCCGACCGGGGAGACGTTCCACGGGCAGGTCGTCGGCGAACGCCTCCTGGACTGACGAGACCCCGCCACCGCGGCCCGGCCGGGGACTCCGCGGCGGTCGGCTCTGGTGTCGTCGCGCCTCGGACCCTGGTCGGCGCGCAACGCGACGTCGCAGGCGGCCACCGCCTGCGACGCCTCCGGCCACCGGGGAGCGGGCGGCGTCCGGCGTCGTGTCCGCGTGCGCGGCCATCGCGGGTCGGCCGTCGCTTTCGTGATCAGCCTGCCCGGCCGAGGCGGTCGGCCGTGCGAGTGGTCTCCGGCAGTCGGTATCGCGGGGTGAGTCGCAGGACCAGCGCGCAGGCCGACTCGACGTCGACGCGGTGCCCGACGGAGACGAACACCGGCTTCACCCCCGGCCTGGTGCGCAGCGCCCGGCCGACCACCTCGCCGTCCAGCCGCAGCGGCGTCCACTCGCCCCGTTCCCGGCCGGGTGGATCGTAGGGGCCCAGAGAGTTCTTGCCGACGCCGATGCTCGGCAGGTCCGTGAGCACACCGAGATGACAGGCCAGCCCGAAACGACGCGGGTGGGCGAGGCCCTGGCCGTCGCACACCAGCACGTTCGGCGTCACTCGCAGCCGTTCCAGCGCCCGCAGCAGCGCGGGCGCCTCGCGGAACGCGAACAGCCCCGGCACGTAGGGAAACGACGTCGTGGCGTGGACCACGGCGCTGTCGAGCACCGTCAGCGTCGTGACGTCGAGCACGGTGACGGCGGCGACCAGTGCCCCGTCGTCGCCGACATAGGCGACGTCGAGGCCTGCGGCGGTGGCAGGCGCGCGGTCGAGGCCCGTCTGCCGGACCAGCGGCCGCAGGCGTTCCTGCACGGCGATCGCCTCGGCCTCCGTCGACGGCCACGAGTGGAGATCACGAACCCGGATCATCAGGGAATGCTAGGTGTGTGAACGGACGTCGCGACCGCGGCGTGGCCGCCGCCGCGGGTCGGTGGACGGGAGCTCGATCCGGCGCGTCGACGGCACGCCGAAGCCGCCGACGGCGAGAGCGGCCGGGTGCCCTGGTGGCGTGGCGAGGTGATCGCGGCCGCCGGACCGGGCCCGCGCCGAGGCCGTTCGGCCGCGACGATCGGCGTGCCCCGTTCACCGGGACACCAACCCCTGCCCGGCGGGTGCGACGCGGTCCGGCCCGAACGGCCTCCGGCACGGCGGCCGGATCGGGGGCCGGTGCGTCGACCCTGTTCGCGCGTGGACCCCGGGCGGGGAGGCTCAGCCCTTCAACGCCTCCGCGCGGGCGGCTCGCTCGGCGAAGATCTCCTCGCGTCGTTCGTTCATCTCCCGCAGTGCCGTCTTACGATCGCGGCCGGACAGCCGGTCGATGTAGAGCCTGCCGTCGAGGTGGTCCGTCTCGTGCTGGAGGCAGCGGGCGAAGAAGTCGTCCCCCGTCAACGTGAGGGGCTCGCCATGCATGTCCTGGCCGTGCACCACGGCCCGATCCGGCCGGGCCACCGTCATGAACGGGCCGGGCACCGACAGACAGCCCTCCATGCCGTCGGCCAGTCGCCGTTCCGCGGCGGGGATGTCCTCGACCACCGGGTTGGCGATGTGGCCGACGTGGCGGACACCGCTGAGGTCCGGGATGTCGTACACGAACAGTCGCAGGTCGACGCCGACCTGGTTCGCCGCGAGACCGACGCCCTCGGCGACGTACATCGTCGCGAACATGTCGTCGATCAGGCGAGCCAGTTCCGGCGTGCCGAAGTCGACGACGTCCTGGCAGGGCCGGTGCAGGACCTCTTCACCGACGACCGTCACCCGCAGCACCGAACCGCGGTCGGCCTCGGGGGCCCGACGCGGGAAGGCGCCGTCGATCGGCTTGCCCAGCACACGTACTCGGCGATCGACGGAGCGGGGACGATCCGAACCCACGGTCATACGACGAGAGCCCTCTCTGCGGGAGCGGCCCGGCGTGCTGTGCCAGTGGCCGCAGAAGTTGACCGGACGCTTTGCAAAGTAGCAGACTTTGCAAAATGAGCAGCGATGGCATCCTCGATTCCAGTCCGGTCGCCTCGGCACCCGCCGAGGATCTTCCCGAGCACGCCGTGCGAGTGGCGCTGCTCGACCTGCTGAAGGACGCCGAGACGATCACCGCGACCGAGGCCGCCAAGGCACTCGGCTACAGCTCCGGGCTGTGCTCTTTTCACCTGCGGAGCCTCGCCCGTCACGGTTATGTCGAGGAGGCTCCCCACGAGGGCGGCCGTGCCCGCCCGTGGCGACTGCGTGGCAGGGCCGGATCGCCCCGCCCCGCCTCGGCGGATGCGGCGTCCCGGGCCGCCGAGGACTCGGCCGCCGAGGACCGGCCCGACGGCGACTTCGGCGAGTTGGCCCGAGGACTGGAGGACGAGAGCCACCGCCGGTGGCTGGCGCACCGTGCGGCCGCGCCCCCGGACTGGCAGCGCGACGAGGCGTTCAGCTCCGTGGTGTACCTGACGCCGGAAGAGCTGGCCGAGCTGGGTGACGCCGTCCGGCAGCTGCTCGCGCGGTACCGCGGGCGCGACACCCGCGCCGAGATGCGACCGGAGGAGGCCGTGCCGGTGGCCGCCGTGATGCGCCTGTTCCCGCTGATCGCGGATGCGGAGGTCGAGGTGGGTGCCGCGCACGGGGGTGCTCCCGACATCGGTGGCCCCGGCACATGACCGGTCGCGGCGCGTCGGGCCGTCGCGGGCCGACGGCCGACGACCGCGCCGTACCCCAACCGCGGCGTACCGGCCGACTGGCCGACGGCTGGTCCGGACGAGAGGGCGCGGACGCCGCGGACCGGCGACGAGTCGAGTGCCCCGAGTCCGAGACCGCTCCTGAGCAGTCGCCTGCGGCGTGCGCGGTCCGCGGCGTTCAGAACAGTCCCAGCGCGTGGACGTCGAGCCCGAGCGTGTCGTGCAGTCCGGCTGCCCCGACGGCGGTCAGCCGCACGGCGCGGCCCGGCCGGACCCGCCGTATCCAGCCCTGTGCCAGCAGCCGTCCGCACAGGGCGGCGCCCGCACCGCCCGCCAGATGGGTGCGGCGCTCGGTCCAGTCCAGGCACCCGCGCACCACGGGCCTGCGGCCGGGGCGCAGCGCCTCCTCGGGCAGCGTCATGACGTCGACCAGGAACTCCCGGCCCGCCGGGGTGAGGGTGAGGCCGCCCGCGGTGTCGAGCAGCCGGGCGTCGAGCATCGACTCGGTGATCGACACACCGAGCGTCCCCGCGAGATGGTCGTAGCAGGTCCTGGCGAGGGCGGTCGCCGTCGCGGCCCGGACCGCACGCAGCCCGCTCGGCCGTTCCGGCTGCGGCGGAAGCCAGGCGACGAGGTCTTCGAGCAGGGCGGCGGTCGCAGGGCTCGCCAGTTCGACGTAGCGATGCCTGCCCTGCCGCCGTTCGACGAGCAGCCCGCCCGCTACCAGGCGGTTCAGGTGT
The DNA here is from genome assembly GCF_002234535.1 of Actinoalloteichus hoggarensis. Classification (NCBI taxonomy): domain Bacteria; kingdom Bacillati; phylum Actinomycetota; class Actinomycetes; order Pseudonocardiales; family Pseudonocardiaceae; genus Actinoalloteichus; species Actinoalloteichus hoggarensis. The sequence continues at coordinate 3,046,497 of NZ_CP022521.1, forward strand.
TCGGTCGTGGTCGACGGCGCGACTCCGGCATGACGCGCCAGCTCCGAAGGAGTCCACGCTCGTCCGTCCAACAACGCCAGGCAGAAGGTCGCGCGAGTGCGGTCGGCCAGCAGCCCGGTCAGCTCCGCGAGCGCGCGACCACGATGGGCCGTGTCCATGCCCCCATCCTGCTCGACGACGCTTCGGCGACGGCCGAACCCGCGTGACCATAGTGTGCGTGATCGACGGCGGATCGCCGGGACGGCGACCGCGCGCCGGTCACGGCGGACCAGCCGTCGCGGACACGGCCGAAGGCGGTGGTCGGCAGGCCGAGCGTCGTCCCGGAGGAAGGCGGGCGGCGAGACTCCCGCGGATCCCGCCGTGCGCCGTGCGGTTCGATGGCGAACCTCGGCGGACACGGCGCCGGGAACGGCTTGGAATCGAGACCACGGGAGGCGACATGAACGGCAGCGAGGCGTTCCGGGTGTTCCGCGCCCTGCATCACGGGCCGACGCCGCTGCTGCTGCCCAACGCCTGGGACCACGCCTCCGGCGCGGCGCTGACCGCGGCCGGGTTCTCCGCCGTCGGCACCACCAGCCTCGGCGTCGCCGCCTCGGCGGGGCTGCGGGACGGCCGAGGCGACACCCTCGCCGAGACCGCGGCGCTGGCCGCGGTGCTCGTGGAGCTGCCGGTGCCGATCAGCGTCGACATCGAGGCGGGCCTGCACACGGAGGCGTCCGACGTCGCGGACTGGGCCGCCGAACTGGCCGAATCGGGGATCGCGGGGATCAACGTGGAGGACGGCCGCCCCGAGGGCCTCGCCGCCGTGGAGAGTCAGTGCGCACTGATCGCCGCGATCGCCGACCGCGCCCCCGGCCTGTTCCTCAATGCCCGCGTCGACACGCACTGGCTGGTCGCCGAGCCGCCGTCGGTGGAGGCGGCATTGAGCAGGGCTCGCCGCTATGTGGCGGCGGGTGCCGACGGGATCTTCGTGCCGGGGATCACCGAACCCGCCGACATCGCGCTGCTGGCCCGAGAACTGTCAGTGCCGCTCAACGTGCTCGCCGTACCGGGCGGCCTCGACGTCAGCGGCCTCGCCAAGCTGGGCGTGCGGAGGATCAGCACCGGATCGCTGCTCTTCCGGACCGCCGTGGCGGCGGCCGTCGACACGGCGACGGCTCTGCGCGAGGGCAGGCCGATCGACTCGGCGGCCTACTCGTACGCCGCGCTCGATCGGTTCGCGGCGCGGCGCGGCCGCCCCGAGCGGTGATCACCGCGCAGGGCTCGATGCCGGCCGGCGTATCCCGGTCCTCGGCGAGGGCGGGTGCGACCGGCCGAGGCGTCGTCGTCCGGCGATCGTCGACATGCCGAGTGGGAGTCGCAGGCGACGACTCGGCGGGCGGATCGGCTCGCGGTCGTCTCCGGATCCTCACCGCCGGGCAGCCCTACCGGGTATGACGTGCCGGGCGTGACAGCCGCCGGGGCGCTTCCACCACGCCGTCGCTCGGCGCGGCCGGGCGACGGCGGTGATCATGTCGGTCCCCGCTTGTAGCGTCGGAGATCGCCCGAACCGCCCACGCCGCTTGACCTGAATTAATGTTGAGGTTCTAGCGTCGGTCTCCACGCCGCGGCACCGGTCCGCGCGGAGACGAAGGGAACGTCATGACGCACGCACCGCCGTCGGCGGGCACACGGGAGTGGCTCGGCCTCGCCGTGCTCGCTCTGCCCACGCTGCTCATAGCGATGGACATGACCGTGCTGCATCTCGCGGTGCCTGCCCTGACCGCGGACCTCGCCCCCAGCGGAGCGCAGCTGCTGTGGATCATCGACGTCTACGGCTTCCTCGTCGCGGGCCTGCTGGTCACCATGGGCGCTCTCGGCGATCGCATCGGTCGACGGCGACTCCTGCTCGTCGGCGCCACCGCCTTCGCGCTGGCCTCGGTGCTGGCGGCGTTCTCCACCAGCGCCGAGATGCTCATCGTGACCAGGGCGCTGCTCGGCGTGGCAGGCGCGACCCTGATGCCCTCGACGTTGTCGCTGATCCGAGTCATGTTCGAGGACGCGGCGCAGCGGCGAGCGGCCATCGGCGTGTGGATGACCTGTTTCATGGTGGGCACGGCCATCGGCCCGCTCGCGGGCGGTGTGCTGCTGAACAGCTTCTGGTGGGGCTCGGTGTTCCTGCTCGGTGTGCCGGTCATGGTGCTGCTGCTCGCCGTCGGGCCGTTCCTCCTGCCCGAGCAGCGCGACCGGGGAGCGGGACGCCTCGATCTGATCAGCGCGTCGTTGTCGCTGGTCGCGATCCTGCTCGTGGTCGGAGGGCTGAAGGCGCTCGCCGAGGACGGCCTCGGCTGGCCGCAGCTCGCCGCGTCGACGGCGGGCGTCGCCCTGGCGATCGTCTTCGTGCGACGCCAGCGCGGCCTCGCCGACCCGCTGCTGGACCCGAGGCTCTTCCGCGTCCCGGCGTTCTCGGTCTCGGTGACCGCCCAGTTCCTGGCGATCTTCGCGATGTCGGGCGTACAGCTGCTCGGCGCGCAGTACCTCCAGCTCGTGCTCGGACTCTCGCCGTTGCAGGCCGGGCTGTGGACGGTGCCGTCCGTGCTCGCCTCGACGGCGGGGACGCTGCTCGTCCCGGTGATCACCCGGCACGCCCGGCCCGCACCGGTGATGGCGACCGGGCTGGCCCTCGCCGGGATCGGCGGCCTGGTGCTCGCGAGCATCGACACGGCAGGCCTGTCGATCTACGTCCTCGGCTTCATGCTGATCGGGCTCGGCCTGGGACCGACGATGACCCTCGCCACCGATCAGATCATCGGCGCGGCGCCGGCTCGCCGCGTCGGCGCCGCCTCGGCGATCTCCGAGACCGGCGGTGAACTCGGCGGCGCGCTGGGAATCGCCGTGCTCGGCAGTCTCGGCGGCGTCGTCTATCGGTCCGCGATCGCCGACGGGCTGCCCGCCGGCCTTCCCGCGTCGGCGGCGGACCCGGCGCGGGAGACGCTCGGCGGCGCGGTCGCCTCGGCGGGACTGCTGTCCGGGGACGAGGCGGCCGCGATGCTGGAGGCCGCTCGCACAGCCTTCGTCGACGGGCTGCGCGTGGTCGCCACGACCAGCAGCGTGATCATCATCGGCGTCGCCGTCCTGGTGGGGGCCCTGCTCCGTCGTAGTACGGCCTCGGCGGCGCCCGCACTCGAGCCGAAGGCGTCGGAGGCCGTCGAGCGGGAGCCGGACCCGGCCTGACCACACCCGGCGAGAGCGACGCAGACCGGACGGCGCCGCCGCACCCGTGGAGTCCGCGAAGTCCGACAGGAAGCCACCGGGAAGCCGACAGACCGACGACGAGCGGCACGGACCCGCGGGTGCCCGATCCGTCCGAGATGGAGGAGGCATCCGCCCGTCGGGCAGGACGCCCGGCTCGCGCCCGCCGGCCTTCGAGACGGCCGGACATCGGACTCGTACAGACGGACGGAATACGTTCCGGATCGTCCGACTCCGGCACGGACGGCTCTCCGCTACTCCGACGGCCCGTCCGCCGCGGGGTGCGTTGTCGGCGCGATAGGCGATCCTGCAAGTCCACCACCGCCGCGGGCGAGCGCGACCGTAGCGATCACCCATCACCGTCCCCGAACCGATCAGGAGCCCGCCATGAGCATGGAGACCACGGCCTGGCACTCGCTGTACAGCGTGACCAGAGCCGAGCGCAGCGACCGCAAGCCCTTCTCCGCCGCCACCCTGCGTCGCATCGGCGGCTTCGCCCGACGACATCGCCGCCGCCTCGTCCAGTTCCTGGTGCTCAGCATCGTGACCGCGGTGCTCACCGTCGCGACCCCCGTGCTCGCGGGCCGAGTCGTGGACGCCATCGTGCGGAGCGAGCCCGCCGACGTCGTCGTGTGGCTGGCGGTGCTCATCGCGGGCATCGCCGTCGCCGAGGCCGGGCTGCGGCTCGTCGTCCGCTGGCTGTCGGCGAGCATCGGCGAGGGTCTGATCCTCGATCTGCGCACCAGCGTCTTCGACCACGTGCAGCGGATGCCGGTGGCCTTCTTCACGCGCACCAGGACCGGCGCCCTGGTCAGCAGACTGAACAACGACGTCATCGGCGCGCAGCGCGCGTTCAGCGACACCCTCTCGGGGGTCGTCGGCAATCTGGTGACCCTGGTGCTGACCTTAGTGCTGATGCTGGGCATCTCCTGGCAGATCACCCTGCTCTCGCTGGTGCTGCTTCCGGTGTTCGTCATCCCGGCCCGTCGGATGGGCGCCAGACTGGCCAGACTCCAGCGGGAGGCGGCGGCCCACAACTCGGCGATGAGCACGCAGATGACCGAACGGTTCTCGGCACCGGGCGCCACCCTGGTGAAGCTGTTCGGCAGGCCTGCCGACGAGTCACGCGAGTTCGCCGACCGTGCCGCCAGAGTGCGGGACATCGGTGTTCGACGAGCGATGGTGCAGTCGGTGTTCGTCACCGCGCTGACCCTGGTCTCCGCGCTGGCATTGGCGTTGGTCTACGGCCTCGGCGGCTACCTCGCGTTGGCGGGGAGTCTGGACGCGGGGGCCGTCGTCACGCTCGCCATGCTGCTGACCCGGCTCTACGCCCCGTTGACCGCGTTGGCGGGCGCCCGTGTCGAGGTGATGAGCGCTCTGGTCAGCTTCGAACGGGTCTTCGAGGTGCTCGACCTGAAGCCGTTGATCGCCGAGAAGCCCGACGCCCGCCCGGCGCCGGAGGGGCCGGTGTCGGTGGAGTTCGACAAGGTGGGCTTCGCCTATCCGGCGGCGGACAAGGTGTCGTTGGCGTCACTGGAGGAGGTGGCCGCGCTCGACTCCCGGGGCGGCGTCCAGGTGCTGCACGACGTGTCCTTCCGAGTCGAGCCGGGGCAGCTGGTCGCCCTGGTCGGTTCCTCCGGCGCGGGCAAGTCCACCATCGCCTCGCTGCTGCCCCGCCTGTACGACGTCGACGAGGGCGCGGTCCGGCTGGCGGGCGTCGACGTCCGCGATCTGACCGCCGCCGGGATCCGACAGACCCTCGGACTGGTCACCCAGGACGGACACCTCTTCCACGAGTCGATCCGCGCGAACCTGCTGTTGGCCCGGCCCGAGGCCGAGGAGGCCGAACTGTGGGAGGTGCTGCGGCGGGCACGGCTGGAGGAGCTGGTGGCGACGCTCCCGGACGGACTGGACACGATCGTCGGCGAACGCGGCTATCGGCTCTCCGGCGGTGAGCGCCAACGACTGACCATCGCCCGCCTCCTGCTCGCTCGCCCCAAGGTGGTGGTCCTCGACGAGGCCACCGCGCACCTGGACTCCACATCGGAACAGGCCGTGCAGGAGGCGCTGACCGAGGCCTTGGCGGGCCGGACGTCCGTGGTGATCGCTCACCGACTCTCCACGGTCCGTGCCGCCGATCTCATCCTGGTCATCGAGGACGGCCGCGTGGTCGAGCGCGGCACCCACACCGAGCTGCTCGCCGCGGGCGGCCGATACGAGGAGCTGCACCGCACCCAGTTCGACCAGACCGGCGGCGAACAGGCCGAACTGGACGAGGCCCGGCCCGTCGGCTGAGGCCGGCCCTCGGCGGCCGCGGCGGGGCGCCTCCGCCGGCATGCCGAGGTCCGACGGGAGACGCGATCACGGCCGGGCGGGCTCCTTCCGCCCGGCCGCGGCCGTCCTGCTCAGCGAGAACCGGCCCGAATGATCGGGCCGGAGTGGACGCCGGGCCCGCGGTCGAGCGGCCCCGACCTCGGCGCCGATCGCGGGTGATGTGATCGCGACCACTCTCGGCCGCATCCGGTCAGAGTGGTGGTCGTCACGTCGGCGTCTTCCTACTGTCACCAGGCAGGGCAGCACGACGGGGGACGACGACGTCCCGCCGATCACGCGCACCGAGGGAGATCGCATGGTCAACCGGAGATCGGTACTGCACGGTATGGGCGGCACACTGGCGGCCCCGCTCGCGGCGCGGGTGCTGGCGGCCGAATCGGAGGGCCGAGTCGCCACGGCCGAGAACGGCGCGGACGGCGTGGAGCGCATCGACCGGCAGGCCCTCGTCTCGCGCCACGACCTGCACCGCACCAGCGACGACACCGAACTGCCCGTCCAGGTCGGCAACGGTCGCTTCGCCTTCGGCGCCGACATCACCGGGCTCCAGACCTTCGCACCGTTCGCCACGATGGCCGACTGGGGCTGGCATTCCGACCCCCTGCCGCATGGAAGGCGCGTCGAGGACTATCGCGGCACGATCTGGGACACCTACGGCAGGCCGGTCTACTACTGGACCGGGGACGAGGACCAGCCCGAACTGCACCACTGGTTGCGGGAGAATCCGCACCGCGTCAACCTCGGCCGCATCGGGCTGACCCTCACCAGGGCCGACGGGACGCCCGCGTCCCCGGACGACCTCACCGAGACACGGCAGCACCTGGAACTGTGGACCGGGCGGCTCCGCAGCCGGTTCCTCTTCGACGGCCGTCCCGTCGAGGTCGAGACGACCTGCGATCCCGAGACCGACGCGGTGGCGGTGCGTGTCACCTCGCCACTGATCCGACTCGGCAGGCTCGCCGTCTTCCTGGACTTCCCCTACTCCACCGCCGCGGGACAGGACAAGTTCTCGGCCCCCTACGTGGGCTTCTGGGACCGTCCGGACGACCACACCACCGAGCTGCGTCGCCGAGGCGCCCGCCGTGCCGTCATCACCCACCGACTCGATGAGACCGTCTATGCCGTCGACGTCGCCTGGCGAGGCGCCGCCCGGCTGACCAGGGATGACGACCGGCTACACCGGTATCACCTGGCGGGTGGACGGTCGGAGACGCTCGCCGCCACCGTCCTGTTCACACCGGAGCCCGCCACGGCGCCCCCGCCGACGGCGGACGCGGTGGAGCGGGCGAGCGCCCACTGGTGGCCGAGGTTCTGGCGGTCCGGCGGGGCGGTCGACCTCGCGGGCTCCGCCGACCAGCGGTGGCGGGAACTGGAACGGCGCATCGTGCTGAGTCAGTACCACCTGGCCGTCAACGAGGCGGGCGGCGAACCGCCGCAGGAGTCGGGCCTGGTCAACAACGGCTGGTACGGGAAGTTTCACACGGAGATGTACTGGTGGCACGCGACCCACTACGCCCTGTGGAACCGGTGGCCGCTGCTGGACCGCAGCACCGACATCTACGAACGGCTGCTCCCGTCGGCGCGGGACCGGGCGGCCGAGCAGGGCTTCGCGGGCGCCCGCTGGCCCAAGATGACCACCGCCGAGGGACGGGAGTCGCCCAACATCCCCACCGCGCTGCTGATCTGGCAGCAGCCGCACGTCATGTTCCTGGCCGAACTGGACTATCAGGCACATCCTCGACGCGACACCCTGCGGAAATGGCAGGAGGTGCTGTTCGCCACCGCCGAGTTCATGGCCTCCTTCGCCCACCAGGAGTCCGAGGGAGGCCGCTACGTCCTCGGACCGCCGGTGATGACCGCCAATGAACGCAACGACTCCGCCACCACGTCCAATCCGGCCTTCGAGCTCTCCTACTGGCGCTTCGGGCTGCGGGTGGCTCAGCAGTGGCGGGAGCGACTCGGCCTCGGCCGCGAGCCGCACTGGGACGACGTCCTCGCCAACCTGGCCCCGCTGCCGGTGCAGGACGGCCTGTACGTCCTCTACGAGGGCGTCGAGGACATGTGGACCGTCCACAACACGAATCACCCCGACCCGATCGCGCCCTTCGGGATGCTGCCCGGCGACGGCGTCGACGTGGAGATCATGCGCGCCACCGCCGAACAGGTGTATCGGACCTGGCCGGTCGACGACCTCTACAGCTGGGACTTCCCGCTGCTGGCGATGAACGCCGCGCGACTGGGCGACCCGCGGCGTGCGGTGGACTTCCTGCTGCACGAGCGCTTCGGGTTCACCGAGACCGGCCTGCCCGCCAGCGGGAAGTCCGGGGTGCCCTCGCCCTACTTCCCCGGTGCGGGCGGCCTGCTGTACGCCGTCGCGATGATGTGTGCGGGCTGGGGCGACGGGCCCGCCGGCGCCGCGCCCGGCTTCCCCGACGACGGCCGCTGGACGGTGCGGTGGGAGGGACTCGCCCCCGCTCTCTGACCATGCCTCGGCGGAGCGAGCACGTCGACGTCGCCCATCACGCCCTTCCGCGTCGTGTCGTGTCGTCGGCGATCGCTCGCCCCGTCGGAGTCGACGTGCCCAGTCCGGGCCGGGAGAGGACGGAAGATGAGTGTGCGACGACAGCCGCCGACCACGCGCGGCCGCGCGGCCGCGACGATGCTGGTGGCGGCGATGCTGCTCACCGCGTGCGGTGGTGATGCGACCGACGGCCGAGTCGAGCTGCGGTTCACCTGGTGGGGTGATGACGAACGGGCACGGGTCACCGAGGAGGCGATCGCGTTGTTCGAGGAGCGGCATCCGAACATCACGGTGAACACGTCGTATGCGGCGTTCTCGGGGTACTTCGAGCGGTTGGCGACCGAGGTCGCGGGCAACAACGCTCCGGACGTGATCCAGATGGACTACGCCTATCTGCGGGAGTACGGGGATCGGGGTGTCCTTGCCGATCTGCACGAGTTCGACGAGGATCAGCTGGGCACCGAGGGGATCACGCCGTTGCTGGCGCGGTCCGGGGAGATCGACGGGAGTCTGTACGCGCTGCCGATGGCGCAGAACACGCATGCGTGGGCGTATGACGAGCAGGCCTGGACGGAGTCCGGGGTGCCGCTGCCCGAGGCGGGCTGGACGTGGGAGGACCTGCTGAGCAGCAGTCAGGCGCTCACCGAGTCCACCGACGGCGAGCGCTACGGGACCACCGACTTCGGCTGGTCCTGGGAGACCTACCAGGTCTGGCTGCGTCAGCAGGACAAGGACCTCTACACCGACGCGGGCGAGATCGGCTTCACCTCCGACGACCTGCGCACCTACCTCGAACTCCTCGACGAGTTCCGCACCACCGAGGCCGCCACCCCCGCCACCATCACCTCCGAGATCGACGGCGCCATCACCAACTCCCCGCTGGCCATGTCGGACGCCTACTCCGAGTTCGCCTGGGACTCGGCGACGACCACGTTCTTCTCGGTGATGCCCGAGGGCGTCGACCTGGCGCCCATGCCCAGGACGGAGGGTGGTGAGCGCATCGGGCAGTTCGCCAAGCCGGGCACGCTGATCAGCATCGCGGCGAACAGTGATCACCCCGAGGAGTCGGCCGCCCTGGTCGACTTCCTGCTCAACGACGTCGACGCCGGACTCATCCTCGGCACCTCCCGAGGCATGCCCGTCAACGACGACGTCCGAGCAGCCGTCGGAGCCGAACTCGACGGCCCCGACCAACTCGTCTACGACTACGAGGAAGCCCTCGCCGACGAACTCGAGGAACCCCCGTCCGCCCCGCCACCGGGCAACAGCGCGCTCAAACGAGAATGGCAGCGACTCAACTCGGTGATCGGCTTCGGACGACTGTCCATCGACGACGCGGTCGAACAGTTCATGGAACGCGCCGAACAGGAACTCTGAGGCCTGACGGGACCGCCCTCGCGAGTCGGTTCACGTATCCGCGTACCGCGTCGGCGAAGTACGGCCGGGTCTGGTTCGGGTCTCTGTGCGACGGCGGTTTCACCATTGCCTGCCGCGGCTCGGCAGGCGGGCGCGACCTGCGTCGTGACCGACGGCCGGCATTCGACGCCACCGCGGAACAACGGCCGGACGATCTCCGCCGACCGGCGGACCTCGCGTCGCCCACCGTGCCGCGGGCCCGGGCCTGTCTAGCCCAGCGTCAGGTCTCCGACGCCGACGTCGCCGAGGGTGACATTGCGATCGACGCCGCCCGGGATGCCCGCCACGCTGCCCTGGTTCGTGTACTGATGCAGCGCCAGCCGATCATGCGACCAGCCGGGATCGCCGGGGGGCGTCGTTGAAGCGGGCGATCCACAGGAACACCTCCTCATCGGCCCAGTCGTCCGGCCGCAGCACGTTCTGGAACCAGTCGAGGCTGGAGTACACCAGGATCGGCCGGACGTCGGACGCCTTGCGGAACTCGGCGATGAAGTCGCGGGTGAGCGCGTCGGCGTCGTCGCGCAGTTCCGCGGCCTCCACGTCCAGCATGGGCAGTAACGAGCCCTTCTCCAGCAACCCGTTCTCGCGGAGATGGTGCACGAAGTGGGCGACCTGTCCGGGGACGTCGCCCGGACGGGCGAAGTGATACCCGCCGGTGGCGACCCCCGCGTCACGGGCATGCGGGACGGTCTTCGCCGCCTGCGAGTCGACGTGCCCGGTTCCCTCGGTGACCTTGTGTGAACAGAAGACCACTCCGTCGTCGTGTACCGCGCTCCAGTCGTCGACGGCGTTCCAGTGAGAGAGGTCTATGCCCTGGTCTGCCATGAGGCTCCTCGCAATCCTAGTGGGTGAATGACGGCATCCGGCACTCCGACGTCGGCACGACCACGCCACGGCCGCGGTATGAGCCGGACCGGTACGGCAGGCGGCGACCAGGTCACAGGCCTGTCGACACCCGGGCACGCGGTCCCCGTCGGATCGGAGCCGCGCCTCGGGCGTCCTGCCGAGGTGACCTGGCGTCGCGCGCGGACTCCTGGATCTCGAATGACGAACCGCCGAGCCGGACCGTCACTTATTGCAACGATTATGTAACTGAGAGGCGAAGTCAACGCCCGGCTGTCGAATTGGCACGAGCGTGGAGTCGGCGGCGGCGGTGGTCACGATGTGTGTTCGCTACTGTCGCCGGTGCCCCCGCCCCGACTACTTCGTCCGGGTGGACGCGGTCAGCGGCTCGGCGCCGACGAGACGGCGCCGAGCGAGACGGGACGGGACGCGCAGGCGTTGCCGCCGCACGGTGACCTCGCGGCGGAGCCGGATCGCACCGCGAGGCGGCCCGAGCCGATCACGCCGCCCGCGGATCGCGGACGCACCCGCGGCGAGGCATCGGTCTGTCGGCTTCCGCCGCGCGCGGGATCGGCGGGGGCGGAGAAGGCCTTCCCGTTTCGGTGACCCGACGGCGGCATTCCGGTTTCACACGCCGATTCGGGGAATTCGTATGCGGTGATGGCAATTCCTGAATTGAAGGCCGCCTCTCGCGGCGCGGCCGTTCGCGCTGTCGATGGTGATCAGTGGGTGTCCTATCGGGTCCGGCGGGAGTCGGCGTGCCCGAATGCCGGATCTACCACGGGTTTCGGCAGGCGTGGCCTCGGTTGTCGGGGACGTCGCCTGCCGGGCGTCCCGGCGAGCCTGCCACGTCCGTAGGACAGGCGGTGGCGACGGTGTGTATTCGCGAGCCGGCAGCGGCGTCGATATCGCGGGTTCTGCATATGACACCTCAATAAGACCTGTGACACCGTGTCATGGACAGCGGAGAAAGGCGGAACAGCGGTGATGACGGGTTCCGATTCGGACGGGAAAGAGGTGACAGGGTGCTGACGGCCGGTACATCCGCCACCCCCGCCCGGCAGGCGGACACGGGAAGGGCGGTCGAGGACGCGGCGAAGCCTCCCGAGGGGACTGCCCCCGTCGGCTCGGCCTTCGAGAAGGCGGCCCCCGAAGAGACGGCCGCCGCACGGACGAACCTCGACGGGGTGACCTCGGACCGGACGGTTCCCGAGACGACATCCCCGGCCGAGACGCTTCCCGCCGGGCAGACGAAGTCGGAGTCCTCCCCGGTCCCCGGTGATCTGCGGATGGCCGGACTGCTGTGGCCGGTGTTGGTCGCCTCGGCCGTCAGCCTGCTGCCCTTCACGGTGTTCAGCACCTACCTGGTGGCCATCGCCGCGCATTCGGACAGCAGCGTGGCGGCCATGGGCGGGCTGCGCGGTCTCGGCGGACTGGCCTCGCTGGTGGTCGGCGCCCTGCTCGCGCCCCTGATCGACCGGGTGCCTCGGGAGCTCGCGGCGGCGGGTGCGCTCGCCCTGCTGGGCCTGTCCGCGGCGCTCGGTGCGGTCGGCCACTTCCTCGCGCTGTCGGCCTTCTGCTTCCTGATCGGGGCGGCGACCTCCGTGCTGAGCCCCGCGCTCGCCACCGCGGCGGCCGATCGGTTCACCTCCGACGCCGCCTCCGGGCGGGCGGCGACGCTGGTGACCGCGACCCAGTCGCTCGCCGCGATGCTCGCGGCGCCGCTGATCGTGGCGCCCGGCCTGATCTGGGGCTGGCAGGGCAATCTGCTGGCCGTCGCCGTCGTCTCGATGCTGCTGGCCGGTCTGTTCCTCGTGCGATCGCGCCGGAGCAGACCGCCGGCGGAGGTCGGACCGAGGCTCGGCTACCTGGCCTCCTTCCGCGCGCTGGCAGCCCTGCCGGGGGCCGTGCCCCTGCTGCTCATCGCCGCACTCCGCACGGCGGCCTTCATGGGCTACCTGGCGTACCTGGCACCGTTCTACTCCGAGCGGTTCGCCTTGGAGCCGGGCCCGTTCGCGTTCGTCTGGACGCTCAGCGGCGCCGCGTTCTTCGTGGGGAACCTGTTCACCGGCAGGCTGGCGAACCGGATCGGCTCGCGGCTTCCCGCTGAGCGGCTGCTCGCGGGGGGACTGCTGGCGGCGTTCCTGGCGATCTCGGGCTTCTATCTGACCTGGTCGCTGCCCGTGGCGCTGCTGTTGACCGGACTTCTCGGCGCGGCGCACGCGGTCGTCGCGGCGTGCGTGGTGAGTCTGCTGGTCCGGCGGTGCCCCACGCTGCGCGGCACGGCGCTCACGATCAACGCGGCCGGGATGAGCATGGGCGTGTTCGTGGGCGCGGCCCTCGGCGGCGCGGGTCTCGGTCTGGCGGGATATCCGGGTGTCGGCGTGGTGCTGGGCGGTCTCACCCTGGCTGCCTTCATGATCAGCCTGTGGGTGCGGACACCCGACCCGGCGTCCGCACCCGGCTGACCGCTCGCGCGGGCGTCGGCCGCGAGCCTCGGGACTCAGACCGCGGGCGCGCCCGCCGACTGGTCGTCGACTCCGAGGTGGGTCCACGGCGACCGGTAGCGTTCGGTCAGCTCGCGAACCTCGGCGGGAGTCAGTGTTCGAGGCCGTCGGCCGCCCAGCGCGAGCAGCAGCCGCGCGGTCTCCTCGATCTCGACGGCCATCGCGACCGCGCGGTCCATGCTCGCGCCGCCGACGACCGGGCCGTGGTTCTGCAGCAGCACGGCGCGGAACGGGAAGTCGAGCGACTCGATGCCCCGTGCCTGATCCTGGTCGCCCGGTGCGGCATAGGGGATCAACGGGAGCTGGCCGACGTTCATCACGAAGTAGGGCGTGACGGGCGGCATCGCGCTGTGCCGCGACCAGGCGGGCAGGCAGGAGTAGGCGGCGGCATGCGTCGAGTGCAGGTGGACCACGGCCCGCACCTCGGGGTCGCGGCGGTAGAGGGCCTGGTGTAGCGGAAACTCCTTGGAGGACTTCGGCCCGGACACATGGGCCCGATCCGCCGGGCACTCCAGGTCCAGCACGGACAGCTCCTCCACCGACAGCGCGCCGAGTGAGACGCCGGTCGGGCTCATGTGGACCCGGTCGCCGTCGCGGACGCTGAGGTTGCCGGAGGTTCCGGGGCTCAGGCCGAGTGCGTCCAGCCGGCGTCCGGCGTCGACGAGGGCGTGGCGGTGGTCGGTCACGCGAGTCGCTCCCAGCTCGAGGTGAAGATGTCCTCGTCGCCGAAGTTCCCGGACTTCAGCGCGAGATTGACGACGGCGCCAGCGCGGGTGGTCCCCGCCGCCCACGAGACGCCGGGGGACAGGCTCGCGCCGAGCCGCAGTCGGGTGACCTCCAGCGCGGTGAGCACCGTTCCGGACGTCTCGCCGCCCGCGACGACGAGTCCGCCCATGCCGTGTTCGGCGAACCGGGCGGCGCAGCGGCCCAGCGCGCGTTCGACCAGCACGGAGGCGGCCTCGCCGCCGTCGGCGCGCGGCGGTTCGACGTCGGCGAGCGAGTCCACGGCATAGACCAGCACCGGGCGTGCGGCGTCCTCGGCCCAGCGGGCCCGCGCCCACTCGACGACGGCGGCGACCTCGGCGTCCAGGTCGGTCCGCAGCGCCTCCAGGTCCAGCTTCCACCACGGCAGCCGGTTCCTGGCGTGGGCCACCTGCGCGCGGGTCGCCGCCGAGGCACTGCCCGCGAGGACGGCGCGGTGACCGCCGACGACGGGGATCAGCTCGGCCCGCTCGACGGGCGCGTCGGCGCTCGTCGCCGTCCCCAGGCCCAGCGCCAGGCCGGAACCGCCGGTGATCAGCGGCAGGTCGCGGGTCGCCTCGGCGATGACCCGGAGGTCGGCGTCATCGATCGCGTCGACGACCACCAGCGGTCCGCCGTCGGCGAACTCGGCGTCGAGGGCGGCCCGCAGCGCGTCGGGTCCGCGCCGGACGGTCTGGTGGAACACCTCGCCGACGGCGTGCCGAGTCTGCGGTTCGAGCAGCAGGCGCACGCGAGACTCGGTCATCGGGGTCAGCGGGTGATGTCGCATGGAGCTCTCGTCGAGCAGGTCGGAGCCGACGAACAGGCGTCCCTGGTAGACGGTGCGTCCGGTGGCCGGAAAGGCCGGTACGACGACGGTGCCGGGCGTGTCGAGATCGGCCAGCAGGGCGTCCATGACGGGGCCGATGTTGCCCTGCGCGGTGGAGTCGAAGGTCGAGCAGTACTTGTCGTAGATCCGTTCGCAGCCGAGGTCGAGCAGGGTCCGCAGCGCCGCCCGCGCGGTGGTCACCGCCTCGGCGACCTCGGCCGTGCGGGTCTTCACCGCGATCACCACGGCGTCGACGTCGGCGGGCACGTCCTCTCGCGCGGGGACGCCGAGTGTCACCACCGTGCGCAGCCCGCGTGCGACGAGATTGGTGGCGAGGTCGGTCGCGCCGGTGAAGTCGTCGGCGATGCCGCCCAGCACGGGCATGCGACCTCCTTGGTTCTTCTCGTGAGTGTGGGCGGGTCGGGGTGTCGCACGTGACCTCGCCTGGATGTGAAGAAATGATACACATGTTGACTTCGCTGTGAATCCGAGGTTAGTTTGCGTTCGTTGTTGCGTCGTGGCAGCAGTCTCACGGGTCTGTGCACGCCGCGAAGTTCCACTCGCACTCGGGTCACGGCGACCGGGCAAGCACAGGAGAACCCATGAATCACGAGCTGCTGTTCGCGGCGACGGTCGAGAGGACCGTCACCTTCGCCCTCACCGGGGCCAAAGGCGGCTTCGCCCGCACCCTGCTGGCCCAGTCCCGCGTGATGCCGGGGCTCACCCCCGCGGTGCTGTGCGACCTGGACGTGCCGGGGCTGCGGGCGCTGTGTCGGGAACTGGGCTTCGACGAGGCGGACCTCGTGGTCGCCGAGACCCCCGCCGAGGTCGCCGCCGCGGTGTCCCGAGGCGCGGTGGCGCTGGTCGCCGACGTCGCGCTGCTCACCGCCGCCCGGTACGACATCCTCGTGGAGGCCACCGGCAACCCCGCCGTCGGCCACGCGGCGGCCAGGGCCGCCCTCGTCGACGGCAGGCACGTCGCCATGGTCAGCAAGGAGGTCGACTCGGTGGCAGGCGTCTCGCTCGCGGCGCTCGCCGAGCGTAACGGCCTCGTCTACACCACCGCCGACGGCGACCAGCCCGCCAACCTCATCGGACTGCACAGCTGGGCACGGGTGCTGGGCCTCGAGATCGTGGCCATCGGCAAGTCCGGCGAGTACGACCTCGTCTTCGACCCCGCCACCGGGCGCGTCACCCAGCTCGACGAGACCGTCGACGCCCCGGCCCTCGGCGACCTGCTGACCCTGGGCGAGGACGTCCCCGCGACCCTGGCGGCCAGGGCCGAGGCGGTGGCCGGGCTCCAGCGCAGCGCCACCGCCGACCCGTGTGAGATGGCCGTGGTCGCCAACAGCACCGGCTGCGTCCCCGACGTCGAGACGCTGCACTACCCCGTCGTCCGCATCGCCGAACTCGCCGACGTCTACGCGTCGCGCGAGGATGGCGGCGTCCTGCGTCGATCGGGCGTGGTCGACGTCTTCAGCGCCCTCCGCCTGCCCGGCGAGGCCAGCTTCGCGGGCGGCGTGTTCGCTGTCGTCCGGACCCACGATCCGGTCACCTGGGCCACCCTGGCGCAGAAGGGCCACGTCCTCAGCCGGAACGGGCGCTACGCCTGCGTCTACCTGCCCTATCACCTGATGGGCGTCGAGACGCCCATCACCCTGCTCTCGGCCGTCCTGCACGGCCGGCCCTCCGGCGGAGCCGCACCGCGGCAGCACGCCGTGCTCGCGGGTCGGGCCCGCCGCCCTCTGACGGCGGGCACCGTCCTCACCATGGGCGGGCACCACCACGACGTCGACGGCGTGGCCGCAGTGCTGCTCCCCGCCGACCGGACGCCGGCCGCCACCGCGCCCCTCTACCTCGCGGCGGGGGCGACCCTCTCCCGCGACGTCGCCGAGGGCGAGCTGATCACGCTCGACGACCTGACCGGCCACGACGAGGGCCTCCTCGCGGCCTGGCACGACGGACTGGCCGTCAGCGGCCGCTGAGCACCCCGCGGCGACCGGTCCGTCGGCGACCGCGGCGAGACCGTCGCCCCGCCGCCGGGGCCTGTTCCGGCCGCGGCTGATCGAAGGCGAGCGCGGGAGACCGGCCACGTCCGTCCACCGGCCGGCTCACCCCGGGCCGACCCCATCACCGCATCTCCGTCGCGTGCTCCGCCCTCTCCGGGGTCCAGCACCGACACAGTCGAAAGGCGACCCATGTCCGACGTCTACACGCTCGTGGCGTTCGGCACCGCGATCCTGTTGTTGGTGCTGATGATCGCCCGGTTCAAGGTCCACCCGGTGCCGACTCTGTTCGTCATCGTCACCGCGCTCGGCCTTGCGCTGGGCATGGGCGGCCTCGGTACCATCGAGATCATCACCGAGGGCTTCGGCTCGACGTTGGCCAGCGTCGGACTGCTGGTGATCTTCGGCTGCGTGCTCGGCAAGATGCTCGAGCTCGGCGGCGCCGCGCTGCGCATCACCGAGGAGGCCGAACGGCTGCTTCCCGGCAAGAAGCTGCCGTGGGGCATCGCGCTGGCCTCGATGGTCATCGGAATTCCGTTGATCGCCGACACCGTGGTACTCATGCTCATCCCGATCGTGTCGGTGATGGCGCACCGGACCGGCATCTCGATGATGAAGCTCGGTCCGATCCTCTACCTCGGCGCCTACGTCTTCACCTCCACGATGCCGCCCGGCCCCGGCCCGCTCGCCGCGACGTCGCTGCTCGGCGTCGAGATCGGCCAGGCGCTGCTGTGGGGCTTCGTCGTCGGCTTCCCCGGCATCCTCGTCGCCACCTTCTACCTGCTGCGCACGAAGACCCACGTGGACCCCAAGCCCGAGTACATCGCCGACCTGGGACTCGGCTCCTCGGGCGCGGGCGGCACCGGCGACGGCGTCGACACCAGGCCGAAGACCAGCCTGACGCTGTCGCTGATCCCCGTCCTGTTCCCGATCAGCGTCATCATCCTGGCGTCGTTCCTGGTGCCGGTGCTGGGCGAGGAGTCGACCGGCGGACAGGTGCTCGGCTTCCTCGGCGAGCCCGTCGTCGCGCTGTTCCTGGGCTGTGTCTCCGCGCTCCCGCTGTTCGGGCGTCGCTGGCATCGCAAGGAGGTGCTCTCCGACGTCTTCGAGCAGGGCCTCAAGCTCGCGGCCATGCCGATCGCGGTCACCGGCATCGGCGGGGCGCTGGCTCAGATCATCCGGGCCACCGGCGTCGCGGAGAGCGTCGCGGGCGGCATCGAGACGGTGGGCATCTCGCCGATCTTCGTGCCGTTCCTCGTCGCGGCGGCGGTCTGCACGATCACCGGATCGAACATTCTCGGCGTCATGACGGCGGCGGCCATCATGCAGCCGTTGATCGAGACCCTCGGCCTCTCGCCCCTGGCGGTCTACCTGGCCTGCGCCACCGGCGCTCAGATCATGAAGCACGCCAACTCCTCCGGTTTCTGGGTCACCACCACGTTGTCGAACATGACCGTGGGCCAGGGGATCAAGTCGATCGGCGTCGCCTCGGTGCTCTCGGGGATCACCGGGTTCATCGTGCTGAACGTCCTGCTGGCTCTGGGAGCGGTCTGATGATCCCTGTACCGTCAGGCACGCGAGGGAGGTCTCGATCATGGCCGAGGAGACGCCGTTGATCCCGGATCAACGACGTGAACTGCTGCTCAAACACCTACGAGGTCAGATGGTGCTGAGCGTGCACCAGCTCACCGAGATCCTCGGGGTGTCGCACATGACGGTGCGTCGCGACATCGCCGCGCTGGAACGGGAGGGTCGTGCCTTCTCCGTTCCCGGCGGCGTGCGGATCGCCAGTCAGGTCCGGCAGGAGCCGAGCTTCATCGACAAGTCCATGACCGAACGACCGCAGAAGCTCGCGATGGCCGGCGAGGCGGCGCGGTTGCTGCGGGACGACGCCACCGTGTATCTGGACGCGGGGACGACCATGCTGGCGATGGTGCCGCACGTTCTGGAGCACACGGGCATGACGGTGGTGACCAACGACTTCTCCGTGGTCGACGCGCTGGTGGGCCGCCCCGAGGTCGAACTGATCCACGTCGGCGGTCGGATCGAGCATGCCAACCGCTCCAGCGTCGGACGGCTGGCGGCCGGGACGCTGGAGCAGCTCTCGCTGGACCTGGCGTTCGTCTCGACGAGCTCGTGGGATCTCCAGCGGGGTGTCACCACGCCCTCGTCGGCGAAGGTGGAGGTCAAGCGTGCGGCGATGGCGTCGGCCTCCGGCTCGGTGCTCGTGGCGGGCAGCCCGAAGTACGGCACCTACGGGATGTATCGCATCGCGGGCCTGCGGGACTTCGACGCGATCATCACCGACGACGGCCTGGCCGAGGCCGCGGCCGCGGGCATCCGGGACCTCGGCATCGAACTGGCGCTGACGGCGCCGAGCGGTGACTGACCGTCCGGCACGGGCGACGCCGACGTGCTCAGATCCGGGTCGGCCGCGCACGCCGGGGTGAGCCGTGCTCGCGGAGGTCGACCTTCGCCGAACGGCCGCCGCCCACGACGTCTCGAGCCCGGCTCGGGCCGCCGTTCCTGGCGATGAGGACCGCGGCGTGGGCCGACCAGCCGAGGGTGGAATAGAGGGCCTCGCCGTCCGGGCTCGCCACGAGCAGGCCGATCGTGGCGCCGCGGGCGGCGGCCTCTCGGCTCAGGGCCGTCATCACGGTCGAAGCCAGTCCCCGTCGTCGATGCGCAGGGCGGGTCTCGACGGCATGCGCCACGGCGTCGCCACCGGTCAATGCCATGAGTCCTCGGGCGGCCGTCGTCCGCGACGGATGCCGGACGGTCGCCTCGATCACCGAGCCGGTCAGTGACACCGCGCTCGTGTAAGGCTCGGGGACGGTGTGTTCGTGGCGGGCCCCGTCGAGTCGCGTCGTCATGAACGTCTCGTTGCCCGCGTCCATCGCCAGTCCTGCGTCGGCGAGGACGGCCGCGACCGCCTCGGGGTGTCGGGTGGGCACGGTAAGCCAGTCTCGGTTCGGTGAGTAGGCCGTCTCCTCGGCCAGCGCACGGACGGAGTCGAGGTCCTCGTCGGCGTGCAGCGCGATGATCTCGGTGTGCCGGTCCGGCTCGCCGTGCCGGACGTGCAGTCCGCCGCGTGCCTCGTCGGCGGGCGGCAGATCCCGTGCGATGCCCCACCCGAGCTGCCAGCGGCGGACCAGGCCGGACAGGGCCGGTGTCGGTGCGTACATGTCGTAGAGACAAGCACGTCGGCCTGACATGGCGACGGTGTGCCGTACTGGGCCGACGGCTGCCCGGTCACCGCCATGGCGCTGGAGATCCTCGGGCGGGCCCCGACATCCAGCGCGCCTGCGGAACTGGCAGGACATCGTGGCCGACCGGCTGATCGCCGACGGACTCGAACACGCTGGAGGGCGCCGAGGCGACGGCCCCGGTGCGTCGCGAGGAGGAGCGGCTGCTCGTCGCGGGCCACCACCTCGCCCGGCTGGGCAGGTGTGTCGGTAGCGCCTCGACGAGGCGGCCTACGACACGATCGCGGGTCCGTGCGGTCGGCCTGATGCCGCGCCCCGCCGGGCGTCGGAATCGGTCGGCCCGGCGCGCGACGTCGCCGGCGTGCCTGCGGCGCAACCGGTCTGGTCGGGCGGCCCGATCGACGGTGACCGTCATCGCCTGTGCCGTACCCCTGTGGCCGATGCGGTGCGTGCCGGGGCAGGGGTCGGGCTCAGGACGGGCCGGGCCGGGGGTCCAACGCCGAGGTGACGTCGGCGAGCGCGTCGAGCTGCTCGGGGCTCAGCCGGTCGAACAGCATGCGCCGTACTTCGCGGACGTGGCCGGGCGCGGCGGCGGCCAAAGCCGCGAAGCCCTGGTCGGTCAGGCTTGCCAGCACGACGCGGCGGTTGCGGCGGTCTCGTCGCCGGGCCACCCAGCCGCGTGCCTCGAGTCTGCTCACGGCATGCGAGAGCCTGCTGGGGGAGGAGCCGACCTCGGCGGCCAGCTTCGTCATCGACGTGCGTCGCCCGTCGCACTCGGAGAGGGCGACCAGGATGTGGTAGTAGGCGTGCGGGATGCCGGCGTCCCGACGGAGCTGCTGATCCAGTGCCTCATGCAGCGTCTGCTGTGCATGGAGGCAGGAGCGCCAGATCTCCTGCTCGCGTGGGCTCAGCCACGCCACCGCCCCGGTCATCATCCCAGCTTACAAAGCCTGGTCGAGTCTCATTCGATTCCCGCCGACATGTTCCTTGAAGCTTCAATATAATCTGTGTCGTGCCCGTTCGCACACGACTCGGCAGGCCGTCCGGGCATCGTCGTCGAGCCGCCGCGGGCATCCTCTGCGAGGAAGGACAGACACGCATGAGCTCGATCTTCGACCCGCAGGTGCCCGCAGGCGCCTTCGACGACTTCCTTCTCGACGCGCTGCCCGCCGCCAGGGCACACCGCCGCTGGACCGAGCAGGACGGACCGCTGCCCGCCCTCTACCTCAGTCACGGGGCGCCGCCGCTCTTCGACGACGGGCCGTGGATGCGGCAGCTGCTCGCGTGGTCGCTCTCGCTGCCCAAGCCGCGCAGCATCCTGATCGTCAGTGCGCACTGGGAGGAGGCGCCGCTCAGCCTGTCCGCCACGGCCGCGCGCACCCCGCTCGTCTACGACTTCGGAGGGTTCGCCCGTCGGTACTACGAGATGACCTACCCGACGCCGGACGCGGGCGCGCTGGCGGACCGGGTCGCCGCCGCGATGTCGGACACGGAGCCGGTGCACCGGCATCGCGGTCGGGGCCTGGACCACGGGGCGTGGGTGCCGCTGAAGGTGATGTACCCGCTGGCCGACGTGCCGGTTCTTCAGCTCAGCATCCCCACCCACGACCCGGATCGGCTGCTCGACATCGGGCGGCGACTGCGGGCGCTGCGCGCCGAGGGCGTGCTGGTGGTCGGCTCCGGCTTCATGACGCACGGCCTGCCCCACCTGACCAGGGAGATCATCACGCAAGGCCTGGTCCCCGGCTGGTCGGCCGACTTCGACGCCTGGGCCGCCGACGCGCTGGCCAGGGGTGACGTCGAGACCCTGGCCGCCTATCGCTCGGCCGCGCCCGGCATGCCGTTCGCGCACCCGACCGTCGACCACTACATCCCGCTCTTCGTGACGCTCGGCGCGTCCGACGACCCGGGCAGGCCCGTGACCACCACCATCGACGGCTACATGATGGGGCTCTCCAAGCGGTCCTTCCAAGTCGCCTGATCCCGCCCCCGAACCGGTCCGAACCGGCCCGACACGGACCTCCGTCGGCTTACAGTCGGCTGATGCAGACTGCCGTCGGTCCGTCGCCGGGGGAGCGGAGCCCCCTCCGCCCGGCCTGTTCCGCGCGTCCGGGCGTCGACCCGTCATGACCGGCGACTCGACACACGGGCCCCCGGCCGTGCCCGGTGGCCGCGCCGAAGCGATCCTGCGGACCGAGCGGATGGTGCTGCGGCGCCTCACCGAGGCGGACGTCGACCTGCTGGTCGAACTCGACGCCGACCCGGCGGTGATGCGCTTCCTCACCGGCGGCCGACCCACTCCGCGAGACGTCGTCCGCGGACGGATCCTGCCCGCGATGCTGACGGCGTCCGACCGAGGAGACGTCCTCGGCTACTGGGCGGCCTTCACACACACGGCGGACGACTCCCGGATCGACGGCGAGTTCCTCGGCTGGTTCGAGCTGCGGGCGACCGATGTCGTGGGCGAGGCGGAGCTGGGCTATCGCCTGCGTCGTCGGGCCTGGGGCGTCGGCCATGCCACCGAGGGGGCGGCGGCGCTGATCCGGCTGGGCTTCGAACGCGCCGGACTGCGCCGCGTCTTCGCCACGACGATGGCGGTCAACCTCGCCTCCCGACGTGTGCTGGCCAAGGCAGGCCTGACCCTGTTCCGGACCTTCCACGAGGACTTCGACGATCCGATCGACGGTGCCGAGCACGGTGAGGTCGAATATGCCCTGACCAGGTCGGACTGGGAGCGGTACGGCGGTGCGGGCCACGTCGACCGGTGACGGCTCGCCTCATCGGGTCGCAGGGGGACTCCGTGCGGGAGCGCCCAGGCGTCGCCCGCTGCCCGCACCGGGGACCTGGTCCTCGCGGCCGGAGGACTCGCTCGAGCCTGCACGCGCCCGGCCGCCGAACCGGCTCCGACGGCGACGTGCGGGGGCCGGGTCCGGCGACCGAGGGGACGTCCGCCACCGCACCCCGTCGATCCGGCGGCGGTGGCGGTGGCGGTCGGGCGACTAGCGGAAGATCACGTCGCTGCACCCGTAGAACGTCTGATCGAAGTGGCCGGCCTGCCAGATCATGTAGACGATGTGTCGGCCGGAGCGCCCGGGAGCGTTCACCTCGATGTCCACCGAGACACCGCCGAGTGAGGGCTCACCGCTGGGCGTCCCCTCGCCGGGAGCGACCCGACCGGTCTCGCCGGCGAGTTCGAGATCGTCCCATCCGAGTTCGTCGGTCAGCGGATCGAAGCCCTGCCGCGTCACATAGATCCGGTAGTAGTCGGCGCCGTGCAGCGCCTGATCGTGGACGGTCGCGGTGAAGCTGGTGCCCACCTCGACGGCCCTCCAGGGCCCCGGCTCGTCCAATGCGGCGTAGCGGGTGCCGCCCGTGCGACCCGCGCTGCACAGCGTCCCATCGGGAATGGCGCCCTGGTGATCGCCGCCGACCCCTTCTCGATAAAGACCGTTCCAGTTCCACATGGCGTTCGTGTCGGCCTGCCAGGCCTGATAGCACATGGGGTCCTGGGTTGCCATGTCGGGATTCTGGAAATCGTGTCCCCAGCGTTGCCAACAGCCGTAGTTCCGGGACGGCGGATCGATCGTCGAGCCGTGTCCGAAGGCGGAGCCCGCCCACAACGTCGACAGGAACAGCACCACGACGCCCGCGACGGCCAGCACCTTCACGGCGGCGGCTCGGGGCAGCAGAGTATGGGTGGACATGTCATCCCCACATCGTCGGAGGAATTGTCCCCACCCAGCATAGGGTCCTGCCCTCGATTCATGAATGCGCCGTCCGGAGCAAATCGGCCGATGATCGACCGAGGCTGCATTCGATTCGCGAAGATTATCTCCGCGTCGCAGAATAGGAGATGTGAATGAATGTGTTCGTCGTCGTCGACGGCGGCCGGCGGATTCGACGCGCGTCCGTCGAACGAGCGCCCACGCGGCCGGCGGCGACTCCTCCCCGGCCGGACCGGGTGGCCTCCTTGACCTCAACTCCTCTTGAGGTCGCAGGATCTCCTGATCGGTGCTCACGACGGACAGGGACTCGGGAATGCGCGCGGTGTGGTTACGGGAATGGGGCGGTCCGGAGGTCCTCGTGGCGGGTCGGGCGCCCGACCCGACGGCGGGTCCCGGGCAGGTCGTGATCGCGGTGGCCTTCGCAGGCATCACGTTCGTGGAGACGCAGTTCCGCGCGGGCCGCGGACCGCGCAGGGCCGAGCCCGCCACACTGCCGCTGATTCCCGGCAACGGGGTGAGCGGGGTGGTGACCTCGGTCGGACCGGACGTCGAGCCCGGGTGGATCGGCAGGCGGGTCGTCGCGAGCGCGGGGGGACAGGGCGGCTACGCCGAGCAGGCGGCCGTCGACGCCGCGGCCCTGTTCGCGGTGCCCGAGTCGGTGGCGCTGGACGACGCGGTGGCGCTGCTGGCCGACGGCCGCACCGCGAACTGGCTGATCGACGCCGCCCGGCCCCGGCCGGGAGAGCGCGTGCTCGTCGAGGCGGCGGCGGGCGGCGTCGGCACGCTCCTCGTGCAACTGGCGAGCGCGGCGGGCGCGGGCGTGGTGGCGGCGGCGGGCGGACCGGCCAAGACCGAGCAGGCCGCCCGGCTCGGCGCGCGGACGGTCGTCGACTACCTGGAGCCCGAGTGGCCGGAACGGGTGCGGGCCGAGGTCGGTGGTGTGGACGTCGTGTTCGACGGGGTCGGCGGCGACATCGGCCGGGCGGCCTTCACGCTGCTCGGCGAGGGCGGCCGGATGATCAGCCACGGGCTCGCCTCCGGTGAGTGGGCGGGGATCTCCGAGGAGTCCGCCGTCGCGCGAGGCGTGCGGCTGGTGCGGCCGACCATGACTCCGGCGTCGGTGCGCCGCTTCACCGAACAGGCCCTGGCTCAGGCCGAAGCCGGAACCCTGCGGCCGATCATCGGACAGCGATTCCCGCTCGCCGAGGCCGCCGCCGCCCACGCGGCGATCGAGGCGCGGGCGACGGTGGGCAAGACTCTGCTGGAGGTCCGCCGCTGATCCCGTTGCCCGCCCGCCGGCGTCACCCACGGGGCTGCCAAACTCGACGGCCGAGGCCATGATCGACGACCGCGCTGACACGCCTGAACGACCACGAGCGTCCTCGGGCACGGGCCGCGCCTCGGTGTGCGCCATCGTGGCGAACCTGGCGGGGTGTCGAGACCGGAGCCGTCCGATCCGGCGCGCAGGGCATGGCGTGCGGTGATGGTCGCCGGTTGGTCGGCGACCACCACCGCGATCAGAGCGTCACCGGCAACGCCGTCAACCGCAGCGCACCCGGTGCCATCGGTCGCTCCAGCTCGGCCGGGTCGACGGCGAGCGCGAGTGCGGGAAACCTCCCCGCCAGCGCGACGAAGGCCACCTCGCCCTCCTGACGGGCGAGCGCGGCCCCGAGGCAGTAGTGCGGCCCGTGCGCGAAGGCGAGGTGGGTCTCGCGCCTGCCGCGCTCCGCCGTCCTGGTGATGTCGAGCCGATCGGCCCCGGGGAACATCCGCGGATCATGGTTGGCTCCGACGAGCATGGGCATCACCGCCTCGCCTCGACGGACCACGGTGCCGGCGAGCTTCAGGTCCTCGGTGGCGTACCGCATCCGGGCCGCCAGCGCCGGGCCGCACCACCGCAGCAGCTCGTGCACCGCGCGCGGGGCGATCGTCGGGTCCGAGCGCAGCAGGGCGTACTGCTCGGGATGGGTGAGCAGTGCGGCGGTGCCGTTGGCGATCAGGTGAGCCGTCGTCTCGTGTCCGGCGATGATCAGGCTGAGGATCAGGGAGACCATCTCCACGTCGCTCAACCGGTCTCCGTCGGCGTCCTGCGCGTGGATCAGAGCCGAGATCAGGTCGTCCTCGGGCGCGTCGCGTCGCAGGGCGATCAGTGCTCGCGTCCAGTCGATCATCTCCAGCAGCGCCGCGCCGAACTCCGGGCCGCTGCCCGTCACGAGCAGCTCGCTCCAGCGACGCCACCGGGACCGGTCAGCCGCGGGAATGCCGACCAGTTCGCAGATCACGATGATCGGCAGCGGATAGGCGAAGTGGGTGAGCAGGTCCACGACGCCGTCCTCGGAGTCTCGCGCGGTCTCGACGAGTCGGTCGAGCAGCTCCTCGGTGATCTCCTCCACCCGCGGCCGCAGTGCGGCGACGCGGCGGGCGGTGAAGCCGCGGGAGACGAGCGCGCGCAGCCGAGCGTGATCGGCCCCGTCGGTGTCGGTGAGTCCCGCACGCAGGTACGGCAGACACTCCGGGGGGACGCCGCGTGCTCGCAGTTGCAGCTCCATGGGGTCCGGGCCGCCGTCCGGCGATGGCGGGACGGCCATCACGAAGCGCGGGTCGTTCAAGACGAGCCGGACGTCGGCATACCGCGTGGCGAGGTGCATCGGGCCGAGACCGGGCACATCCGCCCAGGCCAGTGGTGCCTGCTCCCGGATCCGGGAGTAGCCGCTCACCGGGTCGCGCAGCAGTTCGGGATCGAGGATGTCGACGGCGCCGCCTGCGGCCGTGTTCGGATCGATGACGGGCATGGTTCGAGCTCCCTGTGGGTGATACGAGCGATGACTTATGCCTTAAGCATATGCTGTCATCATCTGGAATTTCGGACGGCGGAGGGTCTGAGTGCTTCCCGCCGGCCCTGGCGGGCATGCCGCGCGCCTCGTCCGAACGAGCCCGAGAAGCGGTCGTGAAGAGACTGCCCCATACCAGCGCGGTGGTGCGGAGCCTGTCGAGCAGCTCGGCGGCGGGGGACCCTCGCGGCGGCGGGAACGAGGAGGCGGCCCCGCCGACCGCCTCACCACGATCGTCCGCGAGGACGCCCGCGGAGCACGAACACGCCCCGTCCGGCTCCCGCTCGCCCCGACGAAGGCCCGACTCGACCTGCTCGGGCAGGTTCGTCCGCGTGGGCCGTACACGCGCGTCGTCGAGACGCGCCACGAGATCGTGACCCGGCCCGGGAGTCGCGGCGGCCCGGACGGTGGGCGGTGCGGAGTCGGGCGGCGGCATCCGGCGACCGGGCGCTCGATCTCGCCGGCAGGACAGAAGCGGGTCTCGGGCCCGCCGTGTCGACCGACGGCCGCCGATGTCGGATCGCCGCGACCGGGTCGGCGGGAGGCAGGCGGCCCCGACTGCTGTGTATCGCAGACGCCGAGGAACGGTCGTCAGGGCGCCGGCGTCGCCGAGATCGATCCCGCCGCCGGGCGACACGGGCTGCGGTGCGCCGCCGTCCGGCGGTGGCCTCCAACGTGGTGGCCTGCCGCGTCACCCGCGTGGGGTCGATCATGGTGTCGCGCGAGAAGGCCGCGGCCACCACACCGCCTCGCCGGGTTCGACGGTGACCGTGCGGGACCGAGGCCCTCGGGACCGTTCCCCCGGGTACGGCCACGTCCGTCATCGGTTCACCGTGTTCGTCGAGCGCACCCGCACCGTCGGGCAGCCCCTCTCGATCGGTTCGCCGCCGCGGTGCCGCCGGAGGGGACGCATGCCGCGGCACGCTTCGCACCACCTGCGCCGACCTGCCATGTGCACGGATCGAACGGCGTGGGCCGGCGTCGCGTGAGGCGAATCTCCTGGGCAGCCGGTCGCCGCCGCGGCTAGGGTGCGGGGTGCTGATCGGTGACAGTGCTGTGCGGATCGCTCGTCGAACCCCTCGAAGCCGCAACCGATCCGTGGAGGAACGCCGCCATGACGCCGCCCGCCTACTCCGGGGCGACCTCGAACCGAGATCGCCGGGCTGCCACCAAGGCCTTGGCCGCCTTGGCGCTGGGCGGCTTCGGAATCGGGGTCACCGAATTCGCGACGATGGGCCTGGTCCCGCAGATCGCCGCCTCCTTCGACGTCTCGATCCCGGCGACCGGGCACGCCATCACCTTCTACGCGCTCGGTGTCGTCGTGGGAGCGCCGCTGATCGTCAGTCTGGCGGCTCGCCTGCCCCGTAAGGGACTGATGATCGGGCTGATGGTCGCGCTCGCCGCAGGCAACGCGCTGTCGGCGGTGGCGCCGAGCGCCGGACTGCTCGTGGCCGCCCGGTTCCTGGCGGGCCTGCCACACGGCGCGTACTTCGGCATCGCCGCCGTCGTGGCGGCGGCCCTCGTCCCGCCGGGCCGACGCGGCAGGGCGGTCGCCAAGATCATGATCGGCCTGACCGTCGCCAACCTCGGCGGGGTCCCGATCGCGACGGCGGTGGGACAGCAGGCGGGCTGGCGCAGCGCCTACTGGGCGGTGACGGTGATCGCGGTGATCACGGCGCTGGCGGTGCACCGTCACGTGCCGAGGATCGCCGCGACGCGTGACGCGGGCGTCCTCGGCGAACTGCGTGCCTTCGGCAGGATTCAGGTGTGGTTCGCGCTGTTCACGGGGATGATCGGCTTCGGCGGCATGTTCGCCGTCTACTCGTACATCTCGCCGACCACCACCGAGGTCACCGGCCTGCCCGAGTCCGCGGTGCCGTGGATGCTCGCGGTCTTCGGGCTCGGACAGACCGTGGGCGCCCTCGTCGGCGGTCGCTTCGTGGACCGATCCGTGCCGGGGTCCGTCATCGGCTCGCTGATCGCATCCGCACTCGTGTTGGCTCTGTTCGGTCTCACGGCCACCCTGCCGGTGCCCGCCGTCGCCTCGGTGTTCCTGATCGGTTTCACCTCCCAGGTGCTGGCGGGCGCGCTCCAGGTGCATCTCATGGACGCCTCGCCCGACGCGCCGTCGCTGGCCTCGGCCTCGAACCACTCGGCGCTCAACATCGCCAACGCCGCCGGGGCGTGGCTCGGCGGCCTGGCCATCACGGCGGGATGGGGCTACGCGTCCACGGCGTGGGTCGGCGTGGCCTTGAGCCTGACCGGCCTGGCCGTGGCACTGATCTCCGTGGCGGTCTTCCGGGTGAGCCGTCGTCGATCATCCTCCCCGGTGACGGTCGGCCGTTCGCGAGACTGACCTCCCTGCGCCGCCAGGACGGTCGTCGGCTCGTCGGACGGACCGGGCCGGTCGGTGCGCGTTCGGGCGGAGTCGGATCGGCCCGGCTCGGTGCTGGTCCGGCTGGAGCCGCCGTCTGCGGGCGGGCCGGATCAATCGAGGTCGATCAGGTCGTCGTCGGCGGGCGGCCACTCACCGCCCCAGCGCACGTCCCGGGCCGCCCTGTACCGAGCTCCCTGCCGTCGGGAGACCGTGACGTCCGCCAGCGTCCCGTCGTCCGAACAGAGCCGCAGGGCCACCTGTCCTCGGGGCTTGCGGGGATGCCGCAGAACTCGCCCGGCGGCCCGCCGCCAGTCGTGCGGCGAGGCGACGATGTAGGAGAACTTCTCGTCCTCGAAGCTCAGCGCGCCGTCCTTGAGATGGCGGTGGGCCGAGCTGCGGGGCAGCCGCGCCGAGAAGTGGCACCAGTCCCGACCGCGGGGGATGGGGCAGGCGCCCTCGTGCGGGCAGGGCGCGACCAGCCGCAGACCGAGGTCGCGGAGCAGGTCGCGCGCGGCGGCGATGCGCTCGTAGCCGGCAGGCGTGCCCGGTTCGATGATCACCAGCATGCCGGTGCGGCGCGACAGCCATCGCACGACGTCGGCTCTGTCCCGTTCCGCCAGTTCGCCCAGCACATAGGACAGGGTGATCAGATCGGCGGCAGGCGAGTCGACGGAGGTGTCGATGACGCCGTGCGTCCACGTGGACCGCCGGACCGCCGTCGACGCCGCCGACTCGGCGAGGCGGCGGCCGAGGGCGATCGCCGGGGCGGACTGTTCCAGCACGGTGACGTCGGCGAGCGAGGGCCACGCGTCGGCCGCCGCCCAGACGTCGGCTCCGGTGCCGCCCCCGACGTCGACGTGGGTACGGGGCGCGAATCCGGGGGCGACGGTGCTGACCTGGTCGAACACCGAGCGGACCGCCGCATACGTGGCGGGCATCCGATAACAGGCGTAGGCCGCGACGTCCACGTCCGAGCCGAGGATCGGCCGCGCGGGCGGGGTGCCCTCCCGATAGTGACCGATGAGTCGCTCGACCGATCGTCCCAGCACCGGACGGGGAAAGCGCGTCAGCACGCCGTCGAGCGCGGACGTCAGATCGTTCGGGAGTGCCGACATGAGAGACCATTCTGCCGAGCGAGTCGGGCGCAGCCGGTGCAGGCCCCGCGTCGCGGTCGGCACGGCCCGTCGAGTCGCTGCCCGCCGGCGGTTGTCGGCCGCCGGTGTCCGCTGCCTCGAAGACCCTATGACGGCGCACCGACCGCCTCGGGTTCGTCGCGCGAGCCGGCCCCGACCACCGGCGTACCGGACGCGGTCCTGGCCGCGTGCCCGCGTCGGCGTCGACCCGCCGGTCGAGATCGTCGGAGCCGAACTCACCGGAGTCGAACACACCAGCGTCGAAGTCACCGGTATCGAACCCGCACCGCACCGGACGTACCGCGGTCGTGGACACCGGTCGCGATGCCCCCGGCGAGGTGCGGTTCGCGGACTTACGCTCGGGGGATGGTGCTGCATTCGGGCCGTCGCCGGGACCCCGCTCCGCAGGGGGCGGGCAATCCGTTCCACGGCTTGGCCGATCCCGACCCGGGCTCCGAGATCACGCTACCCCACCTGCGTCTGCGGGACGGCCCCCTGCCGCCGGACGCCGCGCTCCAACTCGTACGGGACGAGCTGGAGCTCGACGGCAGCGCCCGACTCAATCTCGCGACGTTCGTGACCACGTGGATGGAACCCCAGGCTCGCGCGCTGATGAACGACTGCGTGGCCAAGAACATGATCGACAAGGACGAGTATCCGCAGACGGCCGAGCTGGAACGCCGCTGTGTGAACATCCTGGCCGACCTGTGGCACGCACCGGAGCCCGCCGATGTCATCGGCTGCTCGACCACCGGCTCCTCGGAGGCCTGCATGCTCGCGGGCATGGCTCTCAAGCGCCGATGGCACGGGCCGGGGCGGCCCAATCTGGTGATGGGCTCGAACGTCCAGATCTGCTGGGAGAAGTTCTGTGAATACTGGGAGGTCGAACCCCGCCTGGTGCCGATGTCGGGGGAGCGCTTCCACCTCACCGCTGAGGAGGCCGTCGCGCGGTGCGACGAGAACACCATCGGCGTCGTCGCCATCCTCGGGTCCACCTTCGACGGCGGTTACGAGCCCGTCGCCGAGATCACCGCGGCGCTGGACGGCCTACGACGACGCACCGGCCTCGACATCCCGGTGCACGTCGACGGGGCCTCCGGCGCCATGATCGCTCCCTTTCTCGATCCGGGACTGACCTGGGACTTCCGGCTGCCGCGAGTGGCGTCGATCAACACCTCCGGCCACAAGTACGGCCTGGTCTACCCCGGAGTGGGCTGGGTGTTGTGGCGGCATCGAGAGCTGTTGCCCGCTGAACTGGTGTTCTCCGTGAACTATCTCGGCGGCGACATGCCGACCTTCGCCCTCAACTTCTCGCGGCCCGGCGCGGAGGTGGCGGCGCAGTACTACACCTTCGCCCGACTGGGCCGGGAGGGATTCCGCGCGGTTCAGCAGGCCGCGAGGGACGTGGCCACTCGGCTGGCGGACCGGATCGAGGAGCTCGGGCCGTTCCGGCTGCTCACCCGAGGCGACGAACTGCCGGTGTTCGCCTTCACCACGAACGAGCGTGCCGAGGGCTTCACGGTCTTCGACGTCTCTCGGCGGCTGCGGGAGCGTGGTTGGCAGGTCCCCGCCTACAGCTTCCCGGCGGAACGACAGGACCTCTCGGTCCTGCGGATCGTCTGCCGCAACGGCTTCACGCAGGATCTCGCCGACCTGTTCTTCGAGGAGCTGCGTCGGGTGCTCGCCGAGCTGCGCTCCGCACCCGACTGCGGGCACGCCACGGAGACGGCCTTCCACCACTGAGCGTCGGCGTGGGGCGGACACCCGCGCCGGCACGACGGCGTGGACGGGAGGTCGCCCGGACAGGGGCAGGTCGCGGTCCAGCCCGGTCGCCCGCTCTCTCGGGCGCCGTCCCGGAACCGAGTCGTCGCCGGCCGCAGACGCGGACCCCGAGAGGTCGGCTTTCGTCGGTGTCGTGGCCGACGTGACCGGCGGCTCGCCGCGGCGGCTTCCGCCTCGGCTCCGCGGCCCGCCAGATTGCCGCCGCGATGTCCGGCAGCGCATGAGGCCGGGGGGGCTGGTCGCACCGGGCCGTGTTCAGCTCACTCAGTGAACGGTTTTCCTGGACGGGACACCCGACTCGGTTTAACGGGGGTCACAGTCCTACGGTGGCATGACGTGACTGTCGCATGAACGGCGTGATCGAGGGCTTCTTCGTCATCGGAGCCGTCATCCTGGTGGGCTATCTCGTCGGGCGGACCGGCGTACTCGGACCGTCGGCCACTCAGGTGCTCTCCAGGACGGCGTTCTTCGTCGCGACTCCCGCGCTCCTCTTCGTCACACTGGCTCATGCCGACGTCGGCGCCGTGCTCTCCTCCGCGCTGCTCGTGACGGGCGTGACCAGCTCTCTGGCCTGTCTGCTCTACATCCCGGTCGGCATGCTGCGGCGCAGGCCCGCCGGTGAGACCGCGATCGGGTCGATGGCCGCGGGTTACGTCAACGCAGGCAACCTCGGCCTGCCGATCGCCGCCTACGCGCTCGGCGACGCGGCGGAGATGGCGCCGATCCTGCTGTTCCAGCTCGGCGTGCTCACGCCGGTCTTCACCACCGTCCTGGACATCCTCTCGGAACGGGCCGAAGGCACGCGGCCGCCGCTGCTGCGCACGATGACCGCGCCGCTGCGGAACCCGATCGCGGTCGCCACCGCCGCGGGGCTGATCGTGTCGGCGACCGGCGTGGTCCCGCCTGCCGCGGTGCTGGCGCCGATCGAGCTGCTGGCGAATCTCGCCGTGCCGGGGATGCTGCTGGCCTTCGGCATCTCGTTGCACGGGGCAGCCCTGCCTGGGCGGTCCAAGGAGACCATCCCGTCGCTGGCTGCCGTGGTGCTGATCAAGAACATCGTCCATCCGCTGCTGGCACTACTGCTGGGGCTGCTGCTGGGGCTGGAGGGCCACGCGCTGCTGGCCGTCGTGGTCTGTGCGGCGCTGCCTTCGGCGCAGAACGTGTTCGGGTATGCCGTGCGTTTCGATCAGGGCGTCACCTTGGCGAGGGAGTCCGCGCTCACCACGACGATCTTGAGCCTGCCCGTGCTGTTCCTGACCGTCGCGCTGCTGGCCTGAGACAGCCGGGAGGGAGAAGGGGCACGGCATCGAGGGGCGTCCCGAAACAGCGAGATAGCGAATTCGATTCGAAATATCGAATAGTGACGTCGCAGGTGATTTTCTACTGGTCGATGAGTAAGGGTGTGGCATCGACTGTTCTCCGCGCTGTACAGGGCGACTGTCAACGGTCGATGCCGATGGTTGACGGATGTTCCCTCTCCTATTACGGTTTCTGGAAGCGCTTTCCGTAGGATCAAAATTCGACATACCGAACGTCAAAGGGAGGCAACGGTGCCTCGGACGTCATGGATGACCCCGCCCCGCGACCGGTGGACGGACGACCCTGTGTCCGGTGTGACTCGGCGCCGCCGCATCCCGGGTCCCGGCCGGATCGGCGGGGCGCCGTCTGGTCCGTGTGCGGCGAGGAGGACCACGGTCCGCGTCGTCGACCCTCGTACGCCCCGGGACCGCGACGGGCCGATCCAACCGGCGGCGCCTGCGACCTCGGCAGGCCGTTCCGTCGCTCACCGCACCGGTTCCGGCGACGACCCCGCGAATCGACCGAGGCACCCGATCCGGTGCGCGGTCCGGATCAGCGGTACGGCACCTGCCCCGAGCTGTCGGTACGGCGGCTCGCGCTCGGGCGGCCTCGGCAGGCCGCCGGAGGCTGTACACGCCGCTCCGCACGGTGTGCGGTAGGCACGACCACGATCACGATTCACAGCCGACGTCGAGCAGCCGGCCCTCGGTGGGCGGACGTCGGCGGAAGGGACCTGTGATGTCCGGTTCGTCAGCGACGACGCGCCGCACACGGCGAGGGCGGGGAGCCGCCGTCGCGGCGGCCGCCGTACTCGCCACCGGAACCGGCGTGCTCGCGCCGGCCGCCCCCGCCACGACGGCGACCGAAGAGCCTTACGCGGGCTACGTCTTCGTGTACTTCACGGGAGAGGACACCGCGGACGGGGAACAGGTCTACCTCGCGGCGAGTCGAGGCGACGATCCGCTCGCCTTCGACGAACTGGGCGGCGGTCGACCGGTGCTGACCTCGGGCCTCGGCGAGCAGGGCGTCCGTGATCCCTTCCTCATCCGATCGCCCGCAGGCGATCGATTCTTCCTGATCGCGACGGACCTCCGGATACACGCCGACGGGGACTGGGACCGCGCCCAACGACACGGCAGCCGGTCGATCATGATCTGGGAGTCCGAGGACCTGGTGACCTGGTCCGATCAACGGATGGTGGAGGTCTCCCCGCCGACGGCGGGCAACACCTGGGCGCCCGAGGCGATCTGGGACCCCGTTCGAGAGGTCTACTTCGTCTTCTGGGCGTCGAAACTCTATTCGGTGGACGACCCGGACCACGTCGGTGACAGCCACCACCGGATGCTCTACGCCACGACGCGAGACTTCGTCGAGTTCAGCGAACCCGCGGTGTGGGTGGACCCAGGACACTCGGTGATCGACTCCACGCTGATCGAACACCATGGCACGTACTACCGGTTCACCAAGGACGAGCGCGACGCGAGCGCGGGCAGCCCGTGCGGGGAGTACCTCGTCGCCGAACGCGCCCAGGACCTTCTCGACCCGGCCTGGGAACTGGTCGCCGAATGCATCGGGCGGCCGACTCCGGACGGCCCCGGCATCGAACGGGGCGAGGGACCGACCGTGTTCAAGTCGAACACCGAGGACAGGTGGTACCTGTTCATCGACGAGTTCGGCGGTCGAGGCTACGTGCCCTTCGAGACCACCGACCTCGCCGAGGGCCGATGGACGATGTCCAGCGGCTACGAGCTGCCTGCTTCGCCCCGACACGGCACGGTCCTGCCGATCACCCGCACCGAGCACGACCGCCTGACGGAGGCCCTGTCCGCAGCGGCCCTCCGGTGACATCACGTGGCGGCGCCGGCAGGCCCGCCGCTCGGCGAGGCCCGTCCCGAGGCCGCGCCTTTCGTCGACATCCGGCCGGACGCCCGGCCGGCCGGATCCACGACGACAGTTCTCCGCCCGATCCGCCGCCCGTCCACGGGTCCTCGGCGGACTCGACACGCGAAGGAGACCCCATGACCAGACCGACGACATCACGCAGGCTGCGCCTTCTCCTCGGTGCCGCCATGGTCGCGACGGCGACTCTCGCAGGCGTGGGCCCGATGCTCACACCGCCCTCGGCCTCGGCCGCCGCACCGGCTTCCGCCGCCGCAGCGGATCCGAGTGGGAACGTCCCCACCCAGTGCGGCGGCGGCTCGTTCCACGCCGAGGCCTACCTGGACGGCGGCAACTGGGTCGCGCGCCGGGCCGGCTCCACCGTCTACACCGGCAACGACATGCGGGCCGCCGTGCAGGCGGCCATCGGCAGCCTCTCCCCGGGACGCACCACCAAGGAGCGCGTCGTGGTGTGGAGTTCCGGAACGATCAGCGCCGGAACCCGGATCTCGCTGCCCAGCTACACGACGCTCGACGTCTGCGGCACCATCCACGTCTCCGGCTCTGGATCGGGCGACCAGGCGCCCGTCTACTCCAGGGGCACCACCGATGTGGAGGTGCAGAACCTGAGCGTCACCGGCTCGCCGTTGTACGGCGTCTTCATGCGTAACGTCACCAACGTCCACCTCCGCCAGATCGACATGCGCCTGTCCGGCGGCCTCGGCATCCGCATCGACAACCGCGGCGACACCAGCGTGCGTAGCAGGAACATCCGGATCGACGACGTCTTCGTCTCCGGGGCAGGCACGCACGCCGTCGAGACCTACGGCGTCGACGGCCTGACCATCGGCACCGTCACGGCCCGTGACACCGGCGGGTCCGGGCTGCTGCTCAACGACACCATCAACGCCACCGTGGGCAGAGTGGACGGCCAGGGCGCCGGGACGGGCACCGGATACGCGGCCTTCCGGATGGCCAACCGGAACGGCTTCGTCAACGGCGGATACCCGACGAACATCCGCGTCGGCGAGGTCGTCGCGCGCGGCGGCGGCCGGGGGATCTTCTGTGTCTCCGAGAGCGGCGGAGCGGTCATCGACCGCGTGGACATCGCCGACACCGGCAACAACGCCATCCTGATCGAGAACTGCCACAACGTGACCATCGCCGCCCAGAGCGGCAGCGTGCGCGGGCCCGGCGACATCCGACTCGCGGCGCGGACCCAGTTCGCCCCCAACTCCGACATCACGATCCAGAACCTGACCGTGACGAACTCCGCCGTCACGGAGAACCCCTGCAACGGCCGCAACATCGTCTTCCGCAACATCACCCGGGTCAACAGCGGATACAACGTCTGCTGATCCGCCCGCCCGGCCTGCCCGGCGGTGCTCGGAACGGCACCGCCGGTGCGCCGTCGGCTCCGTCCCGCCGGGTCCTGACCGGTGTCGACCGGGTCGGACGTCGATCGTGGCCGACGCGCGCGTGGAATCCGGTGGCGCGGGCGCCGCGCATCCCGCGGGCAGTGTCGCCCGTCGTGGAGCGAGGCCGCCCGCGTCACCGCGGCGGACTCGACGAGCCGGCTGCCGCGGGCGCCGCGCCTGCCACCGCCCGCAGCATCCGAAGCTGACCGATCTCGGCGACGTTCTTCATCAGCTCGGTGTTGACCCAGGCGAGCATGTGGGCGACCGTCAACTCCGGACTGTCCGGCCAGGGAAACGGCGCTCGGCCGTCCAGGTCGGCGTCGGTGAGCTCCGCCGAGACGACGGCCCACTCGTCGCGCAGCGCACGCAGCCAGGCGATCGTCGGCTCCCCCGGGCCGGGCCATTCGATCTCGGTGCGTTCCCGCGGCCGTCTGCCCCGAACGTGATCGATCGTCACGCTCCACCACCAGCCCACATGCCAGGTGAGCCACGCGATCGTCAGCGCGGGCACCGGATCGGGCTCGACCTCGGCGAAGTCCGCCACCCACCGGCCGTCCGCTCCACGCCGGACCGTCCAGCAGGGTTGTGCGGGTTCCCAGTCGAAGTCCTCCGAGGTCAGCCGGGTCAGATGGAATTCGGTGAGCGCCCAGGTCAGATCGAACTGCCAGCGCAGCAGCTCGGCTCGGGTCGTCGACATCGGCCGATCCTGTCATCCCCGGCGGGTTCGAGCCGAACCGCTTTCTCCGCCGCGGGTCCGTCCGCCTGTGGCAGCCCGATTCGACCGGTGGCGCCGTCCGCTGAAGTCACCGTCGAATCGCGCGCAGCGGTGCCGGCGACGGTGGTGACGTGGGCGCGGTGACGACGCTGCCCACACGCCGTCCGGTGAAGGACAGGACGGCGCGCCGAACCGTTCGGGGCCGTCCACGGCGCCGATGTCGCGCGGTCGGGCGACGGCCGTCGCCACCGTCGGAACGGGAGCACGGGGCGACCGCATCGAACGAGGCTGAAGGACGTGCTCTTGACCCGGAACGAGCGGCTGTGCTGATCTGGAGTTTGGTCTGGACCAACTCTCCAGGAGGTCCCGTGTTCCCACGTTCGTCTCGTACCGTCGCCCTGTTCGCGCTGCTGTCCGCCTTCGGACTGTCCGCGTCCGCAGCGGCGACGGCGGGTGAGGAGGCCCCCGTGTCCACCGTGCCGATCGTGACTCCGACGCCTCAGCAGATCACGCCCAACGGACGCGACGTCTCCGTGCCGCACACGGTGTCGCTCGTCCTCGGCGCCGACGTCGACCAGCCGACCGAGGACATCGTGCGCGACACCCTCCGGAAGGCCGGAGCCCGTCAGATCCGCACCGATGGTCGCGGCGCGCTGACCGTGGTGGTCGGCGGGATCGACGAGCCGGTGGTCGCCAGGGCCCTGACGGACGCGGGCGGCGAACGGCCCGACGAACTCGTCCCCGAGGGCTATTCGCTGGCGAGCACGGCTCGCGGGCGCGGCGGACTCGTCGCCTTGGCGGGCAACGACGGCGACGGCGTGTACTACGCCGCGCAGACCTTCCGCCAGCTCGGCCTGGACGGGGCGCTCGCGGCCGTGTCCGTCGTCGACCACCCCTCGATGGCCTTACGCGGGAGCATCGAGGGCTTCTACGGCGCTCCGTGGTCCCACGAGGACCGCCTCGATCAGCTGGCCTTCTACGGCGACGTCAAGGCGAACACCTACGTCTACACGCCGAAGGACGACCTCTACCTCCGGGAACGGTGGCGTGAGCCGTACCCGGCCGCGGAACTGGACCAGCTTGAGGAACTCGTCACCGCGGCGACCACCCACCACGTGCAGTTCACCTACGCCCTCTCGCCGGGACTGTCCGTCTGCTACAGCGATCCGGCCGACCTCCGGAGCCTCACCGACAAGCTGGACTCGCTCTATCAGCGCGGCGTCCGCAGCTTCTACGTCGCCTTCGACGACATCGACTACACCGAGTGGAACTGCGCCGGTGATCGGGAGCACTACGGCGAGCCCGGCCGGGAGGCGGCAGGTCGAGCGCAGGCGGAGCTGCTCAACGCCGTCCAACGCGGATATCTCGACACCCTGCCCGACGCCAGGCCGCTGCAGATGGTGCCCACCGAGTACTCCGACGTCGAGGACTCGCCGTACAAGCGAGTCCTGCGCGAGACGCTCGACGAGCGGATCGTCATCCAGTGGACCGGCACCGACGTCGTGCCGTCCTCGATCAGCGTGGCGGACGCGGAA
Source organism: Actinoalloteichus hoggarensis (assembly GCF_002234535.1). NCBI lineage: Bacteria > Bacillati > Actinomycetota > Actinomycetes > Pseudonocardiales > Pseudonocardiaceae > Actinoalloteichus > Actinoalloteichus hoggarensis. The sequence continues at coordinate 3,084,821 of NZ_CP022521.1, forward strand.
CAGGCCGCGCGGGTCTGGGGCCGCAAGGTGTACCTCTGGGACAACTACCCGGTGAACGACTTCGGCCAGACCACGGGCAGGCTGCTTCTCGCGCCCTACGACAAGCGGGAGGCCGGGCTGGACTCGGCGCTCAGCGGCGTGGTGCTCAACCCGATGAACCAGGCGGCCCCGAGCAAGGTCGCGTTGTTCGGCGGTGCGGCATTCGCCTGGAACAGCCGGGGCTACGACGCCGACACCGCCTGGCGGGCGGCCGCCGACTACCTGGCAGCCGGCGACCCGGCCACCACCCGTGCGCTGCTCGCGTTCTTCGACACCTCGCACCTGGCGCCGACCTTCGGGGAGGCGCCGTGGCAGCCGCAGTCGCCCGCGCTGGCCGCCGAGATCGACGCGGTGCGGGGGCAGCCGCACGGTGAGCCGCTCGACCGGCTCCGGGAACGCGCGACGCTGCTGGCCGCCGCGTCGGAGCAGATCCGCGCCGGAGTCGACGATCCGGAGTTCGCCGCGCAGACCAGGCCCTGGCTCGACGCGCTGGCTCTGTGGGGCCGTGCGCTGGAGGCCGCGGTCGACGGCATCGACAAGGCCGAGGACGATCCGGCGGGCGCCGACCGTGCGTTCGCCCACGCGGCGGAACTGGCCGATGAGGCGGCGGCGATCCAGACCATTCCCGGCACGACCCGACCGCAGGGGTCGATCAAGATCGCCGACGGCGTGCTGGACGTCTTCATCGCCGACGCACCGGGGCTCGTCGGCCGGGGCTGAGCGCGCCTTCCCTCGGACCGTACCGGTGCGAGGCCGACGCGTCTCGACGATGAATCCCCGGTTCGGGCGGTCTCCGTGATCGCGCGAGCCGGGGTTCGTCACATTGACCGGACGGCAGCCGTCCGCTGACCACGGACCGGTCCACACCGCCAGACCGCGGCGGCTGGAGACGCCGACGTCCCGGCGAGCGCACGCAGCGGCGTGCGGGCGGTCGCGGTGGAACGCCCGTGTCGGAGATCATCGACCGGTCACTCGGTGCGTCGGCGTCCCGGCGTCCCGGCGGCGGGGCTCATCGTCGCGCGTCGGGCACTGGGCATGGCCGCCGCCGACGGCAGACGAACCTCCTCGACGCGGCCCCCCACCACGGCGTGCCGGCTTCGCCATCGCGGCGTCGCGGACAGGCCGAGCACGGCGCACTGCCCGCGACGCGGCGCGGGAGGGCGAATGTCGTCACGGGCCGTGCCGCCGTGAGGTCGCCGGCCTGGCCTGCCGGATCGGCACGCCTCGATCGTGATGACCGGCCGTGGGCGGCACCGGCCATGCCGACGGGAAGCGCGGGGTTCGCGGAGCCGCCTGCGAGGTGCGGCGTGGTCGTGCCTCCGCGAGCGCCGAACCAGCGGTTCGCTCTACCACGCGACGCGAGTCGCGTGGGCGATCCTGCCGCCCTGTCGACCTCGTCAGCCGCCTTCGGGCCGAGACGGCCCCTGCGTCGCCGCCACACCTGGTCCTCGCGGCGTGGCGGGCCGGGGTTGACGGCTCAGCGGGGTGTCTGCTGGTGGACGAGCAGGCGCCAGTCGCCGTCCCGCCGCAGGTAGGTGCTGGCCAGCGTGGCGGAGTAGGTCGCATCGTCGCGTCGCCCGGTGAAGGTGTAGGCGACGGTGGCGGTATGCACGGTCTCGATCAGCCGTGTGTCGGAGAAGGCCGTCTCGTCCCAACCCGGCGAGGAGTTCATCGCCGCGATGCACTGTGCTCTGTCGAGCACGGCGCCGGGGACGATCACGAGTGCGTCGTCATGGAGGACCTCGGCGTAGTCATCGCCGCTGCCGTGGGCAAGTCGCTTCTCGACCGCAAGCAGCTCGTTCAGCACGCTCATATATACAGTGTACATATGACAGTGGGCCGACCGACTCTCTCTCGACGGCGAGTTCTCACCGAGGCGCTGCGACTGATCGACGCCGAGGGCGCCTCGGCGCTGGGCGTACGGCGCCTGGCCGCGCGGCTGGGCGTCACACCGATGGCGTTGTACAACCACGTGGCCGACCGACAGGATCTCGTCGACGGCGTCGCCGAGATCGTCTTGAGCGAGGCCCGACTCGCCGAGGCCGAGCGATCGCCGTACGAGACGGTCATCGCCCAGGCCCGCGCGCTGTACCGCGCCTACCGCGCGCACCCGAACGCGGTGCCGGTGATTCGGCTCGCCGCGGGCCGAGACGTGGCGACCCTGCATCCCTTTCTGGTCGTGGAGCGTGCCTGCCGGACGTCCGAACCCGCGGTGGATCCCGTCCCGCTCTGGATCTCGGTGAACTCGCTGGCCGCCGGGTTCGCCGAGTACGAGGCCGCCGGGCACGCGATCGGACATGACTTCGAGACGTCGTTCCGGTCGGCGGTGGAGAACGTGGCCAGACCCGCGCTGATCGCGAGTGCGGAGTAGCGGGATCGAGTCGTGGCCGTCGGCGTCCGTCATCGTGCCCGGCATGGACCGGCTCGTCGCGGCCTCGGCAGGCGGACGCGGATCGAGGACCGAGCCTGCTGCCTTTGATCTGCACGCGACCGCGCGACCGCCTGCTCCTTGCCTGGACCGGCGAGCCGTCGCCGTTCCCGCTGGCCTGCGCCTCTCGACCGGCCGCCCGCCACCCGGCACAATCACGGCGGTGACCCTCACCCCGCGCACCAACTGGTCCGGCAGCGTCACCTTCGCCGCCGACCGGGTCTTATCGCCTCGTTCCGTCGACCAGGTCCGGGAGCTGGTGCTCACCTCCCGCTCGGCACATGTGGTGGGCGCGGGACACTCGTTCAACCGGATCGCCGACACCTTCGGGACGTTGATCTCGCTCGACAGCCTGCCGACGGTCTTCGATCTCCGCGCCGACACCGTGCGCGTGGGCGGGGGCATGCGGCTCGCCGAGCTGGCCTCCCGCCTGCACGCCCGCGGCCTGGCGCTGCCCGCGCTGCCTTCCCTGCCGCACATCACCGTGGCGGGCGCCTGCGCCACCGCGACGCACGGCTCCGGTGCGACGATCGGCTCGCTCGCGGGCCTGGTTCGATCACTGGACGTCGTCACGGCCGACGGCTCGGTGCTGCGGTTGGACACGTCGCACGAGGACCTCACGGGCGCGGTGGTGTCCTTCGGCGCGCTGGGTGTCGTCGTGGCGATGGAGCTGGCGGTGTGCCCGACGTTCGACGTGACGCAGCGCGTCTTCCAGGACATGCCGTGGGACGCGGTGACGGCGAACCTCGACGCGGTGCTCACCTGTGCCTACAGCGTCAGCGTCTTCACCACCTGGCAGGGCACCGCCGAAGTCTGGACGAAGGGCCGCACCGACGCTCCGGCCGCGGACCTGAGCTGGACCGGTGCCCGCACGGCGACGACCGCACGGCACCCCGTGCCCGGCCAGCCCGCACACCACTGCACCACGCAGCTGGGGGAGCCCGGACCGTGGCACGAACGGCTGCCGCACTTCCGCGCTGACTTCACCCCCAGTGTGGGAGCGGAACTCCAGTCGGAGTACTTCGTCGCCCGTGAGCACGCCGCCGAGGCGCTGCGGGCGTTGGCCGGGCTGCGCGACGATCTCGCCCCGGTGCTGCTGACCTCGGAGATTCGGACCATCGACGCCGACGAGCACTGGCTGAGCCCGACGTACCGACGTCCGAGCGTGGCGGTGCACTTCACCTGGCGGCCCGACGCCGCAGCGGTGGGGGCGGCCGTGCTGCGCATCGAGGAAGCACTCGCCCCGTGGGCACCGCGCCCGCATTGGGGGAAGCTGTTCGCGGCGTCCCCGGAGGTGCTGCGCGGCCGATACGCGCGGTGGGACGACTTCCGTGCGCTGCTCGAGAAGCACGATCCGACGCGGCGGTTCCGCAACGATCTCCTCGACGGGTGGTTCGGCTGACCGTCGGCCGTTCGCCGAATCAGCGCCCCCAAACGGGCGGCTACCCGCATCGGTGCGCCGAGGGGGCGCGACGCTCGACGGAGACGGCCTGATCCGTTCCCACACACCAGGCGGAGGGCCGTGCGGCGCGTCGCCGGCTCGGGCCCGACGGCACGGACCATGTCGCTCCCTCGCTGCCCGGCGGCGCGGCGGTGCCCGCTACGCGCGTGACGGGCGGGCACGAGGACCGCCTCTGCCTCGGTGGCGAGGACGGCCGGTTCTGACAGAGTCGGCCGCGCTGACGCGATCCCGACCGGATGACCGGCTCGCGACACCGACGGAGCAGGACGTTCCCGCCTCGAACGCCGTCGACGAGGAACCGGTGTCGCGGGTGACCGGCGGCGCCGCGCAGGTGTTCGCCCCGGCGACGACGGAAGACGACCTGTCGGCGGCGCCACATCGAAACGGTGTCGGGTAGGAGGACGCAGGACCAGCGGGGGCCCGCTCCGTCGTGCGGCCGGGCATCCGTCGTCGGCGGGCTCACGCCGAGCCCGCCGATCCGCACGCCGCACCGGGCGGCGGTCCGGAGATCCGGAGATTCCGGAGGGGGAGCGGTCGTGTGGTGCGCACGGCCGTCGGGGGTCGGCCGGTCGAAGCCGATCGGGTCTCGTAGGGTCTGTCGCGTGGAGCAGTTGACGAGCCCGAAGATCGCGGCCGAGTGGCCGGTGGAACACGCGGCGATCGCGGTGGTCGGCGCCGACGGCACGCTGCTGGGGCAACACGGCGACCTCGATCGTGTCTACGCGCTCGCCTCGGTCACCAAACTGCTGACGTCCTACGCGGTGCTGATCGCCGTCGAGGAGGGCGCGGTGGAGTGGGACCGTCCGGCGGGGCCGGCGGGCTCGACGCTGCGGCATCTGATCGCCCACACCTCGGGGCTCGCGTTCGACGGCGGCTCGACCGTCGCCGAGGTCGGTGCCAAGCGGGTCTACTCCAACGGCGGTTTCGATCTGCTCACGGCGACGCTGGAAGAGGCGTCCGGGATCTCCTTCCCGACCTACCTGACCGAGGCGGTGCTGGATCCGCTGGGAATGTCGAACACGAGGCTTGAGGGCAGCCCGGCGGCGGGAGCCGTCGCCAGCGGCGCCGATCTCGTCCGGTTCGCCGCCGAGCTGCAGACACCGCGGCTGATGTCACCCGAGCTGCTGCGCGAGGCGACCACCGTGGCGTTCCCCGACCGGGACGGCGTGCTGCCCGGCTATGGAATGCAGCGTCCCAACGACTGGGGCCTCGGCTTCGAACTCCGCGACGGCAAGGAGCCGCACTGGACCGGGACACTCACCTCTCCGTCGACCTTCGGTCATTTCGGCCAGTCCGGCACGTTCCTCTGGGTGGACCCCGTCCTGAAGGTCTCCTGCATCGCCCTGACCGACCGCGTCTTCGGCCGGTGGGCGGTCCGTGCGTGGTCTGACTTCAACGACGCGTTGGTCGCCGAGCTGCGCGCTCGAATCTGACGGCGGACGAGATGGTCGTGGCGCCGATCGCCACCTCCGATGCCGGGCACCCGATCCGGCTCCGGCGCAGGCGGTGCCGCACCATGTGACCGGCCAGGCGACTGCCCGACGGCCGTGCCCGACGGCCGTACGCCCGGTCGTAGCCGCTCGGCCGTTCGTCGCCGCCCTACCGCCGGTTCGGCCTGGTGCTCGGATCACGCCCACGGTGCTCCCGTCGTCTCGTTCGGCCCGATGCGTCAGCCGAGCTGCCCGGGTCCGCGGCGCCGGCCAGCTCGTCGCGGCTGACGAGTGAGCTGACGGGAGTTCCGAGGGGCGGTGTCCGTGCGAACACCGCCCCTCGGCTACCGCTTCGGCTCGACGCTGAAGGGCCTGCGTTCGTGAGTGCGCTGGTGGCCCGGGAACATCGAGATGAAGAACTCCGACCAGCCGCCCATACGGACCCGGAGCAGATCGTATTTCTCCGGATCACGGCAAGCCGCCGCGAACGTCTCCGGGTTCGCGCACGTCACCGTCAGCAGATTCGATCCGGCACCCTGACAGAAGGCCCGGAGTATCTCGGTGAGCGCGGTGAAATCGAACTCCTCCCGGATGTTGAAGTCGGTGGGCGCGGTATCCCAGAAGTCGGCCGTGCCCGCGCCGCTGAGGCTCCGCAAGGCTGCCAGGAAGTCGACCTCCTGGTGATCGACGGGCCGGTCGCCCGGACTGGGTGTGGGGCTGAGGTCGGTGGCCAGCGGTTCACCCGATCGGCGTCCCTCCGCCGACGCGCCCACCTGGGCACCGAACTCCAGGTAGTTCTCGAAGGTGCCGACTCCTGGTTGCAGCTGCAGACCGAACGGGTGTTCCGCGGTGCCGTATCGCCGGGCCAGTTCCACCATGGTGCGTGCGGTCGGAGCGGCGGGATCGGTGAACACGCTGAGCACCGTGGTGGACATCCGTTGCAGGAAGTCGTTCCCGAAGGCGTCGATCTCGGGGTGGCCCCGCCCGTACTTCGGCAGCGCCAGCGCGGCCTCGCGCAGGTCACGGAAGCGCTCGGCGCGGGCGGCGACCCGGCCCGCGCCCGCCAGGCTGCTCGTGAACGGCTCCACCATCGACTCGCCCCAGTCGCACATCAACGCCTCGACCAGCTCCGGAAGGGAGGTCACCGCCGTGGCCGGATCGAAGACGAGGTGACGCACGGCGTACAGCGAGTTGATGGTGTTGGACAGACCCGTGAAGCACGGCGCGAGGACGTTGTACCGGGCGCCGCCCGCGTAGTAGTCCATGCCCTTCTCGACGCAGTCGTCGACGAAGACCGACAACAGCGGCGACGGGCACACCTCGCTCATCCTCCCGTACAGCCCCAGCACGCCGTCGGCCTGCTTGGCGTACATCCAGGACAGGTGCGTGAAGAACAGGTCCTGCACCTCGTCGAAAGAGGAGATCCGGGTCGGTTTAGGGGAGGTGAACGACACTCGTTGGCCCCGGAAGTACATCGGTCCCGCCGTCAGCCAGGACTTCCCCTGATTGAGCGTGGCCTCCAACACCTGGAGCGTGTTGACGTTGCCGAGGGTGAACCAGTTCTTCCCGACGAACTGCGGCTCGTAACAGCCGTCACATGCGTAGTCGCGGGCTACGCTGAGCGGCACGGTGCTGCGCCACCGCTCACCTGCTTTCTCCGCGACCGGCGTGAATTCCGTCGGTCCGCTGCCCGAGCCGATGTCCTCACCACTGCGAACGAGCCCGGGGATGACCTTCTCGTCGTTGATCAGGATCGGATGGGCGCCACCGCTGAGGAGGGCGCGTGCCGACTCGTCCAGGTACTCCTGCGGGATGTCCGGTCGTACCCGTAGCGAGAGGCACGGGGCGTTCAAGGGCAGCCTGCGGGCAGCCCGAAGGCAGAGCATGGTCAGGCGGTTGTAGGCAGGCCTGCCGCTGCCGGGCGTGTCGTCGGCGACCGTGCCGCCGACGGTGATCTGCTGCACCCATTGATTGTTGGACCCACCCTGCGGATAGCTGCCGCTCGCCCCGCCCATCGCCATGTTGCCGAAGGGCTGGTTGTCATCGACGAAACCCCGGTTCCACAACACGTTCTCGCCGAGCTTGACCCACAGGCAGTCGATGATCTCCTGCGCCTGGTCGTCGTCGATCTCGCCGAGCGCGAGATCGCGATCGTAGAAGGGCTGAAGAAGCTGGTCGAGCCTGCCGATCGCCGTCGGCTCGCCGATCAGGTGCAGGCACGAGTGCAGAGTGAAGATCAACTGCGTCGCCTCGGCGAGGGTCTCGGGCGGGCCGTCCGCCAGCTTGCGCATCCTCGCCTCGACATCGGCTAGATTGCGCTGCTCGACCTCCGATGACGCGGGAAGCCCGGCCGCCGTGTCGGCCGCCAGGTCGGCGAAGGCGAGGCAGTGCGCCTGGACCCCCTCCAGAGCCAGCCGAGTGGCCAGATAGAACTGCCGCTTCTGCTCGTCGGCGGCGGCCGCCAGTCGGCCCGCGACGTCGTCGATGAGGCCGCTGATGCCGTGGTCGAGCAGTCGTTGATAGTCGGGGACCACATGGCCGACGCCGGAGGCGTGGCTGAGATTCTGGAAGAAGTGACCGAGCTTCTCGTCGTCGCGGGTGTAGTCGACGACGTACTTGCCCTGGCCGAGACCCAGACTGGGCATGCCGCCGACGATGATCTCCAGGGGATCGAGGTGGTAGGTGTCGGCTCCGTTGACCCAGTTGCCCTCGGCATCACGCCGACGCCCACGGAAGCCGTACTCCGTGGAGGCGAACACGCTGCCGAGACTGAGCTTCACGGCCCAGCCCATGCGCTCCATCACGGGCCGACTCATGATCTCCATCGCGCGTTCACGATCGAACTCGCGTTCCAGGAGTTCGGCGAGATGACCCGGCTCCGGCTGAACCCGGTCGAAGTACCAGTTGTCCTGCCAACGGGAGAAGGTCTTGCTCAGCAGGCGGAGCACCCGCTTGGACGGCGGCAGGGACCGCAGGCGTTCCGCACCCGACATCGTCGCCATGTGGAACAGATAGTCGCGATGGTTGTAGTACTGGTAGCCGTTGCCGGAACGCTCGGTGAAGTGGCGATCGAGACGGTTCCAGTCCATTCCGGGGACCTCGTCCCAGCCCACGTCGGCGAGGTTCGCCAGCGTGGTCGGCTCCAGCTCCAGCATGGTCTGGTTGGGAACGAAATAGAAGCCGCCGATGTCGGCGTGTGCGGAGGTGAGCAGCCGATCGGCCATGTATCCGGGCCGGTCGCCCACCTGCGTGGCCATGACCGACTCCAGGACCCGGACGTTCTTGGCGTATCCGGCGAAGTAGACGCCCTGCTCGTCGCGCAGGCTCGCGCCCTTGTGCCGGAGATCGTCGCTGTGGACGGCGCTCGACGTGCCGTAGGGCAGACCGAGCCGCAGGATGCGCATCGTGTCGCCCGCGTCGTCCTGCGCCCGCGAGCACTTGATGTGGCTGCGCTCGTCCCTGGACGGCACGATGACGTCCTCGGCCGTACGCCCCACCAGGTCCTCGATCTGGTCCGGGCCCATGTTGAGGATGTGTTCCCAGTTGAAGGCGAAGCGCTGGGCCAGGACGAAGGAGGAGCCCGCGTACGGAGGGTCTTCGTTGCCGACGATCGTGTGACCCTCGATGGTCACCGGGTCCGTCGGGTTGTTGAGGTTCTCGGAGAATCGACAGCCGAGCACCTTGCCGCCCAGCTTGTCCGGGCGCACCGACTTGGTCGCCGCGTCCTGGGAGACCGTCCGTGAGGCGTCGACGCAGTCCTCCGCCGCCAGCAGTTCCGACAAGAGGTCGAACACCGCCCGACAGTCGCCGTCGCGGTCCGACTTCAGGTGGAACCACAGATCGGCCTGCGAGTCGGCGAAGGTGCCATGGGAGCGCTCGAACACCGCGGAGACCAGCCCGGCAGCCGGGTCCTCGGCCGACTCCGCCGGGAAGAGGAGGGCCATGCCCGTCGGTAGCGCGATGCCCTCCTGTTCGCAGATCTCACGCCACAGCGGGAAGCCGACGCCGACGACCGCGGTCGTGTTGGCGTCGGCATGACGCTCCTGGATCGTCTCCTGGATCGAGGACATCACCCTGGACAGCAGCGCCCGGCTGATCGGGACGCCGCCCGCCTGCCGCCAGAAGGTGGCGAACAGGGCGTACGGCGACGGGTGGATCAGTCCGCGCTGGATATGTCGCCAGATCTCGTGGCCGTCCAACACGTCGTCCGGCGGGAGCGGGCGGACCGGGGCGACGGTGCGAGGGCTGGGGAGGGTGGTCTGTGCCGAGTAAATGCCGGTCGATGAATCGGACACGGGTGTGCCTTTCTTTGTGCGCGGTCGGGCGGCGGTCTCCGTGCATGCTCGGCACGGCGGTGAATGCGTCGAGCCGCCGATTCGGTGGCGCCTGACATCCGGGAACGGAGAGATGGCGTGCAAAGGCGGCCCTGGTCGCCGCTGTCGGTTCGGCTGGACACTCCGGGTGTTCCGGGCAAGTGCTCGCGGATCGGCGCACGTCATGGTGGGCGACCGGGCAGCACGGCATCGCGCTCGGACCGCGAAGGCGGCCGTGTCGTCCCGGCGGTCGAGGCCGGTGACACGGCGATCGCTCCTCGGAAGAACGGCGATACTAGAATGAAAGATGTCTTCGATTAATGGGCTTCCCCATGCGTAAGTCAGGCAATGCACAAGTTAGTCGTCGCGCTGATGTCGTGTCATCCCTCGGTCGGGGGATTCGACCGGGTGATGTCAGATGTGTTTCTTCTTCGGATACGGCTCCGTCGCCGTGCCGTGCCGTGGCACGGCCGCCGAGAACCGGCGGGCGGACGTCCGGTTCCGGTCTCGCCGGACTCCGACTCTTCATACCCGGACTCTGCAGACTCCGGCTCCCCGGCTCGTCTCCGCCTTCTCCAGAGGCTCGCCTCCCCGGGCCGCGCCGGAAACCGCGTCCGGCGGCAGACGTCGGCCGTCAGGACAGCGGTGTGTCGGCGGCCGCCCGGCGGCGTGGGGTTCTGATTCGTCGCCGCGCGCGCCGGGTACGCCGAGAGGACGACAGTTCACCCGAACGGAGAAGGAAGGACTATGGGACGACGACTGGACGGACATCGGGTCGCCATTCTCGCCGCGGACGGAGTCGAACAGGTCGAGCTCGTGCAGCCCCGAGAGGCGGTCGAGGCGGAGGGCGCGCGGACCACGTTGCTCTCGGTGGCCTCCGGCGAGATCCAGGCGATGAACTCCGACATCGAGCCCGCCGACACATTCGCGGTGGACCGCGTGGTCAGCACGGCGACCGCCGACGACTACGACGCCTTGATCCTGCCCGGTGGCACGGTGAATCCGGACAAGCTGCGGCAGGACGAGGCCGCCGTCGGATTCGTGCGGGACTTCTTCCGGGCGGGCAAGCCGGTCGGCGTGATCTGCCACGGTCCGATCACCCTGATCGAGGCCGACGTCGCACGCGGCCGCACGCTCACCTCATTCCCGAGCATTCGCACCGACCTGCGGAATGCCGGTGCGGTCGTCGTCGATCGAGAGGTGGCGACGGACCAGGGCCTGGTCTCCAGCCGGAGCCCCGGCGACCTGCCCGCCTTCTGCGCGAAGATCGTCGAGGAGTTCGCCGAGGGCATACATCCGGTGCATGACGAGGGCGCGACGGCGCGCTGACCGGTCCCGCCGGCAGAGTCCCGTCGACGCGCCCCCTGCCGCCAGGGCAGGCGACCCGCCACGGCACCGCGGCGTCCGGATACACCCGACGCCGCCGACCGGCGGCGTCGAGCGGGCGTCGAGGTGATCGAGGAAGGACGGATGATGGCACGAGAAGAGTTCACACCCGGCGACGCCGTCGAGTGGAGCAGCCACGGCAGCACCGCCCGAGGAGAGGTGCGGGAGAAGATCACCCACGACACCGAGGCGGCGGGGCGCACCGTCCGTGCCTCGGCGGAGGAGCCCCAGTATCGCGTTCGCAGCGCCAAGAGCGGCCGGGACGCCGTGCACCGACCGCAGGCACTGCGCAGACGTCGTTCCTGATCCGCACCGGTCCGGGCACGGCACGACATCGGACCCTGTGACCGTGCCGGTGCTCGGCGCTCCGCCTCGAGGCAGCCGCGTCACCGAACCGCTGGTGGCGAGCCTGACTCGGTCGACAACCGCCCGGCGGGCCCTCCGATCGACTTGTCCGCCGTCGTCCGCCGGTCCGGCCACGCCCGAGATCCGTCCCGCGCCGCGGGTTTGGTCGGTGGGACGCCGGGTAGGCCCAGTGCTGATCAGCTCGCGTGTCGGATGGCGCCGCCGCGACGACGAGGGGAGATCGATGGCCGGCCAGGCAGGGATCGATCAGTCGTGGGGCGAACGGACCCCGTACGGTCCGGGCGAGCGGTGGCCTGTCCGCGTGGACGCCCATCTCGTCGACGGGGTGCGGCAGGAGCACGTGGAGCGGTGGATTCCGACCGTCGCCGTCCTGCACTCCAACGGCGACGGAATGCAGCTGGGAGTCGCCCGCGGTCGCATCGTCGGTGTCCGAGGGCGCGCCGACGACCGCGTCAACCACGGCAGGCTCGACCCGAAGGGCCTCTACGGCTGGCAGGCCAACGGCTCCCGCGACCGACTCACCGTTCCACTCGTCCGTGAGGCGGGCGAACTCGTGGAGGCCACCTGGGACGAGGCCATGGATCGCATCGTGCGGCGCACCACCGAACTGCTCGCCGAGCGCGGCCCGAGCGCGATCGGTTTCCACACCAGCGGTCAGCTCTTCGCCGAGGAGTACTACACACTGGCGGCGATCGCACGGGGTGGACCGGGCACGAGTCACCTTGACGGCAACATCACCAGGCCGTGCACGGCCACGGCGGCTTCCGTGAAGGAGTCGTTCGGCTGTGACGGGCAGCCGGGCTCCTACACCGACGTCGACCATGCGGACACGATCGCGCTGTTCGGGCATAATGTCGCGGCGACGCAGGCGGTGTTGTGGTCGCGCATCCTGGACCGACTGGCCGGGCCGAATCCCCCGGCGCTGCTGTGCGTCGACCCCAGGACGACCCCCGCCGCCAAGGCCGCGACACTGGCGGTCCAGGTGAACACTCTCCATCTCATTCGCGGGACGCTCGGCAGACCGGGAGCGGGCGTACTGCAGATGAACGGCCAGCCGACCGCCCAGAACGCGAGGGAGTGCGGCGCCGACGGTGATCTCACCGGCTTCCGCGGCTGGGCGAATCCGAAGCACATCGACGAGCTGGCCGCACTGTGGAAGATGGACCGGGCGAAGCTCGATCACGGCAAGCCCCCCGCCCACGCGATGAAGATGTCGCAGTACGCCGAGGAGGGCACGCTCGGCCTGTTGTGGGTCTCGGCCACGAACCCGGCGGTCTCGCTTCCGGAGCCGCGGCGGGTCCGCCGGATACTCCGAGGCGAGAGCCTGTCCCTGGTGGTCCAGGACGGCTTCCCCACCGAGACCGCCGACCTCGCCGACGTGGTCCTGCCCGCCGCGTTGTGGGATGAGAAGACCGGAGTCTTCACCAACGCCGCCCGTACGGTCCACTTCTCCGGCAAGGCGGTGGAACCGCCCGGTTCGGCCCGGTCGGACCTGGACATCCTCCTCGACTTCGTCCGCAGGCTGGACCTGCGTGACCAGGCGGGCGATCCCTTCCCCGACTGGCATGACTCCGAGTCGGCCTTCGAGGCCTGGAAGGCGGCCGGCGCGGGACGGCCGTGCGACTACACCGGGCTCACACACGAGCGGCTCCGGTCCACCGGCCCGGTGCAGTGGTTTTGCGACGACAGACACCCCGACGGCACGGAACGGCTGGACGCCGACGGGCGATTCTCCGCGCGACCGGAGCACTGCGAGAACTACGGCCACGACCTGATCAGCGGGACGCCGATCGAAGTCGAACGTCACCGGGCGTACAACTCGGACGGACGGGCGATGATCCGTGCGAGGCCGTACGTCTCCGCCCCGGAGGGCGCGTCGGCCGACCACCCGTTCTCGTTGATCACCGGACGCAGCCTCTACCAGTTCCACACCCGCACCAAGACCGCCCGCGTGCCCGAACTGGACCGGGCCGCTCCGGACGTCTGGGTGGGGGTCGCGGCCTCCGACGCGGCCGCCTTCGGCTTCGACGACGGACGGCTCGCCGAGATCACCACCCCTCGGGGCATGGCCCGCGCGACCGTCCGGATCGGCGAGATCCGTCCCGGCGTCCGCCTCCCCTTCCACTACGGCTACTGGGACGTGTCGGAGCCCGAGGGCGGCCACCGGGCGGCCAACGAGCTGACCCGCACCGACTGGGACCCGGTGTCCAAGCAACCCGTCTTCAAGCTGGCGGCGGCCAGGATCGCCGCCGTCGAGCCCGATACGCCGTCGCCGGTGACGTCGGGGTCCGGACCCGAGAACGGAGGAGCGCCATGAAGGCAGTGACCTGGCACGGCAGACGAGACGTGCGAGTCGAGACGGTGCCCGACCCGGTGCTGCGTGAGCCGGACGACGTGATCGTGCGCGTCACCTCCACCGGCCTGTGCGGCTCGGACCTGCATCTGTACGAGGTGCTCGGCCCGTTCCTGGAACCCGGTGACATCCTGGGACACGAGCCGATGGGCGTGGTCGAGGAGGTCGGCTCCGGCGTCACGGCGGTGCGACCCGGCGACCGGGTGGTGGTGCCCTTCAACGTCTCGTGCGGCACCTGTCACATGTGCGCGGGCGGCCTGCACTCTCAGTGCGAGACCACCCAGGTGCGCGGGGCGGGGATGGGCGGGTCGTTGTTCGGCTACACGAAGCTGTACGGTCAGGTCCCCGGTGGGCAGGCCGAGTACCTGCGCGTTCCTTTCGGCAACGCTCTGCCGATCCCGGTGCCGCAAGGCCCTGCCGACGACCGTTTCCTCTTCCTGTCGGACGTGTTGCCGACCGCCTGGCAGGCCGTCGAGTACGCGGACATCCCCGACGGCGGCAGCGTCGTCGTACTCGGGCTCGGCCCGATCGGAGACATGGCCGCCCGGATCGCGCTGCATCGCGGGGCGGGGCTGGTCATCGGCGTGGACCGGGTGCCCGTCCGGCTGGCCAGGGCACGCGGCAGGGGAGTGCACACCATCGACCTGCGCGATCACGACGACGACCTCGCCGACGCCGTGCGGGATCTGACCGACGGGCGCGGGCCGGACTCGGTGATCGACGCGGTGGGGATGGAGGCGCACGGCTCGCCCGTGGCCGGGATCGCCCAGCGTCTCGTGGGCCGACTGCCCGCTCCGGTGGCGCAGAAGCTGATGCAGACCGCCGGGCTGGACCGGATGCACGCGCTCTATCAGGCCGTGGACGTCGTGCGACGGGGCGGGACGATCTCGTTGTCGGGCGTCTACGGCGGGATGGCCGACCCGATGCCGATGCTGACCTTGTTCGACAAGCAGATCCGACTGCACATGGGGCAGGCCAACGTCCATCGCTGGGTCGAGGATCTGCTGCCGCTGCTCGACGACGACGATCCGCTCGGCGTCGACTCCTTCGCGACGCATCACGTTCCGCTCGCCGCCGCACCACAGGCCTACGAGATGTTTCAGAAGAAGCAGGACGGTGCCGTCAAGGTGCTGTTCCAGCCGTGACCGACGACGCGGGGCGCCGGAGTGTCTGGTCGTCGCCCCGCGTCCACCACCCGTCCGCGGGCTTCTCGGCGGCGTCGGCTCGGCGCGGTCGCGACCGTCGACGCATGCGGGCGCCGCGTGGACCTCGCGAACCGGACGAGTACGCGAACCGACGAGTACCCAGGCAGGAACACCGAGAGGAGCAGCACGATGACGGACACCATCCTCGTGACCGGTGCGGGCACCGGCTTCGGCAGAGAGGTCGCCCTGCGGCTGGCGGCGGGCGGCCATGACGTGATCGCCGGAGTGGAGATCGTCGCGCAGGTCGCGGCCCTGCGCGACGCCGCGCGGGATCGCGGCGTGGCACTGCGGGTGGAGCGCCTGGACGTGACCGATCCCGGGGATCGGGAACGCGCGGTGCGGTTCGATGTCGACGTGCTGCTCAACAACGCGGGCATCGCGGAAGGCGGCGCGACGGTGGACATCCCGGCCGAACGCCTACGCAGACAGTTCGAGGTCAACGTCTTCGGGCCCGTCCTGCTCACCCAGGGCATCGCCAAGCGGATGGCTCGGAAGGGCGGTGGTCGGATCGTCTTCATGTCCTCGGTCGCCGGGCTGATGACCGATCCGTTCACCGGAGCGTACTCCGGGTCGAAGCACGCTCTCGAGGCCTTCGCCGATGCACTCGATCAGGAACTCGCGGAGTTCGGCGTCACCGTGGCGACGATCAACCCGGGGCCGTTCCTCACCGGGTTCAACGACACGATGTTCGAGGCATGGAAGACCTGGCGTGACGATCCGTCGGACCGGCTGGTGGACCACTCGACGTTGGCCTTCCCTCACGAGCAGTTCGACCCGGAGCCGGTGTTCGAGGCGACGGTGCGCGTGCTGCTGGGCGAGGACACCCGCTACCGGCATGTGCTGCCCGTCGAGAACGAGGACTCGATACGACGGCAGGTCGACGCCCAGTGGGATCGACGACTCAACGACGGGACCCGCCCCGCGCCCGCGCAGGCCGCGCGGGACATGAAACCCGGTACGCCCGCGGCCCCCTGACCTTCTCGACCAGGGAGCCGCCTGTCCCCATGGGGTGGACGGCGCAGCGTCGCCGGACCGCCGAACGGACCCGCGCGATGGCGGTTGATGGAAGCGGAGACCGGTACGGGTTCCGCCCCACCCGGCCGATCCGTTCGGGCGTCGAGCCGTTTCAGCGCCAGAGCCTTCTAGAGGCGGACCATCACCGTCTTCGCCTCGGTGTAGGCGTCCAGGACGTCGGTGCCGTGTTCACGACCGATGCCGGACTCCTTGACACCGCCGAAGGGCAGTGTCCCGCTGCTCATCTCTCCCCAGGTGTTCACCCATACCGTGCCCGCGCGCAGCGCGGCGGCGGTGCGGTGGGCGGTGGACACGTCTCTGGTCCAGACGGATGCGGCGAGCCCGTACACCGTGTCGTCACCCAGCCGGACGGCATCCTCGACGTCGGTGAAGGACATGATCGCCGCCACCGGGCCGAACACCTCCTCCTGCGCGATGCGCATGTCGTTGGTGACGTTGTCGATCAGCGTCGGCGGCACGAACAACCCGCTGTCGCCGAGTGGCCTGCCGCCGAGCATGATCTCGGCGCCTTCCTCGCGAGCCACGTCGAGATAGGAGAGGACCCGGTCGAAATGCTCCCGGTAGGCCAGCGGTCCCATGACGGTGTGCGGGTGGAAGGGATCGCCGGGCACGTATCGACTCAGCTCCGCGGTCAGGAGCGCACCGAACTCCTCGCGGATCGACTCCTGGACGAGGATGCGGGTCCCCGCGACACAGCCCTGTCCGCTGCCCGCGCAGAAGGCCGCCGCCGCGGCCGCCGCGGCGGCGGGGAGATCCGCGTCGGCGAACACGATGGTCGGCGACTTCCCGCCGAGTTCGAGGGTGACCCGGGCCAGGGTGTCGGCCGAGCCGCGCAGGACACGCCTGCCGATCCGTCCGGATCCCGTGAAGGACACCTTGTTCACGTCGGGGTGCCCGGCCAGGGCAGCACCGGTGACGGGGCCCGTGCCGGTCACGACGTTGATCACGCCGGCGGGCAGGTCCGTCTCGGCGAGCAGCGAGGCGAGCCGCAGCGCGCTCAACGGGCTCTGCTCGGCGGGCTTCAGGACCACGGTGTTGCCGGTGGCCAACGCGGCCGCGAGCTTCCACGACGCCTGGAGCATGGGGCCGTTCCACGCGATGATCGCCCCCACGACCCCGAGCGGCTCGCGAAGAACGTAGTCCAGCCGGGAACCGTCGCTCGGTCCCGTCTGGCCGTAGATCTTGGTGGGCCAGCCCGCGTAGTGCCGGAAGACCTCGACCGCGTGGTCCACCATCAACCGGCTTCCCGCGAGCGGGGCGCCCATGTCGAGGGTGTCCAGCGTCGCCAGCTCCTCACGGTGGGCTTCGACGACGTCGGCGACCTGGTACAGCAGGCCGGCGCGTGCCTGGGGACTGATCTCGGACCACGACGGGGCTTCGAAGGCGGCCCGTGCCGACGCGACGGCGGCGTCCACGTCGGCGACGCCCGCGGCCGCGACCTCGGTCAGAATCGTCTCGGTGGTGGGATCGATCGTCGCGAGAGTCGCCTGGTCCTGTGCCTGCCGCAGGCGTCCGCCGATGAACAGCCCGAGCGGGCCCTCATCGAGGAACGCGGGACGGGGTCGCGGGGCGGCGAGCGGGGGAAGAGTCACGACAGTCTCCATTGATATGAGGTGAACGGACAGACCGAGAGCGGTTCGCGGCCTCGACGTCGACTCTGCGAGCTGGTCGGTGAATCCGGGTCGTCACGTGTTGCCTGGGAATCCCAGACCTACCCACCGGGTGCCGCTCGGCGCAGACTGGTGCGGTGGACGACAGTCATTCCCGTGAGTTCGCGGAGTTCCTTCGGGCGCGGCGCGCCCGGCTGCGCCCGGAGGACGTCGGGCTGGAACCGGGCTCGCGTCGAAAGGTCACGGGCCTGCGTCGTGAGGAGCTGGCCCTGCTGGCCGGGGTGAGCACCGACTACTACCAGCGCATGGAGCAGGGGCGTCATCTGCGTCCCTCCGACGAGGTGCTCGACGGGTTGGCCAGGGCACTGGCCCTGACCGGGGACGAGACTCGGCACCTGCACACCCTCGCCCGCGCCGTCCGACGCCCGAGTCGTCCGAAGGGTCGGGGTGCCACGCCGGAGCGGGTCCCCGAGACGACCCGCAGGCTGCTGCACACCCTGAGCGGGCCCGCGATGGTCCTGGGCCGCCACCTCGACGTCCTCGCCTGGAATCGGCAGGCCGGAGTGCTCTTCGGCGGCCTGGACGATCTTGAGGACCACGAGCGGAACGTGCTGTCGGCGTTGTTCCACCATCCGGACGCGCGGGAGCTCTGTCCGGACTGGGAGGCCAGTGCCATCGAGTACATCGGGATGCTGCGGGCCTCGGTCGCCGCGGAGCCGGATCACCCGAGGGCGCGCAGCCTCGTCGGCGAGCTCAGCGTCCGCAGCCAGGACTTCCGACGGCTGTGGGCTCGGCACGACGTCCGGGAGAAGACCAGCGGCGTCAAGACCTTTCGACATCCGATGGTCGGCCGCCTGACCCTGGACTGGGACGCCTATCCGCTGCCCGGTCGTCCCGGGCCGGTGTTGATGGCCTTCACCGCCGCACCGGAGAGCGCTGACGCCCACCGGCTGCGGCTGCTCGACGGACTCCTGCCGGCCGTTCGGTCGGTGGACGACTTCCCCGGCCGCCGGCCGTCGTCGATGGCGGCCGAGGGATGACCGGCGCGGTTCAGGCGTGTACGGGCCGCTGATCGCCGCTCCACCGATCCGCGGACGACCGGCTCCCGGCGCGCTCATCGGGCGTCGACGTGTCGACGTCGCGTGAGGCGGCGTGCGCGGCTCCGCGCGACGGCTCCGACGGTGGGCGACCCGGCCGACGCGCCTCCCCAGGGCCTGCGAACCGCCCGCTGACAGCGCGCAAGGACACGGGCCGCCATCGATTCGGTTCGAGACGAGGTGCTCGACAGGCGGCCCGTGGCATTCTCCTGCCTGAGCGCAGGTCAGGTGCCGCGCTCCGCCACGACTCGGGCGTCGTCGGCGTGCGAACCGCCTGTCGTCCTCCGCGGAGGACGTCGGGCCGATCGCGAGATCGATCGGGCGCGGACGCACCGCGTTGCGCTGCCGGATTCCTGGGGTGGATGACGTGAACTGGTGGGTCTGGCCGGTCGGGGGAGCGGTGCTCGTCGTGGCCGGCTTCCTCTCGGCGTTGCTGCCGCGGGCACGGGCGAGGAGGCGGCGGCGGCTGCTTGCCTGGTCCACCGCGCGGGCGGCGATCGCCGCCGCCTCGGTCAGTCGAGACGCCTGTGTCGCCGACGTTCCGGAGGCGGCGGAACTGCTGGCTCGTGCGGAACTGACCGCGGGGGCGCGCGGTGGCGTGGCGGCGGCCGCGGCGGCGACCGAACAGGCTCGGCGTGCGGACCGGTTGTGGCGGGAGGCACGGCCTTGATCGAACGCCTGATCTCCCGGTGGTACCAATGGCTCCGATGGGGAGCGCTCGCCGTGGCCGCGATCATCCTGCTGATCTTCCTTCTCGCGCAGCGGCAGAGCATCGACGTCAGCTACGGACGGTCGCCCGCCGCGACGACCGGCGTACCGGAGGGTTCGGCGGGTGAACTCGCCGAGGCGAGCGTGCCGTCGGTCGAGGAGATGGCGGCGCTGGTGGCAGCCGATCCGGTGGTGCGCCTGCCCGGCGCGATCGCGGAGTGGGACGAGGATCGCGTGCAGGAGGCGATCGGCGACTCCGACGTCCGCATTCTCGTGGCGCCACCCGGCCTCGATGAGGAGGAGCGCGACCGGGTACGCGACGTCGAAGGCGCGACGATCCGGGTGGTCGGCACCGAGGTGAGCGGCGGGTTCTACGGCGTGTCGAGCACCACCCTTCCGGAATGGCAGGCGCGGTTCGCCACCGGCGACGTGACGGAAATGCTGACCGCCCTGATCGCCGCGTTACGGGAGGAACCGGATCCCGAGCAGTCGGGTCTCGAGGACTCGGATCTCGAGGATGCCGACGGCCCGCTCGCGCGGCGTGGTCCCGATGAGGCGGAACTGACCGAGGTGGTGGCCGATCTGCGGGAGACCGGTGTCCACGTGGCCGAGGGCGCGACGCTGACCGACGTCCCGCAGGAGGCCGCCGCGTCGGCGTTCCCGGACGGCGCGCTGTACGTCGCCCTGCCGCGGCAGCCGTTCGGCGAGCCGATGGTGCGGTACGGACCCGCTCTCGCCGAGCTGTTCCCGGACACCTCGATCGTGGTGATGTACGGCTACTGGATCGAATACCACGGCCCTGGTGCGGAGAACTTCGCCGAGGTGGTCGCGACGAGCGTCTACAGCCGGTTCCAAGAACGCATCGGCACCTATGCGTACCCGCAGGACAACATCCTCTTCGTCTACCTCAACCGGGTGACGGACGTGCGGTATGCGGGACTGTTCGAACGTCCGCTGCCATACCTGCCCTTCGACCCGCTGCGCGTCGCGCTGCCCGCTCTGCCGTGGCTCTTCGCCGCCTGCGTCCTGGCCTTCCTGGCGCTGTCGACGCGGTCGCTGCTGCGCCCGCCCTCGGTCGAGTCCGCCGGGGGCGGCCGAGTCCGGCACACGGCACCGCCCGGCAGGCTGGCGGGCCTGACCTCGTTGGCCGTGGAGATGTCCGCGCTCACCGACGAGACGAGCGATCCCGGGCTGACCAGAGCGATCAGTGGTCTGCAGGCCGCCCGTTCGGCGTTGTGGCGAAACCTGCCCGCCGCCCACGTCCACGAACTGCTGGACGAGGCCGAGGCCGAACTCGACGCCACGGCCTCGGCGATGGGTCGAGCCGACTACCGCCCCCACCTCCGTCTCCAGGGCAGGCAGGCATGAGGCTTCTACGGTCGTTGTTCACCTCGCCCTTCGGCCGTGCCGTCCTGGGCTGCCTGATCCTCGCGGGCTGGGCGTCGTTCTCCGCGGGCATCCTGGACGGCCCGGTGGCCAGGGACCTCCGTACGTCCGCCGTCTACGCGGCTCCCGGCGTCGAGCTCGACGAGGCGGCGGCGGAACGGATCATCGGCAATCGCCGGGTGACCGTGGCGTTCCTCGAACCCGGCGCGGATCTGCGAAGCGGCTGCGACGGGGTGCGCCGGGCCGCCGACGGCACCGTGGCGTTGATGATCAGCAGAAACGGAGCCGAGTTCGACACCTACGGCTGCGCGCTGCTGCCCGGTGCCGACGACGAGAACTTCGGCCGGGCCGCCGTCGCGGAGACGGTCATCGGCAGCGGCATCGACCCGTTCGTCGATCAGCCGCTGGAGGCGATGAAGCTGATCGCGATCAACTACGACGGACTGGTGAAGGCGGGGACCGTGCCCGACGGGGCCCGCACCATCAGCCCGTCGCTGCCCCGCTACCTCATCGCGGGCGCGGCGCTGCTGGCCGTGGTCGCCGGTTCGTCGTTGATGTACGTGACCGCCTATCGGGCAGGCCGGTCGACCGCCGTTCGACGTGCCGAACGGGACACGCTCGACGACGCCCGGATCGAGCTGAGCGCCGCCGCAGGCGTGCTCGCACAGCAGATCATCGCGCTCGACGGGAAGTACTCGCTCGTCACGACGAGGACCGGGCGCCGCGGTGCCCGGATGTCTCGGCGGACCGCGGCCGTGCGTCGCGAGTTCGCCCAGCGGTACCGGCAGGTGGCGTCGGACTACACGGAGCTGCTCGGCGAGATCACGAAGACGGACGCGGGGTCCGGTCAGGACGTCGGCAGCCTGACCGCGCGGGTGGAGGCGCTGAGCGCACGGTGTCGGGCGCTCGGCCGCCTCCGCTTGGGCGCGGGCTAGGCGCGGCGCCGGGGACGTACGCGGCCCTGTCGAACACCGTGGCGGCACGCCGCCCGCCGAACCCGGGCGTCGCCCTGATTCGCGTCGCGGTCGCGAGACGACCAGACGGACGCCGAGGCATCCCCGTGTACTCCGGTGACGGTCGTTCACACCGGAGACGCCGACCGCGTCGGCGATCCGAACCGGCGCGCCGTCGCCGCGTGCTCGCTGGTCAGCGGCCGTCGTCGTCGTCGGGGCGGGCGGTTCCGCGTAGCGGTGCCGGACGTGCACTGTTCCCTTTCGCACCGCGAGCCGGTAGTGATGATCGAGAAGTCACCGACACCGTCCGCCCGTGCCCTCGGGGACGGCGCTCGTGCTCGATCCCGGCCCGCTGGGTCGGTGCGGCGGCGGACGCTCGTCTCGTGGGGGCCTTGTCGACAGAAACGAGACGATGACGAATCGAGTGTTCCGACGTCTGCCCGCCCTCGCGGCGGCGGGTGTCCTCATGACCGGTCTGACGCTGAGCGTGGCGGGTCCTGCCGCGGCCCAGGTCGACGGGCCGAAGAACATCATCCTGCTCATCGGTGACGGCATGGGTTACAACCATGTCGATGCCGCGAGCCTCTACGAGCACGGCACGAGCAACCATCAGGTGGTTGTGGACCCGGCGACGGGCTCCGTCGAACACCTGCCCGGCACCGCGTCGCAGGTGTTCGAGTCGTTCCCCGTCCAGGTCGCGATGTCCACGCACTCCGCCAACGGGCGCGCGGAGTACGACCCCGTGGCCGCCTGGTCGGACTTCGACTGGGTCGCCTCGGGGGCGACCGACTCGGCCGCGGCGGGCACAGCGCTGGCCACGGGCGTGAAGACGAACAACGGCACGGTGGGGCTCGCCCCCGACGGCTCCGTCGTGACCAATGTCGCGGAGCGGGCGGCCGAGATCGGCAAGGCCACCGGGGTGGTGACGTCGGTGATGTTCTCCGATGCCACTCCCGCGGCCTGGGGAGCGCACAGCGCCGATCGCGGCGATCTGCATGCGATCTCCGATCAGATGATCGACAGCTCGCTCGACGTGATCGTCGGCGCGGGCCATCCGCTGTACGGTGATGACAACGAGCTCCTCGACGAGCCGCGACACCTGTATCTGAGCGCGGCCAGCTGGGATCGGCTGCGTGACGGCGAGACCGCCTTCGAGCTGATCGAGGACAAGGCCGACTTCGAGGCGGTCGCGTCGGGCGAGCGGCTGCCGGAGAAGTACCTCGGCCTGACGCAGGTCGCCTTCACCCTCCAGCAGGCTCGGTCGGGCGATGTGGACGGGGTGCTGCCGTTCGAGGTCCCGGCCAACGACGTCCCGGACCTGCCGACGCTGACCCAGGGCGCGCTCAACGTCCTGTCGCAGAACGAGGACGGCCTCTTCCTGATGGTCGAGGGCGGCGCGATCGACTGGGCGGGACACGCGAACCAGATCGCCCGCGACATCGAGGAGACCGTCGACTTCAACCGGACGGTCGAGACCGTCGTGGACTGGGTGGAGACCGAGAGCAGCTGGGACGAGACCCTCGTCATCGTGACCGCCGACCACGAGACCGGGTACCTCGACGGCAGCCGTTCGAATCCGACGTGGACTCCCATCACCGGTGAGCAGGGGCAGCTCCCCGATCAGAAGTGGTTCTCCATCGACCACACCAACCAGCTGGTTCCGCTGTTCGCCAAGGGCGCGGGCTCCGAGGTCCTCGCCGCCTCGGCCACCGGGGTCGACCCGGTGCGCGGCGCCTATCTGGACAACGTCGACGTCGCAGGCACGATGTTCGGCTTCTGGGGCGGGAGACCCGAGGGCGTGGGCACGCCCAGACCGGCTGTCGTCCCCGGGCTCACGCGGTCCGAGACGTCCATGTTCGGGGGCTGAGTCCAGAGGTACGGCCGCAGGCCTCGGCGTCGGGCGTTCCCGACACGGACGATCGGCCTCGCCCGGTCTCACCGTCCGCCGCCCGCGGACGTCGTCGAGCCGGGCGGCGCCGTTCGCGGCGGATCGATCCGGCGGTGCGGCACTGTTCGCCGCGCCGTCGGGGCCTCGGGCTCACCCCGCCCGAACCGCGCTCCGGCCGAATTCGAGGCCCGGCCGGTCTGGTCCGCCTGTCTTGACACGACATTGACGTCTCGGCGGGAATACTGGTCGCGTCTCGACGGACCGTGGCCGAACGGCAGCGCGGTGTTCCCTTCGCCCTGGTGATCGGGTAGTCAGGAAGGGAAAGTCGCCCCGATTTCTCATCCGCGTCTTCGAGGGTTCACGTCCTCGCTCGGTTCGGCCGATTGGCTCTGTTCCGGCCGGCACCCACCGGGTGCGGGCCCCTCGGAGGCTTCCGACAGGAACGAGACGATGACGAAACGCACTCCCAGACGCCTGCTGTCCCTGGCAGGCGCAGGCATCACCATGGTCGGTCTGACGCTGGCCGTGGCGGGTCCTGCCGCGGCCCAGGTCGACGGGCCGAAGAACATCATCCTGCTCATCGGTGACGGCATGGGTTACAACCATGTCGATGCCGCGAGCCTCTACGAGCACGGCACGAGCAACCATCAGGTGGTTGTGGACCCGGCGACGGGCTCCGTCGAACACCTGCCCGGCACCGCGTCGCAGGTGTTCGAGTCGTTCCCCGTCCAGGTCGCGATGTCCACGCACTCCGCCAACGGGCGCGCGGAGTACGACCCCGTGGCCGCCTGGTCGGACTTCGACTGGGTCGCCTCGGGGGCGACCGACTCGGCCGCGGCGGGCACAGCGCTGGCCACGGGCGTGAAGACGAACAACGGTGCCCTGGGGATCGACCCCGACGGCACCGCCGTCAAGAACGTCGCGGAGCGGGCGGCCGAGATCGGCAAGGCCACCGGCGTCGTCACCTCGGTGCAGTTCTCCCACGCCACTCCGGCGTCCTGGGGAGCGCACAACGGCAGCCGAAACGCCCTGCACGAGATCTCCGACGAGATGCTGGCGGGTCCGCTGGACGTGATCGTCGGCGCGGGCCACCCGCTCTACGACGACGACCATCAGTTGCTGGACACACCGCGCTACGACTACCTCAGCGAGCGCAGCTGGAACCGTCTGCAGGACGGCCAGACCGCCTTCGAGCTGATCGAGGACAAGGCCGACTTCGAGGCGGTCGCGTCGGGCGAGCGGCTGCCGGAGAAGTACCTCGGCCTGACGCAGGTCGCCTCCACCCTCCAGCAGGCTCGGTCGGGTGACGT
Organism: Actinoalloteichus hoggarensis; assembly: GCF_002234535.1. Taxonomy (NCBI): domain Bacteria; kingdom Bacillati; phylum Actinomycetota; class Actinomycetes; order Pseudonocardiales; family Pseudonocardiaceae; genus Actinoalloteichus; species Actinoalloteichus hoggarensis. The sequence continues at coordinate 3,109,790 of NZ_CP022521.1, forward strand.
CGACGGCGTGCTGCCGTTCGAGGTCCCGGCCAACGACGTCCCGGACCTGCCGACGCTGACCCAGGGCGCGCTCAACGTCCTGTCGCAGAACGAGGACGGCCTCTTCCTGATGGTCGAGGGCGGCGCGATCGACTGGACCGGTCACGCCAACGAGACCACCCGCAACATCGAGGAGACCGTCGACTTCAACCGCGCGGTCGAGACCGTCGTGGACTGGGTGGAGACCGAGAGCAGCTGGGACGAGACCCTCGTCATCGTCACCGCCGACCACGAGACCGGGTACCTCGACGGCAGCCGCTCCAACCCGAACTGGACGCCCATCACCGGCGCCAAGGGGCAGCTCCCCGATCAGAAGTGGTTCTCCGGTGACCACACCAACCAGCTGGTTCCGCTGTTCGCCAAGGGCGCGGGCGCGGACGACCTCGCCGCCTGGGCCACCGGGGTCGACCCGGTGCGCGGCGCCTATCTGGACAACGTCGACGTCGCCGCCATGATGTTCGACGCCTGGGGTTACGCCGACGGACCTGACGAGGACGGCATTCCGATGCGCGCGACCGTGCCGGGTGAGGACTCCCAGGAACCGGGCCGACTGACCCTGTCGGTCGCCGACTACGGCGACGCGATCCAGCTCGGCGAGGCCCGCAACGCGGGCGACCGGCTCCGCTCCACCGGCACCCTGCCGACCGTGTCCGTGACCGACTCGCGGTCCACCGACCAGGTGGGCGACGGCGGCTGGACCGTCACCGGCCGTTCGGCGGCCCTCACGGCGGGCCCGCAGGTGATCCGCGCCGGGCACGTCGGCTGGACGCCCGGCCTGGTCTCCGACAAGCCGGGTGTGACCGTCGGCTCCCCGGTCTCCACCGTGCTCGACGGCGGACCCGGCCTCGCCGAGTCCGCGACCCTGGCCTCGGCGGTCGCCGACGCTCGCTTCGGCACCACCGAGATCAGCGCGGACCTCGCGCTGGAGGTCGCGGTCGACACCCGCCCCGGCGACTACGAGGGCAGCCTCACCGTGTCGCTCTTCCCGGTCGACTGACCAGGACGGCACACGCCCGGCCGATCCCGTCGGCACGCACGTAGTCACACCGATGCGTCTCCGGCCGTCGGCGGCAGACCATGCCGTCGGCGGCCGGAGGCGTCCCGACACCACCCCGCCCGCTGTGCGGCTCGCCCGCTCCGCAGGTCGCCTCTCGGACAAGGACACGCCCTGATGACCGCCGTGCACCGCAGACTCCGCCTGCCCCGCCGTGCCGCCGCCGATCCGGTGTCGCAGGCACCGTCGGCCGTCGACAGTCGAGCCACGCGACGCTCGCCGAAGGCGGGCCTGCGGCGCATCCTGACCGCCGGCCTGCTCGTCATCACGATGTCGGCGGCGCCCGCCGGCGCCGCGGCCCGGCCGGCCGCTCCCGCGCCCGCCGCTCAGTCCGACGGTGTGGGAAGGACGACCTGGGCGGTCGAACCCTCCGACGGCGAGGCTCCCGACGGCCGGGTCTCCTTCCGGCACGAGGTCGAGCCCGGTGCTGAGGCCGCCGACCACGTCGTGATCACCAACTTCAGCCCGCACCCGGCGACGTTCGAGGTGCACGCGGGCGACGGCGTCGTGACCTCCGACGGCCGATTCGACCTGCTCGCGGAGGACGCCGACAGCGGGGCGGCAGGTGCGGAGGAGGGTGACCCGGCGGCGACCGGCCCCGCCTCCTGGATCTCACTGGACGGCAGCGCCCCCGGCGAATCGGTGACGGTGGAGATCGACGCGGACTCCTCGGCGACCGTCCCGTTCGTCATCGCCCCGCCCGCCGACGCGACGCCGGGGGACCACCCGGCGGGCATCACCGCCACACTGCGCACCGACGGCGACGTGATGGCCTTCACGACCAGGGTCGGGGCCCGGATACATCTGCGTGTCGCGGGCGAGGTGGTGCCCGGTCTCGCCGTTCACGACGTCCAGGTCGCCTACACGCCGTCCTGGAACCCGTTCGCGCCGGGCAGCACGCGCCTGGACTACACGATCCGTAACGAGGGCAACGTCCGAATCGGAGCCGAGCAGGCCGTCACGGTCCGCGGTCCCTTCGGCTGGGGCGCCCTCGACGGCGACGCCGAGGCGATCCGGGAGATCCTGCCCGGTCAGTCGGTGCGGAGCAGCGTCGTCGTCGACGGAACATGGCCGCTGGGCAGGCTGACCTCGGACATCGAGGCCACTCCGCTCGTGGTCGGCGAGGACGTCGTCGACGCCGACCTCACGGCGGCGTCCGCTTCGAGCACCGTCTGGGGGCTGCCCTTCGCGCAACTGCTGCTCCTACTCGTCCTGGCAGGCGTCGTGCTCTGGTGGCGGACGGCCCGGCGACGCGGCCACGCCAGGACCGAGGCTCGCGTGGAGGCGCGGGTGGCCGAGGCGCTGGCGGCCTCTCACGCGGGGGAGCCGAGCGGGAAGACGGACGGATCGGCCTCACCTGAAGCCGGTGGTCCCACGGCGTCGTGACGGCGAAGGCGCCTGACGGGCCGATCGCGAGCAGCGAACGATCCGTCGGTATCGGTCCGAGGCTCCTGCGGCCGTCGCCGGTCGATCGGATCACCACCGACGCGCGGTCCCCGCGGGCGGGCGGGTATGACGCCTGCCGAGGCCCTGCCCGCACGGCCGTGCGGCGGGCGGCGGCGGGTGGATCGAGTCGCTCATAACTCGCCAGACGAGGTCGACCGGGCGCTCCGCATGGCGGCGGCCCGCATCCGGTGAGGAAGCGCTGTCGCCGTACCCGCGTATCCGCCTGCCTGCCCTGCGGCCGCCGATCTCCGAGCGGAGTGCCACGGCGCCGTGGCGGCCACGGCGTGGAGGCCGGGCGGGCCGCCGAGCGCGGTCGGAGACCGCGACATGAGTCTCGTCGACCACGTCGAGCCTGCGGGCCCCACGCCGGTCAGCCGACGACCGGGGCCGGGCCGTGTCGACCTCCCTCGTGTCGACTCGCCGAGCGTCGACTCGCCTCGCGGCGGGGCCGCCCCGTCGGCCGAGCCGTCGTTCAGTCCGACTCGGCGGGCGGCTCGGCGGGTGAGGCGGCGGCGATGATCCAGTTCAGCGCGGTGTGGAGCTGCTGGAGCTCGGCGACGTCGGCCCCCAGGATGTCGACGACCCGGTAGGGGATCTTCTCCGCCTCCTCGCGCAGCCGGGTGCCCGCGTCGGTCAACTGCACCAGCAGCTCACGTTCGTCGGCTCGATTGCGCTGTCGGGAGAGATAGCCGACGGCCTCCAGCCGCTTCAACATCGGCGACAGGGTCGCGGGCTCGGCGTGCAGGGTCCGGCCGAGGTCACGCACCGAACGCGGCGACCGATCCCACAACGCCAGCATGACGAGGTACTGCGGATGGGTGAGCCCCAGCGGCTCCAACAGCGGTCGGTAGACACCGATCACCGCCCGTGAGGCGACCGACAGCGCGAAGCAGACCTGCCGGTCCAACGCGAGGGGGTCGTCCCCGAGATCGATCTCCTTCATACGCAACCTCGCCAGGTAGTTAGGGTGCTAAATGTTAGGGTGCTTCGGATGGTAGGACGTGGAGGGGCGCAGTTCATGAGTCGACCTAACCCGATCCAGTGGCTCTGGTACGCCCTCGGTGGACGACTGCCCGAGCGCCTCCGGCCGTGGGTGCTGCACGACGTCACCTGCAAGACCTGGGTGTGGCGGCATGCCGCTCGTGGAACCGTGCTGCTGGGTCCGGTCACGATCCTGTGCCTGCTCATACCCGCCCCCCTGGAGATCCGGCTCTGCATGGGCGGCCTGGCCTCCATCGTCGGCTACTACTTCTACTTCTCCTACGTGGAGGAGAGCTGCGAACTGCGCGCATCCAAACACGGCTACGCCTATGGGATCGCCCGCAGCACCCGAGAGGCGGCCCATGCGGAGGCCAATGCCGCGGCACGAGCCCGGTACCTGGCCATCTACCGGCCGACGGCGCCCGCCGCCGCGCCGACTCGGCACGAGACCGCCCCGGACCGGCTGACTCAGGACTGATGACACCCTCCTCAGAGCATGATCCCGTGCCGTCGACCCAGGGCAGCGTGGCGGGCCTAGACTCCGGCAGATGGCGAAGTACTTCGACGTGCACCCGGCGAACCCGCAACGGCGCACCATCGGCCAGGTGGTCGACATCGTGCGCTCCGACGGCCTGATCGCCTATCCCACCGACTCCTGCTTCGCGCTCGGCGTCCAGCTCGGCAACCGCGACGGCCTCGATCGCATCAGGTCGATCCGGCGGCTCGACGACCGGCATCACTTCACGCTGGTGTGTCGGGATTTCGCGCAGCTCGGACAGTTCGTCCACGTCGGCAACGCCGTCTTCCGCGCGGTCAAGGCCTCGACTCCCGGCGGCTACACCTTCATCCTGCCCGCCACCAAGGAGGTCCCGCGCAGACTGCTGCATCCCAAGAAGAAGACCGTCGGCGTGCGGATTCCCGACCACGTCGTGACCCAGGCGTTGCTGAGCGAACTCGGCGAGCCGCTGCTGTCCAGCACGCTGCTGCTGCCCGATCATGAGGAGCCGCTGACCCAGGGCTGGGAGATCAAGGAGGAGCTCGATCACGTCGTCGACGCGGTCATCGACTCCGGCGACTGCGGCACGGAGCCGACCACCGTGATCGACTTCTCCGACGACGAGCCCGTGATCGTCCGGCGCGGCGCGGGGGACCCGAGTCGGTTCGAGTAATCCGAGGACGAGTCTCGACGCCGGTGTCCTCGCCGCCATGTCGACTCGGCCGCGGCGAGTTCGAGACCGCGAGGCCCGGCGGGTCGGACCCGTCCCTCGGCTACGCCTGCGATCGGTCTCGCGCCGTGGGCAGCGGAATGATCAGCGGGGTCCCGGCATGCGGGTCCACGATGACGTCACAGGCCAGCCCGAAGACCTCGGTGACGAGCTCGGCCGTCAGGATCTGGGACGGCGCCCCCTGCGCCACGATCCGGCCCGCGGCCATCACGACGAGATGGGTGGCGTAGCGCGCCGCCTGGTTCAGGTCGTGCAGCACCGCGACGATGGTGCGCCCGGCCAGGTGCAGCCGGGCGCACAGCTCCAGCAGCTCGTACTGGTGGGAGATGTCGAGGAAGGTCGTCGGCTCGTCGAGCAGGACGATGTCGGTCTCCTGCGCGAGTACCATCGCGAACCAGGCGCGTTGGCGCTGCCCGCCGGACAGTTCGCCCACCTGACGGTCCGCGCTGTCGGTGAGGCCGGTGCTCTCCAACGCTCCGGCCACCGCCGCGTCGTCGGCGTCGCTCCACTGGCGCAGCAGCGAGTGATGCGGATAGCGGCTGCGTCCCACGAGATCGCGGACCGTGATCCGTTCCGGCGCGATCGGCGTCTGCGGCAGCAGCGCCAATCTGCGGGCGACGGCCTTGCCGCGATAGCGACGCAGGCTTCTGCCGTGCAGGATGACGTCGCCCTCTGCGGGCGTGACGATCCGGCCGAGGGCCTTGAGCACGGTGGACTTGCCGCAGCCGTTCGGCCCGACCACCACGGTCAGTCCGGCGCGCGGGACGTCCAGACTCAGCCGCCGCACCACGGGAGCCTCGCCGCCGTAGGCCAGCGTGACGCCTTCGGCACGCAACGACCAGACGTCCTCGTCGTGTCCGATCGCGGCGGTGTCGAGCGCGTCCACCGGCGTCTGCCGGATGCGGTCGCCGTGCAGGCTGGTCATAGCGTGCCCTTCCTCCATTCGCGGATCAGCAGCAGACCCAGGTACAGCCCGCCGATCCCCATGGTGTAGATGCCCACCGGCAGGCCGTCGCCCAGCGGCGAGTGCTGCGCGCCCAGATCGGCCAGCACGAGCAGCAGCGCGCCGGTCAAGCCGGCCAGGGCCAGATTGGGGCCCGGTGTCCGCGAGAGCCGCCTGGCGATGTTGGGTGCGGTGAGCGCGATGAACGCGACGGGTCCCGCGACGCTGACCGCCGCCGCGGACAAGGCCACGGAGAGCACCACCGCCCACACCCTCGTCGACTGTGGTCGGGCGCCGAAGCCGTTCGCCAGCTCGTCGCCCATCTCGGTCACCGCGACCCGATTCGCCAGGACGAGGACGAACGGGATCGTCAGCACGAGGGCGACGCCGATCGTCGCGGCGTGCTCCCACGACCGCGCCGCCAGGCTCCCGTTGACGTAGGCCGCCACCATCGACGCTCGATCGCGGGCCACCACGAAAACGACGTAGTGAGTGAAGGCGGTCGCCATCGCGGCCACCGCGACCCCGGCGATGATCAGTCTGCCGGGCTCGCGGAATCCCGTGCCCGTCGACACGTACACCAGCAGCACCGCCGCCGCGCCTCCCACGACCGCGCCGATCGACACGGGCAGCAGGCCGGGAACCAGCAGGGCGAAGAACGCCACGCCCGCGCCCGCCCCCGCGCCGACCCCGATCACGTCCGGGCTGCCCAGTGGGTTGCGGGCGACGGACTGGAACAGCGCGCCCGCCAGCCCGAGGGCGATCCCGGTGCCGATCGCCACGACCAGCCGGGGGCCGCGCAGCCGCTCGAGTGCGAACGCGGTCCGCGGGTCGATCGCACCGGTGAACGCGGCGAAGAGGTCGGACAGCGGGACACCGAGCCGTCCCAGTGACAGCGTCGCCACCGAGGCGACGAGCGTCGCGAGCACGAGCAGCAGCGCCACGACCAGCGATCTCGGCCGTACCGGCAACGCCACCGCCGAGCCGAGCCGCAGTACCGTCCTGCGTTCGATCCGCGTCGGCCGAGCCCGCACGGCGGAGGCGGTGTCCGTCGGAGGCGGCGTCATGAGGCGGTTCCCTTCATCCGACGCACCGCCAGCAGCAGGAACGGCGCCCCCGCGAAGGCCGCGACGACGCCGACCAGAAGTTCCTGAGGACGCAGCAGCACCCGTCCCACCACGTCGGCCGCCAGCAGCATGATCGGTCCGAGAACCAGGGCACAGGGCAGCTGCCTACGGAAGTCGACGCCCACCAGCGCGCGCACGATGTGCGGGACGGCGAGGCCGATGAACGCGATCGGGCCCGCGGCCGCCGTGGCCGCCGCGCTGAGCAGCACCGCCGAGGCAAGGCCCGCCGAACGGACCAGCGTCGCGTTGATCCCCAGCGACGAGGCGGTCTCGTCGCCGAGCGCCAGCGCGTTCAACGCGGGCGTCAGCAGCAGGGCCGTCGCCATTCCCACCACCGCGAACGGCAGGACGGCCAGCACCACGTCGAAGTCTCGACCGGCGAGCGACCCGACCACCCAGTGGCGGTAGCCGTCGAACACCTCCGGCATGCTGAGCGTGATCGCCTGAATGTAGGCGGTCAGCACCGCCGAGACCACCGCGCCCGCCAGCACCAGCCGGACCAGCCCCGACGCTGGGCCGGCCGCCCCGATCACGTAGACGAGCAGGCCGGCGAGGATCGCTCCGGGCAGCGCCCACCAGACCGCGGCCGCCGCCGCACCGGCGCCGAGCAGCATCGTCGCGGTCACGATCCCCGCCGCCGCGCCCATGTTGATGCCCAGCAGTCCCGGCTCGGCGAGCGGGTTCCGCGTGACCGCCTGGAGCAGGGTCCCGGCGACGGCGAGCCCGGCTCCGGCCAGGACGCCCAACAGCGTGCGCGGATACCGGCTCTCGATCACCGTGGTGAGGAACGGATCCGCGGTGCCGCCGAACACCGCCATCACGTCGGCCGGGGTGGTCACCTTGGAACCGAGGACCAGGCTGGCCAGGACCGTGCAGGCCAGCAGCGCCAGGCCGACGCCGAGCAGCAGCACGTACCGGCGCGTGCCCGCGCCACGCCGTCGATCGTGGCGTGGCGACGGGCCGGGCGCTCCCGCCGTCGGACTCGCCGGGGAGCTCGGCGCGGGGCCTGCCGCCGGGGGAGGGGACGCCCCGGCGGAACCGGCGGGCAGCGGTGATTCAGTCGTCATCGGGAACCCGGAGGTCGCGTCGGATCGGGGTCGGTCAGCCGATTCGGGAGATCGCGTCGTCGATCATCGGCAGGTAGCGGTCGATCGTCCACGGGACGGTCAGCGGGTTGATCATCGACGAGGCCGTGACGAAGGGGTTCTCGTCGCTGGCCACCAGCGAATCGCGGGAGACGGCGGGGATCGCCGCGTACAACGGCTGCTCTTCCGTCTCGGCTCGGGACTCGGGATCGGAGTAGAAGGTGAACACGAGATCGCTGTCGGCGAGCTGGTCGGCCTGTTCCAGACCGATCAACGCCGAGTCGGTTCCCTCGGTCTCGGGGAACGTCTCGACCACAGGGTCCACGGTCAGGCCCAGTCCGCTCACCATCGCGACCCGCTGTTCGTCGGGCAGGAAGACGCCGAGCGTGCCCGGGCCCGAGGTGTAGATGTAGGAGAACGTGATGTCGGCGTACTCGGGGCGCGAGGCCGCGGCCTCGGAGAACTGATCCTCGATGTCGGTGATCAACGCGGCCGCCTCGTCGGGCATGCCCAGTGCCCGACCGATGAGTTCGATCTGCTCGTCCCAGTCGGTGCTCCAGGCCAGATCCGGGTAGGCCACGGTGGGGGCGATGTCGTTCAGGATGTCGAACTGCTCCTGGGTGATGCCCGACCAGGGCGCCAGGATCACGTCGGGGGCCAGCTCGACGATCGCGGGGAAGTCGATGTCCTCACCGCCGGTGAACTGCTCCGGCAGCTCGTCGCCTGCCTCGGTGACCGCCTCGTGCACCCAGGGCAGATAGCCGGTCTCGTCGCTGCCCCAGTCGTAGCGCTCGACGCCCACGGGGGGCCGGCCCAGCGCGATCGCGGTCTCCGTGGAACCCTGCCCGAGGGTGACGACCCGCTCGGGGCTCTCGGTGATCTCCGCCTCGCCCAAGGCGCTCTCGATCACGATCGGGAAGGTCTCGTCACCCGTGCTCGTCGTGGTGTCGCCGTGGTCGTCGGTTCCGGTCGAGCAGCCCGCCAGCGCGATGACCGCCGCCGCGATCAGGGCACCCGCGGTCCGACGTCGACCCAGCACGGAGTTCATCGATGGTTCCTCGTTCTCGTCCCAGTAGGTGGTGCACGGCGGGCGAGGCCCGCGGTGCACAATGCGGTGCGGCACTCGGCCTCGGATGCGGGCCGCCGCACCGCCTGCGTAGTTGATGAAGGTTAGACTAACCTAACCTGCTGGTTCTCTTCGATGGGATCTTCGGTGGCCTGAGTCACCTGCGCCGCCGACCGCACCGTCCTGGCGAGGCGGACCGTCCGAGTCGGGCACGTCACGAATGACCGGCTCGGACTCGCGCGACGGGCAGTCCCCCCAGGTGCGGTGCGCTCCGTCGCCGCGCGGATCACGCCGATCCGGTGCCGCCGGCCTGAAGCACCACCCCGGCGCCTTCCGTCCGTGCAGGTGCCGACACCGGGAAGGCCGGGCACTCCGCGGCGTGGAGGGGAGCGCGTCGCGCGCGGCACGCCGCCGGAGAAGCGCACGGCACGGCCTCTCGGTCTGACGCCGCCGCGCGTCCGACGGACCGGGGCGACGCGGCGTGTCACTCGAGCGGGGCGACACTCGACGACGGCGCGGACGTCGCCGGGAGCCGGTCGGCGAGCCGGCTCCGCCCACCGGTCACCACGGGAGCGCCGCGCCCGCATGTTCTCCGCCAGCCACGGCGCCGACACCACGCCGTCGCGACGACCCCGGACGCGAGGATGCCCACACTCCCGGGCTGAGACTCGACGGGCCGAGACTCGACGGGCCGAGACTCGACGGGCCGAGACTCGACGGGCCGAGACTCGACGGGCCGAGACACGACGGGCCGAGACACGACGGCCCGAGACACGACGGGCCGACGACGCCGATCTCCTGGCGCCCCGCCGACCGGTACGGAGTCGATCGCGGCGTGGCCTTGGACGACCGCTCCGACGAGAACCCGCCCGCCCGCCCGCTGCCGTCGCGGCCCGCGTCCTCGGCTCGCCTACTCGGACCGAGGGAGGACGATCGCGGTGATCACCATGCCGTCGTCCACCAGCCAGCGGCCGGTGAAACCCGCCAGCTCGACGCCGTCGACGACGGGGCCGGGAACCAGCAGTCGGGCCCGGAAGACGCCGCCGTCCGGTTCGATGGTGATGTCGGCCTCCTCGAAGCCCAACCAGCGGCCGGTCAGCGGAAACCACGTCTTGTAGACGCTCTCCTTGGCGCTGAACAGGATGCGATCCCAGTGCAGGTCCGGCACGACGCGGGTCAGCGCGGCATGGCGATCGCGCTCCGCGGGCAGGGCGATCGCGGTGAGGACGCCGTCCGGCAGCGTGTCGTGGGGCTCGGCGTCGATGCCGATCGACACCACCGCCGACGCTCGGGCCACGGCCGCCGCCCGGTATCCGGCGCAGTGCGTCATGCTTCCCACGACCGCCTCCGGCCATACCGGCGCGCCGCGCTCGCCGGGTAGCAGCGGAGCAGGCCCGAGGCCCAGCTCCGCCATCGCCAGCCGCGCACAATGCCGGACGGTGCGGAACTCCCGCCGCCGCTTGTCCACCGCGGCGGCGATCAGCGCCTCCTCCGCCGGAAACAGCGTCGCCTCCGGCGGATCGTCCCGCCGCTCCACGGCGACGACCTCGGGCGGCAGGATCTTCTCGATCACGGGTTCCCTCTCGGCAGGGCGCGGCTCGACCGCGCTTCGTCGGCGTGGGCGGCTCAGTCGGCCGACCCGCCTCGGGCCGGCCACATCGGCCCCGAGGTCAACCCCTTGCGGACACCGTGCCGGTGAGCAGCGCGGCGATCCGGTCGATCACGGCGTCCGCATGGGCGTTCAAGTAGAAGTGACCGCCGGGGTGGATGGTGAGGTCGAAGCCGCCGTCGGTGTGCTCGGCCCAACGCCGCACCTCCTCGACCGTCGCCTTTGGATCGGCGTCGCCGACGAAGGCATGCACGGGGGTGGCCAGTCGCGGCCCTGGGCGATACCGGTAGGTCTCGGCCGCGCGGTAGTCGGCGCGGATCGACGGCAGCACCATCGCCGCCATCTCCTCGTCGTCGAACAGGCCGGGGCTGGTGCCCCCCAGCCTGGTGACGGCCGCGATCAGTGCGGCATCGTCCCCGAGGTGGGTGTACTCGTCCTCCCGCGTGGTGATCGGTGCGCGACGACCGGAGGCGAAGAGCCCGACGGGCCGTACACCGCGGTCCTCCAGACGCAGGGCGAGCTCGAAGGCGAGCAGCGCGCCGAGGCTGTGACCGAACAGGCCGAGCGGCTTGTCGCGGAACGGCAGCACGACGTCCACCAGTCGGTCGGCCAGCTCTTCGACCGATTCGAGCGGCTTCTCGGCCAGTCGATCCTGCCTGCCCGGGTACTGCACCGCGAGCGCCTCGACGCCCGGTGACAGTCGGCGGGAGACGGGGAAGAAGTAGCTGGCCGAGCCGCCCGCGTGCGGCAGGCAGAGCAGCCGGGCGGTCGCCGTCGGTGCCGGATGGAAGCGCCGCACCCAGCGGTCGTTCGTGTCGCCGGTCGAGGTCATCGCGGCCCGTGTTCCTTCCCCGGGGGACATGTCATCGAGGATCGTCCCGCGATGATCGCCGGGGGACAAGGACTCGGACGTTCCTCCTCCGCGACACGCCCGCCGTCCGCCTGCGACGGCGAGGCGACGAGTCCGCCCTTCTCGGACGCCGGACGGTGCCGACCTCGTCAGGTCCCGACCGCCACCGACGTCCACGGAGGCCGCGCGCGAGGACTGTGATCCGCACTACCCCCGCATTCCCGGGATCGTCCGCGATCGTCGCCACCCCGTCGGCGACGGAGCCGGAGTAAGGTGCGACGCTCGTGGCAGTCCGGCGGGGCGCCGGAACGAAGCAGAGGATCGGATCATGACCGGGCGCGAGGGGCGCGGAACACGTCCGCGCGGCGGACTGCCTGACAAGCGCAGAGCGATCATCGCCGGCGCCCACGCGGTGTTCGCCAGGGACGGCTACACACGGGCGAGCGTGGACGCCATCTCCGGTGAGGCAGGGGTGTCGACCCGGACGGTCTACAACCATTTCCAGGACAAGGCCGATCTGTTCGAGACGGTCATCCGGGAGAGCGCGGCCAGGGTGGCCGACGCGCACGTCGGGATCATCGACCGCTACTTGACCAGGGTGACGGACCTGGAGACCGACCTCGTCGAGTTCGGTGTCGCCATGGCCGACTCCTGGGCGGTGGACTTCACCGAGCACTCCGCCCTGGTCCGGCAGATCAACGCCGACGCGGGTCACCTGCCCGCCGCCGCCCTCGAAGCGTGGCAGCGGGTGGGGCCGATACGGGTCAGGCGAGAGCTCGCCGGGCGCCTGACACGGCTCGCCGAACGCGGCCTGCTGCGAGTGGACGATCCGCAGACCACCGCGGTGCAGCTCCTCCAGCTGATCTCGATCGACAAGGCGGCGAGGCCGGAACTCGCCGACACCATGACGTCGCAGGCCGAGATGGTGGCCGCGGGCGTTCGGCTCTTCCTGCACGGCTGCGCGGGCTGAGGGGCGCCGCACTCGCGTCGCCGTCGGGCGATCGGGCGTTCTCGCGGTCGTGGCGGCGTGCGTCAGAGACCGGCGTGTCGATGCGTCGCGAACCCGACGTGCGTACCTGCGGGATGTGCCTGTGGTGAACGGCCGGTCCGTCGGCCGCGCCGGAGAGCGCCGACCGTCGCGACGGACGAGACGGCGTCCGATCCGGTCCTTTCGTGCACGGGGCGCCCGCGCCCGGCGCCCTGCGAGGAACGCGAGCCCGGCGACGACCTGTTCGGCCGGGGCGCCCGCGCCCGCACGGTCCTGCGTCGCCTCCGAGTCGCGCACCCGATCCCGTGCCGTGCCGAGGGGGTGTGTGGACGAGATGCGGGTCTGGATGTCCGCCCGTGTGCCCCGCCCGTGGTCGGCGTCGGCGGGACTCGCCGCGATGTCGCGGTCCGGCTCCGATCGCGTCGCGTGCCGTCGTCGACGTGCCGGGACCTGTCGGATCGAGCGACCGGAGCGTCCGGCCCGCGCACCGCCCGCCGACCAGACGCCAGGTGCGGGACCGCGTCACGCGCCGGTCGAGGGCGATCACGGGCCGTCGTCCGGCGTCGGGCACCGATTGGTGACTGATCAGGCCGTGTGCCGTCTCCCGGACCGTCTTCGTCGTGTGGGGACGGAACTCGTAGGAGTGGACACGGTCTCCGGAAGGGACGTCGTGCCTCGGGCGGACTCCGTCTCCGCGGTGGGACCGTCGAGGCGTTCTGTCCGGCGCGCCGCCGGACCGACTTTTGCATCAACCGTTTTACCTGTTGCCATCATCGTTGTACTGTCACTCGGGTGACCGACCCCGCATCTCAGGCCGCCGTGTCCCGCGGCCGATCCACCGTGACCCTGCTGGCCGTGCTGCTCGGCTTTCTGACCCTGCCGATGCTCATGTCCGGGACGACCGTGGCGCTGCCCGGCATCGGCCTCGACCTGGACGCCTCCGGTGCGGCACTGCAGTGGGTGGTCGTCGGCTACTTCCTCGGCGCGGCGTCGCTGATGCTGGTGGCCGGTTCCCTCGGCGATCGATTCGGCAGGCGACGGGTGTTCGCCGCCGGAGCCGCCGTGTACGCGGCGGGCGCGCTGACCAGTGCCCTGGCGCCCGGCATCCTGGTGCTGGACGCGGCGCGCACGCTGTCCGGTCTCGGCGCCGCCGGGGTGATGGCCTGCGGCGGTGCGATCCTCGGAGCGACGTTCACCGGTGCCGCCCGCACCAGGGTCTTCGCCGTGATGGGCACCACGGCGGGGTTGGGGATGGCGCTGGGTCCGTCGCTCGCGGGCTGGCTGGTCGGCACGCTGGGCTGGCGGGGGACCTTCGGCGCCTTCGCCGCCGTCGGCCTGCTGCTCTGGTTCGGGACGCGCTTCATGGCCGAGTCCCGCTCCGCGACGCCTGCCAAGGTGGACGTCCCCGGCGCCCTGCTCTTCGTCGGTGCCATGGTGTCGGCGATGTTCGGCGTCAACCAGGCGGCGGGAACGCCCTGGACGGCGCCGTCCGTCCAGGTCCCGATCGTCGCGGGCCTGCTGCTGTTCGTCGTGTTCGTACTGGTCGAGAGCCGAACACCCGCACCGCTGCTCGACTTCGCCGTGCTTCGGGATCGGCGATTCGTCGGCTGGTGCCTGGCCTGCGCGGTCCTGGCGGCGGCGCCCGCCACCGTGACGATCTTCCTGCCGACCTGGTTGCAGGGGGTGAACGGATCCACGGCACAGGCCACCGGATTGACCATGCTGTTGATGAGCATGCCCCTGCTGGTGATGCCGCAGGTCGGAGCCACACTGATGAACCGGTTCGGCGTCGCGCCGCGCGCCGTCGTGGTCACCAGCCTGCTGCTGATCGCGGGGGGCAACGCCTGGCTCACGGTGCTCCATCCGGGCATCGGCACGGCGGCGCTGGCCGGTCCGCTGGCGACCGTCGGCGTCGGTGCGGGGCTGGCGATCGGCACCGTCGACGCCCAGGCCCTGAACCTCGTCGACCGGGACCGGCTCGGCGTCGCGGCGGGCGTCCTCAACACCGTCCGCGCGAGCAGTTCGACGATGGCCGCCACGGTCATCGGCGCCGCGATGGTCACCCTGCTGACGCTCAGGACCGAAGATGCCGACACCGCCGCACGCATCGCCGCGGGCAACATCTCCGATGCCGAGCACGCGACACGTGCGGCGCAGTACACCGAGGTCTGGCACCTGACGCTGTGGACGGTCGCGATCGGCTGTGTCCTCGCGGCCGCCACGGTGTGGGCGCTGCTGATCCCGTCGCGCTCCGCAAGCACGCCGGCAGGCCCGACGGCGCTCGAGCCGGGCCGTGCGGAGCAGTGCACCGCATCGCACGACATCCCCGCGGCGGGTGTCTCCGCGAGCTCCGGAGACGCGGAAGGCGACCCTCGGCGGGGCGACGCGGTGCGAGACCACCTCGCGGTGCCGGACAGGTCGAGATGAACGGCGCTTCACCGCGACGGCCGCGCTGACCGACGAACGGGGCGGTTCGCTCCGTGGTGCTCGCCGTGACGTGCTCGTCCCGAGCGGGCCGTCGTGCCGCGATCGCGGAGACGCGAGGAGGAAGGGCGGGCCGGGCAGGCGGTGAACGGATCTCCGTCGCTCGGCGGCCGGTCCCGCACGACCGGGTGCGCGGGGCGAGCCGGAGACGGCGTCCACCGCCGGCCGGCCCCGCCGTCATGCGGGACCGGTCATGTCTCGCCGCGGCCGTTTCGTCGAACGAATCCCGCGATGCGGCGAGGCTGCCTGCGCGGGAACGCGGGATCGCATGTCTCGACCCACGGCGGTGCGGGCCCGAGGACGATCGGGCCCGCCCGCGCGACCGGTCACGCGGTCTTGACCGCCCCGCCGTCGATCACGTGATCGGCACCGGTGATGCTGCTCGCGATCGGGGAGGCGAGGAAGGCCACCAGCGCCCCGATCTCCGCCGGTTCGACGAGGCGTCCGGTGACCATGCCCGAGGCCGAGGGCAGCCCGTCGAGCAGCGACTCCAACGGGACGCCTGCCGCGTCCGCGAGAGCCCCTCCGTAGCCGTCGGTCGCCTCCCACATCCTGGTGCGGGTGCTGCCGGGGGAGACGGTGTTGACCCGGACCCCTCGCGGGCCGACCTCGGCGACGAGTGCCTTGCCGAACGCGGTCAGGGCCGCCTTCGCCGTCGTATAGGCGATCGGACCCGCGTGAGGTGTGCGGGCGCTGTTCGAGGAGACGGTGATCACCGCCCCTCGGGAGGCGAGCAGACCGGGCAGCGCGGCCCTGGTCGTGCGTACCGTGCTGGTGAAGTTGAGGTCGAAGGTTCGTTGCCAGTGGTCGTCGTCGAGGTCGGCGAGTCCGCCGAGCGCCGCCACGGGGTCATCGCCGCCGCCGACGTTGTTCACCAGCACATCGATCACGCCGGTCCGCTCGAGCGCGTACTCGACAAGCCGGGCCGGGCCCGCCGGATCGGTGAGGTCGACCGCCAGGGTGTCGGCGCCGGTCGCCGTCAGTTCCGGCGGCACCGTGCGGGACCCGGTGATCACCCGCATTCCCTCGCTCACCAGTGTCGTCACGATCGCCAGACCGATCCCGCGGCTCGCGCCCGTCACGATCGCCGTCTTCCCGTCGAGTCTCAGATCCATGTGCGCCCTTCCGCCGAAATGCAACTCAGTCGAAATGCAACTTAAGAGACGCATGTAGACTAGTAGTTGCTACGCCAGTGATGCAACTTCATGGAGTGAGATGGCCTCGCGGTACCCTGCGGAGCGGCGACTCCGTCTCGGCGGGGATTGAGGTCCGCTCACCGGACCCGGCGCGGTGCGAACGAATCCATCGCGTCGTGATCGGAGTGGGCCCGGCACTCGAGGGAGAACGGTGGAGGCGACCGAGAAGACGATGTTCGGGGGGCGGGCCCGCCGCGCCGATGCCCAGCGCACGGTCTCGACGATCCTCGCCGCCGCCGAGCGTGTCCTCAGCGCGGACCCGGCCGCGACGATGGAACAGATCGCCGTCGCCGCCGGGGTGGCCAGGACGACGGTCCATCGACGCTTCGCCAACCGTGACGCTCTGGTCACCGCCATGAGCACGTGGGCGGCGAGCCGATTCGCCGACGCCGTGGACGCGGCTCGCCCCGAGTCGTCCCCGCCGCTGATCGCCCTGTACCAGGTGACCGCGAACGTGCTGCGCGTCAAGATCGACTGGGCGTACGCGATGAGCCGTCCCGCCGATCCTGACTCCCAGGTCGCTGCGGTGCATGCCGAGGTCGAGCGGCGTTGCGACGGGTTGTTCCGGCGTGCGGCCGAGGCAGGCGTGCTCCGGCAGGACGTCGACCGCACCTGGGCTCGACGTGTGTTCTATGCGCTCATCCACGAGGCTGCCGCGGGCGGGCCCGAGACGATCGACCCGGATGAGAGCGCACAACGAGTCGTCGACACCCTGCTGACCGGGCTCGGCCCCCGGCGACCCGAGAACTCCTGACTCAGACGGCGCGTCGGCGGCGGACCTCGTCGGGGCGTGACCGGAACGCGCCGGAGACCCGTCCGACCCGCGATCCGCCTGGCCGGTCGGGGTGCCGGACACCGCGCCGCCCTGCGTGAGGTCCGGCTCCGAGTCGGTGTTCGTCGACCGATCCGACGGCTGCGGCGGTCACGATCCACCGAGTACGCGACGAGGCCGCCGATTCGGGGTATCGGCGGCCTCGCCTGGGAGGCGGATCGCGGATCAGGGCGCGCTCCGGCCAGGACATGACAGATCAGGTTCGCGGCACGACCCGGCGGCGGGCGGGCGGACCGGTCGCCGCCCTGAAGCGGCCTCGTGTCGCGCTCCTCTCCGCCCGCCGTCGGCCTTGTGACATCGCTTCGCGGCGCCGGACGACGAGCGGGGCGCGAAGCGATCGGCCGGCGTCGGCGGCCGTCCCGGTGACGGCGGACCGCCCCACGACCGCGGCCGAGCGAGGTCGACGGACACGAAGGCGAGACACGACCGCTCATGCCGCGACGCGCCCAGCGGCATGTGTCCGGCATGCCGTCCCCGTCCTCGCCGCGGCCTGCGGCGGGGCGGCGGGATCGTGTCCGGCCGGTCCCGTCCTCGTTCGCTCGGCCGGCTCGGCGGCCTGCCGCCCGGCGACGACACCCGGCCGGATTTGCTCGGCGGCGTGACGACGAGCCGTCGGTCGGGCCGCGGCCGCCGCCCGTCGGACGCGGCGGCCGGTGCGCCGCCGCGGAGACGGACCCGCGACGCCGTCGTCGGCAGGCATGGAGCGCCTGCGGACGGAGGCCGATGTCCTCGTCGTTCCACCGCTGCTACCTCCGACTACTCGCGGCGGTCGCGCCCGCCTGCCTGACACGGGACCTCACAGTGACCACGGACGTCCCGCGGTGCTCGTCGAGCGGTTCCTGCGGCTCGCAACCCTGACACGGCCGCCCCGGTGCATCGCCAGCCGACGACCTGCGATCGATCGACTTCGACCTCGTCGCGGCGCCCGGTCGACCCCCGTCGTGCGCGAGCCTGCTCGTCTGGCGCGAACGTGCCCGGTCGAGCCCGTCGCGGCGGGGATGTGGCGACGGGCGACGGACGACCGGTGCCACGCTGTAGTACTGCGGCGACTGTTCCGGAATATCGCTGTTGCTGCGATCTCTGCGGTGTCTCAAAGATCGCAGAACCCGGCGAGACCGGCTCGGGAACCCTCCCGACTTCACTCGACAGGGCGGGCGCTCGTGCCTTTCGTCGTGGACGTGCGGCACGACGTGCGAAGCCGCGCGCCTGGTGCGGAGTCCCGAGCGGTCTCGGACCTGTTCCCCGGCGCCGGCGATCCCGGCGCGCGTCGGCTCGGACGGCCCGCGCGAGGTGTGTCGTCGGCCCACACTGGCGGGCGTCGAACGACGCTCCAGGTCGGTCCTCAGTGTCTCGCGGGTGTGCCGTCGTCGAAGGGTGGCGTGCGTGCCGCCGACCGCACCGCCTGCTTGGAGGGTCAGGGTGGAACTGCCCCTCCGGGGCCGGTGCCGATCGCGACCACAGAGCCTTGTCCGGACCGCCCGACCGCAGGAGGGGCGCCCGTCTTCGGGACGCGGTCAGGGTCGCGACACCGACAAGGCCGGCGGACTAGAGACAGGGCGTGCGGCACCGTCCTTCTCGGACCCGTGTGGACCGCAACGCCACATCGTCCGTCGCGGTCGGATCGTCGGCCCGCGGCGGCGGACCGCCCGCCACGAGATCCACCGCGTCCCGGCACGTCCGGCGGACTCGCGATGGTCGCGCCGTTGACCAGCTCGGTCGGCGGTCCTTACGCTCGGCTGGTGTGATCTCCCCCTGAGCGACTCCCTCGGAGGCGGCGATGAACAGGCGATTCAGACTCCTCGGCGTGACCCTGGCCTGCACCGTGCTGCTCGGCGGGGCGAGCCTGCCCGGCTTCGCGGGAAGCGCGGAACCGACGGGCGAGCAGGCGCTCGGCGAGGACCTCGACCGGATCCTCGCCGATCCGAGACTGGCCGGAGCCGCCACCGGGGTGGTGGTCCGCCGCGCCGCCGACGGCGAGATCCTCTTCCAACGTGGTGCGGACGAACACCTGCTGCCCGCGTCCAACGGCAAGCTGCTGTCGTCGGTGGCCGCGTTGGACTCCCTGGGGCCCGACTACCGTTTCGTCACCGAGGTTCGCAGCGACGCGCCCGTGCTCGGCCGGGTGCTCAACGGCGACCTGTACCTGCGGGGAACCGGCGACCCCACGCTGCTCGCACAGGACTACGCCGACCTCGCCGCACAGGTCGCCGATGCCGGGATCACCCTGGTGCGGGGCGACGTCGTCGCCGACGACACCTGGTTCGACGACACCAGACTGGGCACCGGCTGGTCCTGGGACGACGAGCCCTACTACTACTCGGCGCAGATCTCCGCGCTCAACGTCGCCCCGGACACCGACTACGACGCCGGGACCGTCATCGTCCGGGTCGCACCCGGCGCCGAGGAGGGCGCGCCGCCGGAGATCACCGTCGACCCGCCGACCGACTACGTCACCATCGACGCTCGGGCCGTCACCGGTGAGGCGGGGAGCCCGGAGACCGTCTCGGTGGAGCGACTGCGCGGCGGCAACGTCATCCGTGTCGAGGGCGCCGTCCCGGCCGGCGGCGCGACCACCCAGGACTGGAGCACCGTCTGGGAGCCCACCGGGTACGCCGCCGACGTGTTCCGGCGAGCACTGGCCGACCACGGGGTGCGGGTACTCGGGGGCGTCGAGTTCCGCCCGACTCCCCCGGACGCCGAGGTGCTCGCCGAGCACGAGTCGATGCCGTTGATCGAACTGATGGTGCCGTTCATGAAGCTGAGCAACAACGCCCACGCCGAGGTGCTCGTCAAGGCGATGGGCCGGGAGCACGGCGACGCGGGCACCTGGCAGGCCGGGCGTGCCGTGCTGGCGGAGCACATCGAGGCGCTGGGCGGACCCGACTCGTCGGAGTACCGCATGGTCGACGGCTCCGGCTTGTCCAGGATGGACCTGGTGACCGCGGGGCAGCTGGCCGAGTTGCTGGTGGCGGTGCGGGACGAGCCGTGGTTCGACGACTGGCGAGCCTCGCTGCCGATCGCGGGCGAGCCCGATCGGATGGTCGGCGGCACGCTGCGCAACCGGCTCGGCGGCACGGAGGCCCAGGGGAACGTGTATGCCAAGACCGGCTCCCTCACCGGCGTGACCGGACTCTCCGGCTACGTCACCGCCGCCTCCGGCGAGGAGCTGGTGTTCTCGGTGGTGGTGAACAACTACCTGTCCGCCAGTCCCAAGGACGTCGAGGACGCCGTCGCGCTGCGGCTCGCCAGATACGAGGGGGCCGACGACCACGTTCGGGACGTCGGCCCGTCGTCGATGACCGAGTCGACGCTGCCCGAGGACGACCCGGCCACCCTGATCGACGAGTCCGTGCTGGAGTGCACCTGGGCGCGGGCCTGCTGAGCCGCTCTGCCGCGTGGGTCCCCCGATGGCGGTCGTCCGCCCGCGTCGCGCCGGCTGCCTCGGCTCGACCACGCCCGACCCGCCGGGGCGCCGGCGGCGGGGCGTGGTCGGGACGCGCCGTACGCCGATTAGACTCGGCGTCCTCATGGGAGCAACCCTCGTCGCCAAGGACCTCGCGGCCGGCTTCGGCGATCACACACTGTTCAGCGGACTGGATCTCGTCGTCGCGCCCGGCGACGTGGTCGGGCTGGTCGGCGTGAACGGTGCGGGCAAGTCAACGCTGCTACGGCTCCTCGCGGGCCGGGACACCCCCGATCAGGGGACGGTCACCCTGAATCCGCCCACCGCGACCGTCGGTCATCTGCCGCAGGAGCCCGAGCGGCGGGCCGGGGAGACCGTGCGAGGGTTCCTGGCCCGCCGGACCGGAGTGGCCGCCGCGCAGGAGGCGTTGGACTCGTCCGTCGCGGCCCTCACCGACGGCGTGCCCGGCGCCGACGACGCCTACGAGACCGCGCTGGACCGTTGGCTGGCCCTCGGCGGCGCCGACCTGCCGGAACGCGCCGAGGAGACCGCCGCCGCGCTCGGACTCGGTGTCGGACTCGACCTGCCGATGACCGCGCTCTCCGGCGGCCAGGCCGCGCGGGCGGGAATGACCTCGCTGCTGCTCAGTCGGTACGACGTCTTCCTGCTCGACGAGCCGACCAACGATCTCGACCTGGACGGGCTCGACCGTCTCGAGGAGTTCGTGCGCGGCCTACGGGCACCGACCGTGCTGGTCAGCCACGATCGGGAGTTCCTGGCCAGGACCGTGACCAGTGTCCTGGAACTCGACCTCGCTCAGCAGCAGGTGCGGCACTACGGCGGCGGGTACGACGCCTACCTCACCGAGCGAGAGCGGGTCCGGCGGCACGCCCGGCAGGACTACGAGGAGTACGCGGACACCCGTGACGCCCTGCTCTCCCGGGCCCGTACCCAGCGGGCCTGGATGGAGAAGGGCGTCAAGAACGCCCGGCGCAAGGCCACCGACAACGACAAGATCGGCCGCAAGTTCCGCTCCGAGGCCACGGAGAAGCAGGCCGCCAAGGCGCGCCAGACCGAGCGGCTCATCGAGCGGCTCGACGTCGTGGAGGAGCCGCGCAAGGAGTGGGAACTCCAGATGTCGATCGCCGCCGCCCCCCGATCGGGCGCGGTGGTGGCGACGCTGCGGGCGGCCGTGCTCCGACGCGGATCCTTCACGCTCGGACCGGTGGACCTCCAGATCGACTGGGCGGATCGACTGGCGATCACCGGGGCCAACGGCGCGGGAAAGTCGACACTGCTGGCCGCGCTGCTCGGCAGGCTCGAACCCGAGTCCGGCGCCGCCGCGCTGGGCTCCGGCGTCGTCGTCGGCGAGGTCGACCAGGCCAGGGCGCTGTTCGTCGGCGACCTGCCGTTGCTGGAGGCGTTCCGCCGCGAGCTCCCGGGCCCGCCGCCCGACGAGATCCGGACGCTGCTGGCGAAGTTCGGCCTCGTCGCCGAGCACGTCTTCCGGTCCGCGTCCTCGCTCTCGCCGGGGGAGCGGACCCGCGCCGCGCTGGCCCTGCTGCAGGCCAGGGGAGTGAATCTGCTGGTGCTGGACGAGCCGACCAATCACCTCGACCTGCCCGCCATCGAACAGCTCGAGTCGGCGTTGGACTCCTACCAGGGCACACTGCTGCTGGTCACCCACGATCGGCGCATGCTGGACGCGGTGCGGATCACTCGGCGCATCGAGGTCGTCGACGGGGTGGTCGGCGAGCGCGCGGTGTGACCGCCCGCGCCTGGTCCCAGCGCGGCGTCTCGGCCCGTTCATCCTGCCGATGCGCCGGATCGCCATAGACTCCCGAACATGACTGCCAGGTCGACCTCGGCTCCCTACCGTCACGCCGTCGTCACCGCTCCCGGTGCCCTCGAGATCCGGACGTCCACGAGTCCGCCGGAACCGGCACCCGACGGAGTGGTCGTCGCCGTCACGTATTGCGGCGTCTGCGCAACCGACACCCACGCCTTCACCTCGGGCGGGCTCATCCCGCCTGCCGTGTTCGGACATGAGTGGGCGGGCACCGTGACCGCGGTCGGCGACGACGTCACCGGCCTGGCGGTGGGGGATCGCGTCGTCGCTGGGGTCGGTCCCGCCTGCGGCCGCTGCGCGCAGTGCCGTGCCGGCCACACCGCGAACTGCGACACCGTCTTCGCCGAGGCCAACGGCGTCACCCCCGACGCTCCGCCGCACGGCGGATTCGCGACCGATCTCGCGGTGAACGCCCGCCGAGTCGTCCCGGTACTCGGCGGCATCAGCGAGGAACAGGCGGCGCTCGTCGAGCCGACCGCCGTCACCTTTCACGCGGTGAAGCGGGCCCGTCAGCCCTTCGGTGCGCTCGTGGTCGTGCAGGGAGCGGGCCCCATCGGCCTGTTGACCGCACAGCATGCCCGGCACGCCGGCGCCGGAGTGGTGCTCGTGGTCGAGCCGTCGCCGGGGCGGCGGGCGACGGCGCAGGCGCTCGGCTTCACCGAGGTGTACGAGCCGGGGGAGGAGTTCGTCTCCCGGCTGCGGGAGATCACCGACGGGCTCGGTGCGGATGTCGTGTACGAGTGCAGCGGGGTGGCGGGGCTCCTGCAGTCCTCCGCCGAGCTCGTGCGGCGTGGCGGGATGCTGGCGCTGTTGGGGTATCCGATGACGTCGTCCGAGGTCAGCTACGGGGACTGGCAGTCGCGTGAGCTGACCGTGCTGGGGTCCCTGGCCTATCACCACGAGGACTTCCTCGGGGCGATGCGCTCCATCGCGAGCGGGGCGGTGCGGACCGAGGAGCTGCACACCGGGACGGTCGGGCTGGATGACCTGTCGCGGCTGCTCACCGAACTCGACTCGGGACAGAGCAGACACGCCAAGGTACTGGTCGATCCGCGTCGCTGAGCGCCCGTCGACCCTGGGGGCACTGTGGTCAGGAGGGGCGCTGCCGCCCGGCCGGTGCCGTGACGTCCTGGTCGTCGCCGATCGCGGCGGCCGGGAGACGGCGATGACCGGTGGGGGGTCCGATCATCGCCGTCGAGTCGACCCGACCGTCGACATGCGGCCACGCTCTCGTGCCGGAGAGCGGTGGTCATACCGCTCCGCGATGCGAACGCCGTTCTCGGGTGGGCGCCGGGGAGGTCGTCCGATCACGAGGCACGATGAGCAGGCCTTGTTGTTCAGGCCGTCGCCGCCGAACTCGCGTCCGCCCGGCTGCCGGACGGCGTCGCGGTGAGCACGCCTGCCGTCGCCGGTACGAACGGATATCGACCTGTCGCCTCGGCCTGTCTGTGCACCTCGACCTCCGTTTCCTACCTTGTGTAGTCGATCGACTACGCTGGGGAGCATTGGGTTTTTCTGGTGACCCGGCAACTCGGGGCCGCTCGTTTCACTCGTCCGGACCACTCGGGCGGGTGCTCGTCTACCCGGGTGGCGCCATGCCGCCCCGGTGTGAGCCTGCGCACGACGGGCGGGTGAGGTCCGACGTAGCCCTTCCCGGCTGCTCGGAGAACGACGGGCCGGACGCCGCGGAAGGCCCGGCCCTGAGATCCTCGATAGGAACAGTTTCCTCCATTGCTTCAGTGTTGATCGAAATCAATCGCCAGAGGTCCGCACCGCTCCAGAACTCCGGGATGACGACACGGATCGGAACCGGCGGAGGGTGGAAGCGGACGTCATGCACACGCCGTCGACACGCCGGTCGCGGTTCCGGCCGATCCGCTGACCGGCTGCCGTCGTCGCTCCCGGGGGATCGGGCACGACGGGAGAAGCCTGTCCACACCCTCGAGATGTCGTGCCTGCGCGAGGTCGGTCCGTGACCTGTCGCCGCTGCCGGCCGAGGCGGGTGCTCTGGGAAGCGGGCGAGGCGATCCTTCACGGGCGGGTCGTGGGTGTCCGCCGGCAGGAGACCAGGGGAGACGCGGCGCATGCTGATCGACGAGTGGATGGGAGACGGAAGCCGCCGCGGACGGCCGAGGCGTCGAGAACCCTCGCACGGTCGCGGAGCGAGCCGCCGCGCGTCATCCCACGCCCGGGTACTCGTGGCCGGGCACCCCCGGCGGCCGGTGGTGGCGGGTCCCGTCCCCTCAGCGGGGAGACGGCGACGACGGGACTCGGGCGTCGGGCGTCCGCCCGTGCCAGGCGTCTCGCAGCAGAGTCTCCAGCACCGCGGCGTCGACGGGCCTCGGGTTGGGGTACGGGGCGACGACCGCCAGCCGGGCGGCCTCGGTCAGATCGACTTCGGCCATCCCGAGCTCCCGCAGGGAGGTCGGTCCGCCGAGCGTGCCGATCAGCTCGGCAAGCCCGGCCGCGGCGTCCGGCACTCCCATCGTCGCGGCGATGCCGGCCGTCACGTCGGGGACGGCGTGGGCGTTGAACGCGATCACATGCGGCAGCACGACGGTGTGGGCCGGCGCGTGCGGCAGGCCGAAAGAGCCGCCGAGGACGTGGCAGAGCTTGTGATGCAGGCCCATGTCGGCCGAGGCCAGACAGGTTCCCGCCAGCCAGGCGCCCTCCAGCAGGTCCGCGCGCGTCGAGCGGTCGGCGGGCCGCGCGGCGACCGCGGCCAGCGCGGGCACGATGAGGCCGATCGCGGCATGCGCTACGGCGTCGATCAGGGCGTTGACCTGCGGCGAATACAAGGCCTCCACCGCGTGCGCCACCGCGTTGACGCCGCTGGCGATCGAGAGGTCGACGGGCAGGCCGAGTGTCAGGTCGACGTCGTAGAGCACGGTCTCGGGAAGCAGTCCGGGGGAGGACCGGGTCGTCTTCCGGCCGTTCGCCGTCTCCCCGAGCACCGAGGTCACCTCCGACCCCGCGTAGGTCGTCGGCACGATCAGCTGCGGCAGCCCGGTGCGGGCGGCCACCGCCTTGGCCAGCCCGGTGGCGGTGCCGCCCCCGACGGCCACCAGACAGTCGACCTCGTGTTCCCGGGCCACGGCCAGCGCCTGTTCGGTGACGGCGACGGGCGCGTGCATCCGTGCCCCCGTGAACTCCGCGACGAACAGCGTGCCGAGGGCGCCGCGAATCCGGTCGACCGATCGCCGTGACGGCCCGCTGAGCACCAGGACTCGGCGGGCGTCGAGCCGGGCGGCCTCGGCGCCGAGGCCGTCGACGACACCCGCGCCGAAGATCACCCGGCTGGGCGTCGAGCTGTGCACGAAGCCGCGCATCCCTGTCCTCCGATCGAGCGGTTGCCGACATTCTCCGGCGGTCCGTGGGCGTCGTTCCGGCCGCGGCGCTGGCCGACGGCGCCCCGCTCCCGCCGTCGCGGTGGCTCGCCCCTCGGTTCGGTACGGCCGGGTGTTCGAGCCTGCTTCGGTCGATGTCGTGTGTCGACGGGCGGCTGTCCTGCTCCGCGGCCGTGCCGGGCGATCGCCGCGGGCGGCGGCGACGCGGGGGCCTGCCCGCCGCCCACCTCGTCGATCCGATCGACGCCTTTCCTGAGACGCGCCGGCGGATCTCTTCAGCTCGGGCCGAGACCGGTCGGCCCCGCCCGTCTCGGCGGCGTAGCGAAGGGGCCGTGCCGCGGCTGCTCCCCGGGTGGAGAGCACCGGCCGAGATGCCCCCGTACCTCGGCCGACCCGGTGTCGCGTGATCAGTCTCGATCCGGCCAGTCCCCATCGCCCAGCCAGTCGCGGGCCGCCTGGAGACCGGTGACGGTGATCTCGTGCCCGCCGGGATGACGATGGGTCGTCACCTGCGCCGAGTTCTCCGCCAGCGCCGCGACCAGCCGGTCGGCGGCGGGCAGCGGTGCCATCGGGTCGCGCTTCCCGTTGGACAGCAGCACCCTGCTGCCGGTCAGCGACTCCTCCGGGGCGTCGGGCAGCGGCATCATGGCGGAGAACAACACCGCCTCCCGCAGGCTCGCGGGTCGCAGCAGGACCACCGCGGCGGCGATGTTGGCGCCGTTGGAGAAGCCGAGTGCGATCAGCCGACGATCGGCGAGACCGTGGCGGTGACGGGCGTCGTCGACGAAGTCGGCGAGCTGGTGGGCGCGGGCGACGACGTCCGCGTCGTCGAACACGCCCTCGGCCAGTCTGCGGAACCAGCGGGCCGCGCCGTGCTCGCTGACCGGGCCGGCGGGCGCGATCAGCGGTGCGGTCGGGCTCAGCTCGCGGGCCAGGCCGACGAGGTCGTCCGGCCCGCCGCCGGTGCCGTGCAGGAGCAGCAGGACGGGGGAGTCCTCATCGCCGGGATGGAACCGATGCCGCAGCGGCCTGTCTCGCTCGCTCATGGCGTCTCCGTGCCGGCCTGCTGCGGCGCCGCGCCGGTGTCGGCCGTCTCCTGTTCGGCGGCGAGCTGAGCCGGGTTGTTCTCGTCGGGCAGGTTCAGCCGAGGCAGCATGGCCTGGATCTGTTCGCGGTCGGGCTCCAACCAGGGTGGGAGCCGCAGGGCACGCCCCAGTTCGAGCAGCGGTTCGTCGGCGGTGAAGCCGGGCTCGTCGGTGGCCACCTCCAGCAGGGTGCCGCCGGGTTCCCGGAAGTAGATCGAGCGGAAGTACTGGCGATCCATGATCGAGGTGACGGACACGCCTCGATCGACGAGCTCGGCGCGCCAGTCGACCTGGGTGGCGGCGTCGGGAACGCGCCAGGCGACATGGTGCACGGTGCCCGCCGCGACGAGTCCGCGCGGGGCGGCGGGGGTGACGAGGACGTCGACCAGGGCGCCGGGGCCGCCGTCGCCCGCGGCGAAGCGGAGTCGAGGGCCCTGTTCCTCGGTGAGGCGCAGGCCGAGATCGTCGACGAGCATCGCGGCGGTCGCGGTCTCGTCGGCGACGGAGAGCGTGACCGAGTGCAGGCCTCGGACGGCGTGTTCCACCGGGATCCGTCCGTCGTCCCACGGAGCGCGGGGGTCGGGCCGGGTGTGCTCGACGAGGGCCAGGGCGAGTCCGTCGGGGTCGCGGAAGGGGAGGACGGTCTCCTCGTCGCGGTGCTGGAGTTCGTCGACGTCGACGCCGTGGGCGGTCAGGTGTGCGTGCCACCAGCCGATGGATCCCTCGGGGACCGAGAAGGCCGTGGCCGTGGCCTGGCCGGTGCCGTGTCTGCCCTTCGGCGCTCCCCTCCAGGGGAAGAAGGTCATCAGCGAGCCGGGCCGACCGGACTCGTCGCCGTAGTAGAGGTGGTAGGTGCCCGCGTCGTCGAAGTTGACCGTGGTCTTCACGATGCGCAGGCCCAGCGTGCGCAGGTAGAAGTCGACGTTGCGCTGCGGGTCGCCGCCGATCGCGGTGACGTGGTGCAGGCCGCTCGTCTGTATCGCCATGGTGCTGATCTCCTGCCATCGGTGGTCGAGCCTGCGGGGCGGGGCCTGACGGTCGTGCGGTGGCGGTGCGGGCAGTCCGGGCGGCGACGCGGGCGCGGGGTCTCCGAGCCGGGTCGCCGCCGGGACGGCAGGCGTCTCGGTATGCCGGAGGCTCAGTCGCCGCGGCCGGCCTTCAGGGCTGCGGTGGTCGTGACCACGCGTCGAGCCTGGACGGCGGCGGCGGTGCGGGTGGTGTCGTCCACCGGGGTGGCGCCCTGGCCGTCGACGTGGCTGGTGCCGTAGGGGTTGCCGTCGACGAACTTGGAGCCGTCGGTGTAGCCGGGGCTGACGATGATGCCGCCGAAGTGGTGCACGGTGTGGTAAAGCGCGAGCAGCGTCGACTCCTGGCCGCCGTGAGCGGTGGAGCTGGAGGTGAAGCCGCTGTAGACCTTGTCGGCGAGGAGGCCCTGCGCCCACTGGCCGCCGAGGGTGTCGATGAACTGCTTGAGCTGGGCGGCGATGTTCCCGTACCGCGTCGGGGAGCCGAAGAGGACGGCGTCGGCCCACACGATGTCGTCCGGGGTCGCCACGGCGACGTCGGCGGTGGCCTCGACGTTGGCGCGCCAGGCCGGGTTGGAGTCGATGGCGCTGTCGGGCGCGAGTTCGGCGGCCTTGCGGAGGCGAACCTCGGCGCCTGCCTTCTCCGCCTCGGCGACGAGGGTCTTGGCGATCTCCGCGACGGTGCCGGTCGAGGAGTAGTAGATGACGCTCAGCTTGACGGGGTCGCTCATGGGTGTCGGTCTCCTGAAGTGATGCGGTCTCGGGAAGATGCTATCTGGATAACATCTTCTATGGAAGATAACTCCGAGGAAGAGTTCTTCGCGCTAAACTGTGGTCGTGCGCACAGGAGAGCGAGATGAGTCGGAGAGTGGAGTCGCCGTGACGTCGCAGGGACCGGGCGACGACGAGCTGGTCACCTGGTGGGGTCTGGTCATCGAGGGCTATCAGGCGACCCAGAGCAGGCTGCTGGGTGAGATCACCGCCCGTTTCGGTCTGACGCCCGCCTCCTTCGACATCCTGATCCGCCTCATCCGTTCCCCGCAGTACCGGCTCCCGATGACCAGGCTCGCCAGGGAGGCCGCGCTCACCAGTGGCGGCTTCACCAAGGTCGCCGACCGCCTCGTGGCGGCGGAGTTGATCCGGCGAGAGCCCTGTCCGACCGACCGGCGGGTCACCTACGCCGCGCTCACCGAGCACGGCAGGGACAGGGCCGAACGCGCGCGGGCGCTGTGTGCGGAGATCCTGCGGCAGCGGGTGCTGGAACCGTTGGGGCCCGCCGCCTCGGAGTCGCTGGCGCAGGCGATGCGCACGCTGCGCTCGGCCAACGGCGACTGTGAGGAGCCCGTGCGCGGCCCTGATTCGCGTCGCGGCTGACGTCGAGTCGGCGCGGCCCCTGAGGCACCTCGGTCGATCCGCTCAAGCGGCTGTTCGGCTGATCTGTGCCGGTCGGCTCCCGCCTCGCCCGACGTGTGCTGGTCCGAACGGGCGATTATCGCCCTGGATTCGGTGAAGTTCTTGCCTGGTTCGGTCGAGTGAGGAGAATTTCCCACTGTCAGTGGTGCTCGCCGACGGGGGAGGCCAACCGGACGCGACCTCGAAAGGCCCGGTGCCCGTGTCCAGATTCCGATTCCGTTTCAGGTCGGCGGTGGCGCTGGCGACCGCGGTCGGCCTGCTCTGCTCGGCGCTCACGGTGGCCTCGGCCTCGGCCTCGAGGCTCGACGGCGCCGTCGCCTTGCCGCGGACCGGCGACGAATCCCGCCAGGAGACGCAGCTGCGTGGCGCCTGGGTGTCCAGTGTGTCCAACATCGACTGGCCCAGCAGTGCGGGCCTGAGCGCGGCGGCGCAGCGGCAGGAGTACGTCGACCTGCTCGACGAGGTCGTGGACCTCCGTCTCAACGCCGTCTTCGTCCAGATCCGCCCCACGGCCGACGCCTTCTGGCCCTCCCCGCACGAGCCGTGGTCGCAGTGGCTCACCGGAACGCAGGGCGGTGACCCCGGTTACGACCCGCTCGCCTTCCTCGTCGAACAGGCACACGCCCGCGGCCTGGAGTTCCACGCCTGGTTCAACCCTTACCGGGTCAGCACTCAGAGCGATCCGAGTCGACTGGCCCCCGACCATCCGGCGCGGGTGAATCCGGAGTGGATCTTCCAGTACGGCGGCCGGCTCTACTATGACCCGGGCATTCCGGAGGTCCGGGAGTTCGTCCAGGTCGCGATGATGGACGCGGTCGAGAACTACGCCGTCGACGGCGTGCACTTCGACGACTACTTCTACCCCTATCCGGTGAGCGGTGAGACGATTCCCGATCAGGACACCTTCGCGGAGTTCGGCGGCGACTTCGCCTCGATCGCCGACTGGCGGCGTGACAACATCGACCAGCTGGTGCGGGAGATGGGTGAGCGAGTCGAGGCCGTCCGACCCGACGTCGACTTCGGCGTCAGTCCCTTCGGCATCTGGCGCAACAGGTCCAGCGATCCGAACGGCTCGGACACCAGCGGGCTGGAGTCCTACAGCGCGATCTTCGCCGACACTCGCCGGTGGGTTCAGCAGGGTTGGGTCGACTATCTGACGCCGCAGGTCTACTGGGAGATCGGTCATTCCGCCGCCGACTACGCCGTGCTGGTCCCGTGGTGGGCCGACGTGGTGGCGGGCACCGGCGTGCGGCTCTACATCGGACAGGCGGCCTACAAGGTGGGCAGCGACTCCGCCTGGGACACCGCCGAACTCAGCGAGCATCTGACGCTCAACCAGGCTCATCCCGAGGTCGGCGGCGACGTCTACTTCAGCGTGTCGTCGCTGCGCACCAACGCCGCGGCGGCCATCGCCCGTGTCGTCGAGGATCACTACGGCGAGGCCGCCGACCCGCCCGCGTAGCGCTCCACCCGACTCGACGGGATCGCCCTGTCGAGGGCGATCCCGCTCCGATGCCCGAGGCGCCGGACCCGCCTCAGGTCCTGTTCGGGGCAGGGCCCGTTCACATCGGGTCGCCCGGGCCTCAGGCGTAGTCGACCTCGGCGGGCGCGACGATCCGGACGCCCGCCGCGGTCAGCTCCTGCTCGACCTCGGTGGCGACGGCGTGCGCCGGAATCTTCTCGTCGGGGTCGTCGTACGTCGCGTGCGCGCCCTTGACGAGCAGCACGCGGTGTCCCCGACGCACGGCCGCCAGCGCGGTGGCCCGAACGCAGAAGTCGCTCTGCATGCCCGCCATGATCAGTGTGGTCGGCTCGGGGAGGAGCTCCGCCAGCTCGGTCTCCGCGAAGGCGTCGGGCTGCCGCTTGTCGACGACGTGCTCGCCCTCGCGGGGCGGGTGAACGAGCTTCCAGCCCGCCGTGCCCGGCAGGTCGGGGTCGTCGTCGGTCCCGTTGTTGCGGACGTGGACGATCCTGGCCCCCTCGGCGCGCCCTCGGATCAGCAGGTCCTCGATGACCGGGGCGACCTTCGCGGCCTCCGGCACCGGTTCGGGGCCTTCGAGCATGTTGCGTTGGACGTCGATGAGCAGCAGTACGGCGGACATGGGTGCACGGTATCCCGGCGGAGCCCGCACCCTCGGCGACCGCCCGGACTCCGGTGCCGTCGAGGAGATCGGCCACCATGTCCGCCGCGATCGCCGGCAGGCGAGGACCCCCGGGCGATCTATTGAAAAACATTCTCAATAATGCCATGATCGACCCCTGTGCCGTTTCGTGGTCGAGGGAACGCGAAGCGTGACCACTCGTCGTCATGGCCGGTCCCGACGACCGGCTGCGGCGTCGCTTTCACGAGTCGACGGCGCACGTGGTGAGTCGCGAATGAGGAGTGTCGATGCACGGGAAGACACAGGCAGGCAGCGCCACCTCGCCCGAGGTGTCCGCAGGCGATCGAGAATGGCTCGCCCGGCTGCCGCCCACCCTGTCGCGGACCGAGATCCTCCAGGTCAACCAGTCGAAGAGCGAGGTGCACACCTGGCGACGGCACGAGTACGGCGACTGGACCTTCGACGTCCCGCCCGGGGTGTTCCTGCCGGGCGGCACGAGCAGGCTGATGCACGACCGGCTGTCCGACGGCACGATTCCGGTGGCAGACCGTTCGTACGCCGCGATGGGCGCGGGCCTCGGCGTCGAAGCGGTGATCGCCGGACTGCGGGGCGCTCGAGAGGTCGTCGTCCTGGACGTGCACGCTGACAGCGTGCGGGTCGCCGCCGAGCATTACGCCCGGCTGGCGGCCCCGACGTCCTCCTCGGTGTTCCAGGCGCTGACCTCGGACCTCTTCGACGCGGTCGCGCCGGACAGGCGGTTCGACGTCGTCACCTTCAACCCGCCCGCGGTGAGCGTGCGCACCAGCGAGGTGCCCGACGTGGTGCGCAACGTGTGCGTGGGCCGCACGATCGTGGACCGGTTCGTCGACCAGCTCGTCGACCGGGGCCTGCTGGCCGCCGAAGGCTCGGCCTACGTGATCCTGTCCAACACCGCGGACCTGCGAGGCGCTGTGCGCCATGCACTGGAGCGCGGACTCCAGGTGGAGACGGTGCACGTGCAGACCTGGGGTGACGCCGTGCTGACCTACCTGTTCCGGTTGAGCCGAGGCCGACGGTAGTCGCCGCGGCAGGAGGCCGAGTCGGGCCCGAACCGGGCGGGGCGACGTCGTGTCGCACCCCGCTCGGCCGTCGACCTGCCTGTCCCGCGACGACGCGGGGCGGACCGGCCGAATGCCCGGGACGGGTCGACGACCCTGCTCGGTGCTGTGCCCGCTCGGCGCACGCATGGCGTCGGCAGGCGCCCGCGCGGCAGTGGCGATGGACGAACAGGTCGATGGGGCGGGAGCACGGATGTACGACCATGTCACGGAGGCCGTCAAACGGCCCGCGATGATCTCGGTGGACTCGGACCTCGTCTGCGTCCGCTTCGAGACGATGAAGATGTACTCGGCATTGGGCGCGGTGCGGGCGCTGCTGGAGTCCGGACGGGTGCGCCCCGGCGACACGCTGGTCGACTCCTCCAGCGGAATCTATGCGTACGCCCTGGCGCTGGCGTGTCACCGCCACGGGATGCACTGTCACATCGTCGGCTCCACCACGGTGGACCGAGTGCTCCAGGTGCAGCTGGAGATCCTCGGCGCCACGGTGGAGCTGGTGCGACCGTCCTCAAGCCTGCGGCTCGACCAGAACCTCCGGGTACGACGCATCGCCGAGCTGTTACGTGAGAACCCGTCGTACCACTGGATGCGGCAGTACCACGATCCCGTGCACTACGACGGGTACGCCGAGGTGGCCCGACAGATCGCCGAGGAGGTCCCCGACGGCCCGCTGAGCATCGTCGGCGCGGTGGGCACCGGGGCGTCGACCGGGGCGATCGCCTCCTGGCTGCGCGCGGCCGGGCGCGACGTACGGCTGGTCGGGGTGCAGCCGTTCGGCAGCGTGACCTTCGGCAGCGACCACCTCGCCGACGCGGAGATCCTCATCGCGGGCATCGGCAGCTCGATCGAGTTCGAGAACGTGCGTCATGAGCTGTACGACCGGATTCACTGGCTGTCCTTCGACTACGCGATGTCGGGGGCCGTGGGACTACTGCGCTCCAGCGCGGTGTTCGCCGGACTCTCCGCCGGGGCCGCGTACCTGGCCGCGCGGTGGGAGCACCGACTCGACGAGGCGCGCAGGCAGATCTTCATCGCGGCCGACACCGGCCACCGCTATGTGGAGACCGCCTACAGCAGACACGCCGAGGCACACGACGTGGACAAGCTCGAGCCGCTGGAGGTCTCCTCGGTGCGGGAACTGGCGCGACCCTGGTCGGCGATGAACTGGGCGGGGCGACCGGCCCCGCAGCCCGCCGGAGCCGTGCGGGGCCTGCGATGACGGGCCGACCGGCCGCCGGGGCGGGCGAGCGGATCGCGGGTGCGGCGATGGCATCGGACGGCACGAACGAGGAGAGCGGGCGGATGACAGCGAGGGCGCTGGCGGAGTTGACCGAGTCGGTGCTGGCAGGCGAGCGGGGGCGTCCGCCGTCGGAACTGACGGTGACCAGCGCGTTCTGGCTGCGGCACGCGACCAGACTGGCGGGCGCGGCCACGACCTACCTCAATCACTACGTGGTGTTACGGGTGGGCGGGGTGTTCGGCGCCAGCTCCTTCGAGTCGGGGGAGGTGGCCGCCGACTTCTGCGAGGGCGCGGCGGGCCGGGCACTGGCGGAGTTGATCGCCGACGAGCGGCCCGCGGTGCGGGTGGCGGCTCTCGACGCGTACCTGAGCGCGGTACGGCCGCATCGGACGGCGCCCGAGGCGGAGGTCGTGGCGCTGCCCGCAGGGACGCCGGAGCAGCGGGCGGCGGCGCGAGACGCGGCCGTGGCGGGCCTGCTCGACGTCGAACCGGAGGGCCGAGTGGCGCTCATCGGCGTGGTGAACCCCCTGATCGCCGCGATCCGGGAGCGGGGCGGCGTGCCGCTGCCGTGCGATCTGAACCTTCGGACGACCGCGTGGGGCGATCCGGTCGCCGAGTCGATGGCGACGGTGCTGGCGGAGGCCGACGCGGTGGTGGCCACGGGAATGACGTTGAGCAACGACACCTTCGATCCGCTGCTCGCCACCTGCCGGGCACGCGGACTGCCGTTGATCGTCTACGCGCAGACCGGCAGCGCGGTGGTGCGGGAGTTCCTCGGCGCCGGGGTCACCGCGCTGTCCGCGGAGCCGTTCCCGTTCTCGCAGTTCAGCGCGGAGGAGACGGCGTTGTACCGCTATCGGAGGTGACCGGCGTGTACGACGCGACGTCGGTGACGATCGGGCGGGTTCTCGCCGCCCGTATGCCGCCGGCTCACCGCTGTCGCAGCGACGGCGAGCAAGAGGTCTGGGCCGTGCCGAGCCGGTCGGGGTGGGCTCGGCACGGTAGGGGGCCGGTGCGGAGGTCGCCTCACGGCGAGTTGCCGAACGCGGCTCCGGCCGAACCGGTATTCCGCGACGGTGTGAAATTGAGCCCGGGGGACACAACCGCACCGACCACCCCCTTCAACCAGGCACGCGGCCCCGGTATTCCCCGGCATCGCCGATCCGTTCGCCCGCTCGCCGAGTCAGGCGGGAACGGCGGCCTGTCCCGTGGCGGGGAGCGCCACGCCCAGCCGAGCGCGAGCCGCCGCGCGGCGCGTCCCGTCCGAGTCGACGGCCCTGCACCGGCCGGTCGCCTGGTGCCCGCCGGAGTGGCGGCCTGCCGGGCCGAGAGGGCCGCGGGCCGCGACGGCCTCCGACTGACACGGCCACCCGGCCGACTGCCTGCGGTCGGAATCGGCCAGATCGGCTCCCGATGTGATGTCGGATTCCCGCCGGCCGGGGCGGACGCGGGCCGGGCATGCTGGGCGTCGAGACGTCGGCCCGGGCTCACGTCCCGGTTGCCGGACAGACCGTACGCCCGCCTACCCGCCCGGGGCGGCAGACGGGCGACGGCCCGGGCCGTCCCCGGGCAGTCGCGACGTCGGTATGCAGCGGCCGGCGCCACACGGCGGCGCCGCGCCGCGATGATGATCACGTGAGTGACGAGAGAAGACAGCGATGGGAGAGGTCGGCGTGGCCGAGCGGCGCACACATACGGTGATGGAGAGTCCCCTGGGGCCGATGACCCTGGTGGCCGCCGACGGCCTGCTGTGCGGTGTGTACATGGCCGAACACCGCCATCGGCCCCCGTCGGAGACCTTCGGGCCTGCGGACGCCTCGGTGTTCACCGAGTGCGTCCGGCAGCTGACCGAGTACTTCGAGGGGCGGCGCACCGAGTTCGACCTGCCGACGGCGGCGCGGGGGACGCCGTTCCAGCAGGAGGTCTGGTCGGCGTTGCGAGAGATCCCGTACGGGGAGACGGTGAGCTACGGGTGGATCGCCGAGCGCCTGGGCAGGCCCACGGCCTCCCGTGCCGTCGGAGCGGCCAACGGCCGCAACCCGATCTCGATCGTCGTGCCCTGCCATCGGGTGGTCGGTGCGGGCGGGGCCCTCACCGGGTACGGCGGCGGCCTGCACCGCAAGGAGCGGCTGCTCGAACTGGAGCGGGCCCACCGGGGCGTTCCGTCATCGAACTGACCGCTTCGTGGAAGCCGGGTGCGGCGACGCCGGCGACCCGGTCACCGCGGAGCACGACGGAGCGCACGGGGCGTCGGGTCGGGGTGTCCGGCGACGTGATCGCGGTTGTGACGTGCCTGGCCTGGAGCCGAGCGACCGCGTCGAGTCGCCGATTGCGTGGCCGAGCGGTGTCAGGAAGGGGCGCCCCGGCCGGTCGTCCGCGTCCCCCGTTCGGCCTGCGCCCGGCCCGCCTCGCTGCCGCACCGACTACGCGCTGGTCGTCGATGACGCCGAGTCCGCCGCGGGAAGCCGACGCGCGCCGCCCGCGTCGCGGCGGGCCTCGTCGGACGGTGGCCGCCCGGGTGGAAGGCGTGGTCGCGCGCCGCCCGTGTGGTCCGCGTGAATCCTGGTCGGGAAGATCTTCTTCGGCGATCGGTTGCGCTGTGATCATTCTTTCACGATGAGAGGAGCCACGGTGGCATCGAAGGTGAACCGTCGGGCCGCGCTGGGGTTAGGCCTGGGCGCGGCGGCGGGGACGGCGCTGGCGACGTCGGGCACGGCCGCGGCCCAGCAGCCCCGACTTCGGCAGAGCGATGTGACGACGGCCTCGGCGGCCTGCGACGTGATCGCGGAGGTCTACCGGAGGCAGACGGCGCGGGCGGGCGGGACCTGGAGCTCCCTGGTGTCGGTCGTCGACGCGACGGGAGCGTCGGTGCCCTCCGTGCAGGAGTCGGCCGACTCGGTCGTGGAGGCCTACAGCGTCAACAAGATCGCCGTCGCCGTGGCGGTGCTCGACAAGGTCGACCGCGGCCTGATCAGGCTGGATCAGCAGGTGGAGGTCTCTGCGGACATCGTCGTCGCCGACGTCGACGGCGTCTTCCACCTCGACCGGGCCTACCCGAGCCACGTGACCGTCGGGCACGCGCTGGCGTTGCTGCTGACCGTCTCGGACAACACGGCGGTCCGCCTGTGCGGCCTGGTGTGTCCGGCGGCCGAGCTGAACGAGATCCTCGTGACCAAGGGCTACCCGCGAACCCAGGTCGTGCCGGTTGCCAACCCGAATCGCTTCTTCCTCGGCACCACCACGCCTCGGGAGACGCACGACATGCTGGCTGCGCTGACCGCGGGCACGTTGCTGTCGGCCGAGTCCACCGACTTCCTGTTGAACTGCCTGCGAGCCCCGGTGGCCTTCACCGACGGCATCCGCCGGGAGATGTCCTCCGACGAACGACTGCGGGTGGCGACGAAGGCAGGCTGGTTCAACGACGGCCGCAACGAGGCCGGGGTGATCTTCGATCTCGACGGCGCCCCGGTGGCCGCCTTCGCCCTGTTCTCGCGCGGAGTGCGCGATGCGGACGACTTCGGCGCGACACACCCTGCGGTGCGGGCTCGGGCGGTGATGGGACGGGCGTTCCTGGACTCCGTCACCGCGCTGCACAGCCCGCTCGCCAGACGGCGGACTCCTGACTATCAGCCTCGTAACGGCGGCTGAGTCACCTCGGAAAGCGGGGCGGGCACCTCGGTCGAGCGGCCGAGATACGTGCCCGCCACCGCCCCCGGCACGGTGATCTCGGTGAAGCCCAGCCGGTCGTAGAAGGCACGAGCCGCCACGTTCTCCGGGACCATGCCCAGATGCACGCGAGGCACCCCCCTCGTGCGCAACGCGGCCAGCAGCGTCCACATGAGCCTCCGCCCGTATCCGGAGCGCTGCACCTGAGGCAGTAGGTCGATGTGCAGGTGCGCCGGATGATCGGCGAGCGCCGGATGAACCATCCGGCCCGGATCGTGCAGCAGCGACCGCATCTCCTCGTCGGCGGTATGCGGGGGCGGTCCCGGGGCGGGATGTCGGTCGGCGACCAGCGGCAGCCACACGTCGGCGAAGTCGGCCGCGAACGACACCGTGTCGGCGGCCCCGAGCACATACCCGACCGCCCGGTCGCCGTCGTCTAGGACGAACGCCAGCTCGGGCTGTAAGTGCAGATAAGGGCCTGCGAAGATGTCGGCCATCAGATCGGGATGGACCTCGACGGCGTCGGCACGCGGGAACACGGTGCGACGGCAGACGTCGTAGACGGCGTCGCGGTCGGCGGGACGGTAAGGGCGGATCACCGGCGCGGGCATGGTGACGGCGGGCTCCTCTCGCGGGCGGTCGCCGTGTCGAGCCCCGGCGCCTCCTCGGCGAACCCGCACGAGCGCTCGACCGTCGGCGTCATCCGAGTCGACTTTACGATCATGGCCGCGTCGTCGTCGAGAGCGTGACGGGAGAAGTCGACGTCCCGTCCCGCCAGGCCGCCGAACCCGGCGGCCCACAGGGCGACACGGCGGCGGACCGGCCTCGGGCGGCGCGGCATGGGCGGGATGTCGTCGAGACGGCCGCCCGCGCCCCGCCCGTACTCCGAGATCGATCACGTCGGGGTCGCCGAACCCTCACCCGCCGAAGTCGTGCAGCAGCCGGGCATTGCGCAACGCCAGTACCCCTCGCCAGGCCAGTTCCGCGGCGGGTCCGGGCGGCTGCCAGGACAGCGCCCAGCCGCCGTCGGGCAGTTGACTCTGGCGAATCGCGGTGAGCTGAGCTGCGACGGCATCCTCGGGGAACAGAACCAGACGCGGATGGTCCGGGGTGGGGGCGAAGTCCAACGGGCCCAGGCCGTAGCCCGAGCCGGGATAGAGGTGGAAGGACGTCCAGGTCGTCGCGCGCGCGGCGATCTCGGCGGTGACCTCGCGGGCGTGTTCCTGCTCGCGGACATCGCCCTGCTCTGCCACATGGTCGAGGAAGCAGAACGCCGTCAGAACGGTGTGGGCGTCCGCCGACGCCGCCGTGCGCAGCGCCTCGATGTGCCGGTGACAGAACCGTTCGGCCGCCGCCGTCCACGTCGAGGTGACGCCCAGCGCCCGCAGCCGAGCCACGATGCTCGCCGTCGGGTTGAGCCCGGCGGGGAACACGCCGTCACCCCAGTGTTCGGCATGGGGGTACCCGGTGATCGTGGGCAGGACGATCGGCAGGCCGCCGTCGCCGGACGCGACGGTCGCGAGATGGTCCGCGAGCCCGACGGCGAGGGCATGGGCGTGCTCACGCACCGACTCGTGCCGACCCGACGGGGACCGCACAGCCTGTTCCACGGCCTCCAAGGCGAAGTCGGCGGCGAGCGGCTGCGAATCGGGAGCCAGGACGTCGGGCTCCAGACCGTGGCCCAGCCCGCCGTCGGCGTTGCGGTGGGCTTCCACGGCGTGCAGCACGGCATGGGCGTGCGCCGGGTCTGGCGCGGCGAACCACGCCTGCGCCAACCTGCGCTCCACCAGCCGGGCATGGCCGTGAAGGAAGTCGAGGGCGCGGCGCGTCACGGGACGGACGTCGGTCGGTGTGGCCATGCCGGAATTCTCGCGCCCGCACCGCGGTGCCGTCGTGAACAGAACGGTCAACCGTGACCCAGGAACACCGCCGGGCTCAGACCGGTGAACTCGCGGCAGTCGCGGGAGAGGTGCGGTTGATCGGCGTAACCGGCCTCGCCCGCGATCTCGGCGAGCGTCCCGCCGTGCTCGGCCGCGGCGACGGCCCGCCGGAGCCTGCTGACGCGAAGGTAGGTGGCGGGCCCGTAACCGACGGCGGCACGGAACCGACGACGGAGCTGCCGTTCGCTCAGCGCCACGTCGGCGATCACGGTCGAGATCCGCGTCGCGCCCGCGTCGATCCTGGCCACCACCTCGGTCACCTCCGGATCACGCGGCGCGATCGGACGGTTCGCGAACACCTGGGCCAGTGCGGCAGGCTCCGCCCGCAGCCGCTCGGCGAGGCTCGTCCCGGTTCGCCCCCACAACTCGGCGAGATCGACTCGCGAGTTCCGCAGCGCGTCGGCGGGCACCCCCAACACCCGCGCGGCCTGGCCCGGCTCGAACCGCAGCCCGGTGATCGCCGTGCCCGGCGGCACCGTGGACCGCCAGGCGCGGGTGTCCGGGCCCGCCACGAAGACCCGATCGGCGGTGACGATGACGTCGAGACAGCCGTCCGGGACGATCAGTCTGGTCGTGGACTCCTGAGCGTGCCAGACACAGCGGACCAGGCCGGACAGCGACGCAGGCGGTCGTCGTTCCCGATACACGGCCGCTGATGCTGCCCGAGGCCACCGACAGTGCCAGGCGCTCGACCCGTCGTCCGGCCGAGTCTGGTCGGCGCCTGCCGCTCGAGACGTCGCGCTTCGGGCGCCGACCTGAGCACCGCCGACCCGCCGAGCACCGCGGAGGCGTCACCCCGCCGAAGCGGGCGCCGACGATCCTCGCGGGCTTTCGGGGCTCGGGCCACCGGGGATCGCGACGGCCCGTCGGTTCGTACCGCTCTCCGTCCGACGGCGTCGAGCGTGGTTCCAGCGTGTCGCCTGCTCGACGCTGTTGGCTGAGGGGATGGATTCTCCGAGCAGGCCGGGCGCCGACACGGCGAGCCCGCACCACGGCGGCCCTGACCGCATCGAGGAGGGCGGTCCCGCACCCGGATCCGGGAGTACGCCGTACCGAGTGGAGACGGCGAGCGCCCTCCACGGCGAGCGACCGCGGACCGCCGACGAGGAACCCGGCCTACGTGCCTCGCGGGTGGCCACCACCGGGTCCGGCGGGAGCACCACCCGCCGGATCGTCCGTGCCGCGCTGCCACTGTCGTTGTCGCTGATCGTCACGGCGGTGGCGGCGCTGATCAACACCGCGGTCCTGGGGCGTCACGACACCGCGGCGCTGGCCGCGTTCACCGTCGCCATGGCGGTGTATCTGCCGGCCACCGCCGCGGTGAGCGGCGCCACCCGAGGCGTGATGCCCTTCGTCGCGGCGCGTGGCACCGATCAGGGCGGTCTCGCGACGGTGGTCAGGGACGGCCTGCTCTCGGCGCTGCTGGTGGGCCTGTTCGGGGCCGCCGCCACCGCCGCCGTCGGAGGGCTGGCGCGGGCGGGCGGCGTGCCCGACGCGACGATCGCGCGCCTCGGGCCGCTGCCGTTGATCCTCGCGGTGGCCGTGCTGGTGACCGCCGTCGGTTCGTCGGCCTCGGCCGCCCTCGTCGGACTGGGCAGGACCCGGCCGGTCTTGTACGGCGGACTCGCCGGCGCGCTGATCACGGTGACGCTGTCGCCCGCGCTGGTATTCGGGTTCGCCGGGCTGCCCGGCCTCGGTGCTGTCGGAGCAGGGGCGGCCGTGTTGATCGCGGTGATTGGCAACGCACTGGTGACGATGGTCGGACTGCGGGGGGCGGTGACCACCGTGGGGAGTCGCGCGACCGGAACGGGACCGGCGCTGCGGGGAGTGGTGACGCTGCTTCGGGTCGGAATCCCGCTCTCGGCGACGGTACTGATCAAGTTCGCGTCGCTGGGGGTCCTGGCCTTCGCCGCCGCCCGCATCGGCACCGCTGCCTCCGCCGCACACGGGATCGCGGTGTCCCTGGTGAACCTGGCCTTCACCATGGCGGTGGCCGTCGGCCAGGCGACGGTGCCTCTCATCGCCAGAGACGCCGCCGCAGGCGGGGCGCGGAGTCGCCCGATCGCGTGGGCGGGAGTCCGAGTCGGCGTCCTGGCGTTGACGGTCGTGGCATCGGCCCTGGCGGCCTGCCGTGACCTGCTGATCCCGTTGTTCAGCGCCGACGTGGTGGTGACGGCGATGGTCGCGGGCCTGCTCCCGTGGATTCTGCTGGTGGTGGCGGCCGACGGCATGCAGGCGATGCTCGGATTCGCGTTGATCGGACTCCGCCGTACCGTGCCGAGCATGATCGTGCTGGCGGCCGGTCACGGGCTGCTCGTGCTGCTGTGCCTGCCTATCGCGGCGTCGGCGGGCCTGACCGGGCTGTGGGCGGCGCTCCTGGTGACGAACCTCCTGCTGTGTGTCGGCCAGGTCGTGGCGTTCCGCCGAGTCACGGCGAGGCCCGCCCCACCCACGACGATCGCGTGATCCGAGCGAGACCGATGCACACCGGGGCGGCGCGGGCGGACGCCCCGCCGTGCGGCCCGACGAGTGTCCCGGGGCCCGGCGGTCTCAACGTGGGCTGTGCGTGAGCCAGGTCGGCTCGCCGTTCCCGTCGGTCGAGGTGTGGTCTCTCCGGAAGCCGAGCCGGCCCGGTACGTGCGCGGCGATGCGGTGCCCCGGTCCGTACGGGCGCCCGACGCCGTGCCCGCCCGGTCCTCACGGTCGCGTCGAGCACCGTGCGGGCCGCCTCGGCCGGTGGGCAGCCCTTTCGAGGGACGCCGCGCACGGCGGCGGAACGGCGGCCCGGCCCCGCCCCCGGGTGTGGCGGGACACGCGTCCAGCCGATCCCGGATTCGGCGTGGCCGGCCCGGTCGACGAACAGTCCGAGGCGGCCGCTGACGGCGCCCTCCGCCCGCATGTTCAGGACAGAGAGTGGATTGCCGAGCTGCGCCGCGCCCCGTCCGTGTCCGTCCTCGCGGTGGGTGTGCGGCCGCCGGCCCCGCCGTGCGTCGGCACCGTCGAGGACGGACACGGCCTCGGCCGCGACATCAGCCGTTTCGTGACCGGCTGTGCCGTGGTCGACGGGTGGTCCTTCGGCGTCTCGCTGGGACGGCGTGGCATCGCCGGGACGGTGTCGGGAGCGTCACGACGCGGCCGCCGGCCGGGTGAGGACTTCCAGCGCCGCGGTGGTCTGCTCGTCCGCGGGCAGATAGACGAGCAGGCGTTGCTCCTCGGCGTCGGGGAGTTCCAGACTCTCGTAGGCCAGCGTCAGCTCGCCCACGGCCGGATGGGCCCAGCGTTCGACCCCGACCCGCGCGGGCAGCGCGGCCGAGGACTGGAACCGGCTGCTGAACCGCACACCCGCGGCGATCGACAACTCCTCGGCGAGCCTGCCCGCGTGGGAGTCGCCCAGCGCGGTCGCGGCGCGGAGATCGGCGGCCTGGGCGTCGGCGATCCGCTCCCATTCGGGGAAGACCGACCGTGCCCGGCCGTCGGTGAACACGAAACGAGCGAGGTTGGCGGGTTCGGCGTCCAGGAGTCCGAGCGGCTCTGCCAGCCGCCGGTAGCCGGCGGTGCAGGCCAGCAGGTCACCCGGCCCGTTGCGGACCAGAGCCGGCGTGGTGCCGAGGCGATCGAGCAGCGCCAGGACCGTCGGCCGCGCCACGCCGGCCGGGGGAGCGCTGCCCTGACATGCGCCCCCGGTCACCGCCTTGACCAGGCGATGAACGTGAACACGCTCGTCGGAGGTGAGGCGCAGCGAGTCGGCGAGCGCGGCGAGGATCTCGGGGGAGGGTCGACGGTCGCGTCCCTGCTCCAGTCGCGTGAGGTACTCGACGCTGATTCCGGCGATCGTGGCGAGTTCACCACGACGCAGACCCGGGGTCCGGCGTCGCGGGCCGCCGACCAGTCCTACCTCGGCCGGGGTGACGGCCTCCCGCCGGGCCCGGAGGAACGCGCCGAGTTCGTTCTCGCCCATGCGGAGAGTCTATTCGGCCTCGACTCCGCGCAGCGGTGATCGTGTCCCTCGCGGTACCAGTCTCGGCGCGGTCTTTCTGCCCGCACGCCGCTGGGGCAGGGTCGGTGCCATGAGCGTGTTCACCGATCGCGAGATCGCCTACCTGCGAAGTCAACCCCTGGGTCGCCTCGCCACGGTCGGCTCCCCCGGCCGCCCGTCGGTGCGGCCGGGGGGCGTCCGGTACGACCCGGCGGCGGACGGCCTGGCGATCGGCGGCGTGGCGGGCTCCGGGATGGCCGAGAGCAAGAAGTTCCGCGACATCACGCACAGGCCGGCGGCGGCGTTCGTCGTCGACGACCTCGCCG
The DNA here is from genome assembly GCF_002234535.1 of Actinoalloteichus hoggarensis. Lineage (NCBI taxonomy): Bacteria > Bacillati > Actinomycetota > Actinomycetes > Pseudonocardiales > Pseudonocardiaceae > Actinoalloteichus > Actinoalloteichus hoggarensis. The sequence continues at coordinate 3,153,185 of NZ_CP022521.1, forward strand.
GCGTCGACCCGTGGGCTCCGCGCGGCATCGAGATCCGCGGCCACGCCGCGGCGTTCCACGAGGGCGGCGCCGAGGTCGGCGGCAGGCTGGCGGCCCCGTTCCCCTTCGACGCCGTCGGATCCTGCTCCACCCCCGACGAGCTGTCGGCGCGGACCGTGGCCTGACTCGCCGGACTGATCCCCGGCTGATTCCCGGGGCAGGGCGCGTCGCCTCACCACGAACCGCGAGCACACCCGCGTCCGTCCGCGGACGTCACCACGAGGAGAGAGGAACGCACGTGCGTCACCGACTACTGGGCCGAACCGGACTGCGAGTGTCCGAGCTGTTCTTCGGTGCGATGTCGTTCTACGAACACCACGGCGACGAGGCGACCCGGCGATACCGGGCGATGCTCGACGCCTACGCGGAGGCGGGCGGCAACGTCATCGACACGGCGTCGGCCTACGGTGAGAGCGAGAGCGTGCTCGGTGATCTCCTCATCGGCCGTCGGGATCGTTTCGTGCTCGCGAGCAAGTACACGATCTCGCGTGATCAGGCGGACCCGAACGCCGCGGGGAGTCACCGGAAGAATCTCGTCCTGTCCCTCGAGCAGAGTCTCCGGCGGCTGCGTACCGACTACCTGGATCTGTACTGGGTGCATCTCTGGGACCGGCACACGCCGATCGAGGAGACGATGCGGGCGCTGGACGACGCCGTCCGCGCGGGAAAGATCCTCTACGTCGGCATCTCCGACGCCCCGGCCTGGCTGGTCAGCCGGGCCGACCTTCTCGCGGAATGGCGGGGGTGGACCCCGTTCGCCGCGGTGCAGGTGCCCTACAACCTGCTCCGCCGGGATGCGGAACGAGAACTGCTGCCGATGGCCGAGACACTCGGTCTGAGCGTCGCCGCCTGGGGACCGTTGGCAGGCGGCGTGCTCTCCGGGAAGTTCAGCGCGCCCGACGGGATCGTGCCCGGCGTCCAGACCAGGATCGACGCGGACGACCTGACGGCCAGGGACCATGCCATGGCCCGCGCGGTGCTGACGGTCGCCGACGGGCTGGGTGCCCGCCCCGCGCAGATCGCGCTCGCCTGGATCCGGGCCCGCCATGCCGCCGTCCACCCGATCATCGGCGCGGGCTCCGTCGAGCAGCTCACCGAGAACCTCGGCGCGGTCGATGTCGTGCTGCCCGACGACGCCCTCCGCACGCTGGAGTCGGCCGTGGAGTTCGAACGGGGCTTTCCCGCCGACTTCCTCGCCCAGTGCGAGGCCGACCCGTGGGTGTTCGGCCGCACCCCTGTCACCGGACGTGTCTGACCGCGGCGGGCGGAGACGTGTCCGCCGGTGCCCGCCTGCATCGATGCCGCGGGACTCAGCCGCCAGAGTGAGCAGGCGCGCCGAACCACCGACGTAAGGCCGTGTCGAGATCGCCGGTGGCGGCGGTGGTCGTCTCCACCCACGCGGCGTGCCCGTCCGGCCGGAGCAGCAGCCCACGCAGCTCGGGGTGATCCGGGCAGGACGCGGCGGCCGTTTCGATCCGATCCGCGAATCCCGTCGCTCGGCTCCCGAGCGTGCCGTCACCGGTCAGATCGAGGAGTGCTCCGCGTCCCTCGGCCAGCAGTGCGGCCGGTCGGAACGGCTCACCGTCGTCCCCGCGCAGGCGGAGATCCGGCACCATGCGGCCCGCCCAGGGATGCGGGTCGGCATCGTCGCCCGGCATGTCGTAGGAGGTGTCCAGCCCGAGAACGGTCTCGGTGAGAGCCCGGTTGCCCGCCGGGTGGCTCGCCACTCGAGTGAACAGGTCCAGCAACGGCGCGTACCGCTCGGCGTCCCTGGCCGCGTCCCCGAGTTCGTCGAGAAGCACCTGCGCTCGCGTGGCCGCGAGCACTCGCGCCCCCGCGGCGTGCCGTTCGGCGTGATAGGTGTCGAGCAGCTCCGCGGGCGCGGTGCCCCGCACGGTCGCGGCGAGCTTCCATCCGAGGTTGACGGCGTCGTCCAAGGCGATGTTGACGCCGAGTGCCCCGGCGGGCGGATGAACGTGGGCGGCGTCGCCTGCCAGGAGTACCCGGCCGTCGACATAGCGGGCGGCCTGGCGGGCGGCGTCGCCGAAGCGGGTGAGCCCGCGTGGCCGAGCGAGACCGACGGGGCGGCCCAGCGCGGTGCTCACGGCGGTGCTCAACAGGTCCAGCGTCACCGGGGCGTCGCGCGCGGTCCCCTGACGCGGGTCGTCGATGATGACGCGGACGTGGTCGGGGCGGGGGATCACGAAGACCTCGCCGCCCGGTCCGCTGGTCGTGCCGAAGTCCACCGTGCCGGGTTCGTCCAGTTCGACGTCGCCGAGCAACCAGTGCCGAGTCGCGGGAGTACCGGGGAAGTCGATGCCTGCCTGTTTGCGGACGATGCTGCGTCCGCCGTCGCAGCCGACGAGATATCGCGCCTCGATTCGGTAGCTGCCGTGGTCGGTGTCGACGGTGGCGAGGACGGCGTCGGCGTCGGCGTCGGCGTCGAGGGTGCGCAGCGCGTGTCCCCGTCGGAGATCGGTGCCCAGTTCCTCGGCCCGCGCCTCGAGGACCTCTTCGACCCGGGTCTGCGGGATGCCGAGGGTGAACGGATGGTCCGTGGCGGTGCCGGGAAGGTCCAGCCGCACCGGCAGACCGGTGAAGGCCGCGTACGGCACGGACCAGCCTTCGGCGACGAGGCGCTCGGCGAGACCGCGTCGTGCGAGCAGATCCAGGGCTCGGGCGTTGAGGGTGAAGCCGCGGCAGAAGTCCGGCCGAGTGTGGTGTCGTTCGATCAGGACGGTCTCGACGCCAGCGAGTCGCAGTTCGCAGGCGAGCAGCAGACCGGCAGGTCCGGCTCCCACGATCAGTACCTCGGCACGGTGGGGCGGTGCGGCGCTCGGCTCCTCAGGGGCCGTCGTCTCGGTGGTGAACACGGGTGTGGTCATGAATCCGGTCCTGTCTGATCGGAACCGACCCGTGACCCGGTGGTGGCGGGGTCGGCGGGTTCTGCAGGGGAGCTCGGCGTCGTGGTCTCGTCCGCGCCGGGGACGGCGGGCGGCCAGGACAGGCTCCCCGCGCGGATCTCGTCGACGGTGGCGCGGATCCAGTCGAGCTCGGCCTCCCAGGCGTGGAGCAGGAACTCGACCTCGATCATGAAGAGGCGGGGCAGCCCGCCGCCGTCGATGGTCTCGGCGTGCGCGGCACGAGTCTCGTCGATGCGCCGGATCAGATGTCCGGCCCGTTCGGTCAGGGCCGCCGCGGCTCGCTCCGGGCCGAGGGCACCAAGGTAGGAGACGGCGGCGACGAACCGGGGGTACTCGGCTACGGGCTCACGGAGGAGTTCGTCGAGCCAGTCGACGAACTCCTCGTGTCCGAGGTCGGTGCACCGGTAGACGGTGCGCTCGGGCCGCCTGCCCGCGCGGACCGTCTGCACCGGCTCGATCCATCCGTGTCGAGCCAAGGCCTCGACCGTGTCGTACAGCGAGCCCGAATTGATCTTGAAACTGTTGTCCTTGTTGCGTTCTCGCAGCGTGCTCGCGATCTCGTAGGGGTGCATCGGCCGTTCGTGCAACAGGCCCAGGACGGCGAGCGCCACCGTGTTGGCGATCTTTCGTCGGGTTGCCATCATCACCGCTTCCTATTAGTCGGTTCCGACTATAAGGGGGCGGTGTCCTGGCCCGTCGGCGGGTGACATGGACCGTCCGACCGAATCTCTTCTCCGGCGGGATCCTCACGAGGGCGAGTGCGGTCGGGCCGCGGGACCCCGCCGAACCACTGTTCGACGCCGTGTCACCCGAGGTCATGGGTATCCCGGTCGATCCGGCGGGCGAGTGCCGGTGACCTGCCGTGGTCCCCGTCGCGGCTCCTGGTCTCGGCCCGCCTGAGCGGGGCCGGTCCCGGCGCCCTGAGAAGGCGCGGCGAGTGTCGCGACCGTGTGCCGGTGGGGTGGGCGACGGCATGGCGACGAACCCGTCACCGGACGCGGCGTCGGGCCAGGGGTGTGACGGCGGGTTCGAGGGCGACCGGTGCCCGCCGGATGTCCCTCGGCTGCGTTCTCCCGCTATGCCGGACCGCACCGCGGATCTGGTCCTGCCCTTGTTCCGCGGCCCTGACGTTCGACCGGCCCGACATTGAAGACATCTATCCTTTCAGTGCTGACCAAATTCAATCATCGAAACAAGCACAGAAGGCAACCTCCCGGACAAGAACCCCCGGAACAGCTCGATTCGGCTCGATTCGGCTCGCTATCGGACCACACCGTGGCCGAAGCGAGCCGGTCTCGCCCCGACCGGTCGGCCGCCTTCCGCCTTCCACGCTCGGAGCGCGGAAACACGGAACAGGCGCTGTACGGGGCGTGGCACCTCGCCCTCGAGTCGGCCGGTTCTCGTCACCGCGCCATCGACGAGGCGAGCCTGGCCGTCCAGTGGGTCCCTCGGCGAGTCGACCTCGGCGTCCCATGTCGATCGGACGTGCGTGACAGGCGTCTTCGATGGAACGGTCTGTGGTCGACCTGCGCGCCCGGCGTCCTGTTGAGTCCGGAAGTCTGCCGCAGGCCAGGTGGCCGCGACTGGCGTGGGTCGGTCGGCGGGCGTGTGGCGAGTCGTCGCCTGCGGCACCAGCAGGCGGGACAGGGCGACACCTCGGCACGCGACGGCCTGATCCGCGATCTGCGGCGCGTCCGCTTGAGCGGCATCGAGACGCGGCGGACGGTGTGATCCGACTCGGTTCGAAATCCTCCGGTACACGAGGACGACCGCGGGGTACGTCAGTCTCGAGACGGAGAGTCGGGGGGATGTCATGAACGTCGCCGCGGCTCACGTCCGACCACCGTACGATGACGGCTGAATCCGGTGCGTGACCGGACGGGCGCCGATCGTCTTGTCGGGGCGCTGCCATAAGGTCCGCGTCGACTTGATCAACGATCTTCAGATGGGGGCGGCGGACATGACGAGGGACGAACAGCGGACTGCGATCACCGCCGCCCACCGGCGGGCGCGACGCCGTGGCGCGCGTCGGGCCGAGCGTGGACACCTGGTGCTGGTCGCCTCGGACGGTGCGACGCTGTCGTCGGTCGTTCCGCCTCCGGTGGTCGACGATCCGGCCGTTCGCTTTCGGCGGGAGTGCCGGGACACGGTGCGGCGCTGGATGGTCCGTTCGCTGCCCATTCCGGTGTCGACGCTGGTCCGACTGTTCGAAGACGAGACCTGGCGCGAGACGCTGTCGGCGCTGGTGGTCGTCGGAGTGGACGAGCGCGGTTCGATGGTCGCCGACTCCGCGGGCCTGTTGCGCGACGTCGACTCCGACGGCGGCGTGCATGTGGTGGCCGCGTCGGGAGCGGTGTGCACGCTCGCGTTCGACCGGCTGGTGATCGGTCATCCGGTTCTGCTGCCGGAGTTGGAACGGTTCCAGGAACTGGCACTCGCGTTGGAGGTCGAACAGACGGTCTCTCAGCTTTTCCGGCAGACCGAGGTCAGGCCGACGGTGATGTCGGCGACGGCGACTTCGATCACCGACTACGCCGACGGTTACTTCCTCGAACTGGGTGATGCTCTGGACCGCTGTCGGGCCGAGGGTCTGGCGGTGAGGGACGGGTATGTGGTCTGCCCGGTCTTCGAGCGGGGACGGTTGGTCGAGGCGCGGTACTGGATCGGAACCGGGTCGCCCGAGCTGCCTGCCTGCACCGGGGAGTTGTTCTGGGTGTTGCCGGAGGGGACGCGGGTGCGGTGCAGCGATGTCGGGCCGGTCGCGTGGTCGGAGGGCGCGCGGATGGCGTCGGTGGTGTTCGCGGGTCGGTTCGGTGCCGAAGCCGGGTCGGTGGCCTGATCGGGCGTTGCCGCAGGCGTGGTGCGAACTGGGCGGTCATCTCGTCGCGGCGTAGGCAGTGGCCGGCCTGGTGTGGGAACCGGGCACGGCCCTCTGCCAGGTCGGCCGTCGTGCCGTCACCGGGCGTCGTGCCGCTACGGCGATCGGCGAGGTCGTGCCGTCGCCGGTGTGTTGTCGCTGAGCTGCTGAGGTCGGCTGTGGATCTTCGGGGGCGGGGGCGGGGCGGCCTGCCGGCCCGAGGCGGCCTTGATCGGCGGGGCTCGCATGGCGTTCAGGAGGCGGTGGGCTGTGGCCGTCGGAGGGAAGGCCGCCGAAACGAGGTCGATCGGCGACGTCTTCCTTCGGTCGGCTGGTGTGCTCTGGTGGTGTGGGGGTCGTGTCCTGCACCGCGGGCCGGCCCGTAGTCGGCGTGGGTCTCTTCCAGGTGTGACCGGGAGCTCGTGCACGGTGACCTCGGCCGCCCTCGGTGAGCAGGGGCGGCCCTGTCTCGGTTCGAGCTTGTTCGTCCGGTCGTGTGTGCCGGCTCGTTCTGGTGTGTGGTGTGCGGGTTCGCCCGGTGTGGGCGAGCACGGTCGTTCCCGATCAGGGCTGCGGGGGCGGTGCGCTGTTCGGGCGTCGACTGCGGTAGGAGCGCATCTTGTGGCGGGCGCCGCAGGTGTTCATGCTGCACCACACACTGTTGTCGCCGGGGGAGCGGTCGTAGTAGATCCACCGGCAGTCTGGTGCGCGGCAGGCCTTGAGGCGGGTGCGGCGGTCGGCGATCTCTTCGGTGGCGAGGGCGGCGAGTAGTTCGCCGATCAGGCGTGTCGTGGGTCGTCGGGCGGCGATGGTGAGGCGGGCGGTGCCGTGGTCGGTCCATCGGGGCGGTCGCAGGGTGGACGCGGCGCGGTCGGTGAGGACGTGGCGGGCTTCGTCGGCGGTGTGGTCGTCGGCGAGGTGGCTGCGGATCGCCTCGCGGACGAGCACCAGTTCGTGTCGGTCGTCGTCGGTGAGGTGGTCGGCGAGGTCGTGGTGTCCGTGTGCTCGCAGCCAGGTCTGGGCGGTGGGGTGGTCTGCGAGGTCGTCGGTGTCTCGGAGCAGGCATGCGGTGTTGCAGAACGTCTCGATCGCGGTGAGTGGTGGTGGGGCGGGAGGTCGGGTGTAGGTCACCGGGGCATGTTACCGGCTTATCGCTTCAGGGAGTAACGACCAGTGTTACCATCTAATCGGTTTTGACGGTAACTGGAGGTGTGGTCGGGCATGTGGGATCTGACGGAGAGCTTCACCAGCAGGCAGGGTGTCGTCCGCTGGGCGCGCGGCGGCCGGGGCAGCCCGGTGGTGCTGCTGCACGGGACGCCGTTCTCCTCACGGGTCTGGCATGACGTGGCCACCGGCCTGTCTCGCCGACACACCGTCTACCTGTGGGACCTGCCCGGCTACGGCCGCTCGGAGATGCGCGCCGGTCAGGACGTCTCCTTCGCGGCGGCTCAGGAGGTCTTCGTCGCCCTGCTTCGAGAGTGGGGTCTGTCCGAGCCCGCCGTGGTGGCCCATGACATCGGCGGGGCGGTCGCGTTGCGGACGGCGCTGGTGAGCGGTGTCCGTTTCGCGCGTCTCGCGCTGCTCGACGCGGTGTGCGTCCGCCCGTGGGGAAGCGACTTCTTCCGGCTGGTGCGGGAGAACTCCGAGGTCTTCGGGCAGTTGCCCGGCTCGTTGCACGAGGCGCTGGTGCGTCGGTACCTCGCCTCGGCCGCCCATCGGGTGCTGCCCGCCGCGGTGGTGGACGAACTGGCCGCACCGTGGCTCGGCGCGGTGGGGCAGGCCGCGTTCTATCGGCAGATCGCCCAGGCCGACGAGCGGTTGACCGAGGAGCTGGTGGGCCGCTATCGGGAGTTGGATCTGCCGGTCCTCGTCGGTTGGGGAGCGCAGGACACCTGGCTTCCCGTCGAGCGGGCTCACACGCTGGCCGGGCTGATCCCGAACGCGCGGGTGGAGACGATCGAGCAGGCCGGTCATCTCGTCCAGTTCGACGCGCCGGGGGCGCTCACGGCACTGCTCGAAGAGTTCCTGAGTTCCTGAGCACCTGAGCGGCGTCCGCGTCTCGGCGGCCTGTTCCGCAGAGGTGCGGGGCCCGGTCGACCGCCCGCCGGGCGCGTGGTGAGCTCGTCGTCACGCGCGGCAGCCAGGCTCGGCCGACGTCGGGTCGGCCGAGCCCCGCCGTCACACCGCTGGTCCGCGAGGTCGGAGGTGTTCGGCGTCGCCGACGCTCCCGGTCGCTCATGCCTGGTCCGGAGCCGTCCGCCGCGTCGTCGAGCATGCCCAGGGCACGATCGGACGGCCCGGCGGGGTGCGCCCGGCTCAGTCGGGTCGGCGGGCCTCGAGGAGGAAGCGTTGTGCGTGGGCGACGAAAGGCCCGTCGGTACGGAGGCGGGCGTGGAGTGCGGCGAGCGCGGTGCGGTACTTCGCCACGGAGAAGTCCGGGACGGTCCAGATGACCTTACGGAGGAAGTAGACGACCGCGCCGATGTCGTAGAACTCGGCGCGTAGTGCCGCGGTGCGCAGGTCAGTGACGATCAGGCCGGTCTGTCGGACGATCTCGGCGGTCTGCTCGGGGTCGGGTCTGGTGCCGGGCGGGCGGGGTCCGGCGACGACCTCGGCGAGCTCGATCATGCTGTTCGGACCGATGCCCTGGCACAGGAGAGTGCCACCGGGTCGGAGGACTCGGGCCGCCTCCGCCCAGGGAGGTGCGACGGGGTGGCGGCTGATCACGAGATCGAAGCTGCTGTCGTCGAAGGGCAGTCGGGTCGGGTCGCCGTCGACGACCGTGATGCCTGCCGGTTCGAGCCTGCGGCGGGCGATGGCGAGGTTGGGCGGCCAGTATTCGGTGGCCCAGGTCGTCGCGGGGAGCCCGGGTATCTCGGCGAGGACCTCCCCGCCGCCGGTCTCCAGGTCGAGCAGGGCGGTGGCGTGTCGTACGCGGTCGGCGACCAGGCGGGTGTATCCCCACGGAGCGCGTTCCTCGGTGGCGCGGCCGGTGAGCCAGGAGAAGCCCCAGCCCTCGACGTCGGCGGCCTCGGCTTCGGCGAGGAGCCCCTCGAAGGTCCGTGTCATGGGTCGAGGGTGCCGGACCGTCGGTCTGGGGGCGAGTGATTTACCGGTGTGGGATCGGTGTCCGCGGAGGGCAGGGCCGGTCGGGGCGGTAGGAGAGTGCGGTCCGGACCGCGGTGTCGGTCGCGAGGCCGTCGATGGTCGCCGGTCCGGGAGTCGGCGCCGGATGCGTACGGGTGCCGTGGAATCCGAACCGCCGACGTCCCGTCCGGAGGACTGCGACCTGGGTGGATGGCGTGTGGTTGGAGATCGGCAGGAGGCGGTGTTCCTGGACGGTGCGGCGATCGTGGGGGCCGGTGCGCCCGGATCTGGCATGAATGTCGCAGCAGGCCACGGCGCGGGGCGGAGCCGAAGCAGAAGGGGAACGAGACCACGGGTTGCTGTCGTGGAACGTGACGGCCGCCGATCCTTCGGCGGCGAAGGTCCGGGCCTGCCGCGGTGCCGGCCCTCAGCCGGGTCCGGCCGGTGTGTTCGTCCGGTGTGGAGAGCGGCCTCGACGGTTTCGGCGGGTGGTCGAGTCCGGTGGGCGTGGGGGTGGGCCGTGTCGGCCCTGGTGGCCTGGGGCAGTGGCCGGCGCAGGTGAAAGGCGTTGCATGCGGCGGGAGGGCGGTGTGTTCGGTGACGTCCACGACGGGGCCGCGGCGACGGGCGGTCGGTTCGACGACGCGGGCGGCGGGCATGGCGCTGTTATGGTGGCGGTCGCGTGATGGTGAGTCAGGGAGACCGACGTGGTGAGTGACGACGACATCTCCGGGTGATACCGGAAGTGATCGACCGTCGGCAGGTGCGCGCGGCGTGCCCGCTGTCGGCCGTGCCGTCGTCCTGTGAACCCGTTCCGCCGGGCGCTCCGGTGCGCCCGCCGCCACCCTTGAGGGCTCCGCCATGTCTGATGCGTTCATCGTCTGTTCGAACCTCTCGTTCTCCTGGCCCGACGGCACTGTGCTGTTCGAGGACCTGTCGTTCACCGTGGGTGCCGGTCGCACCGGCCTGGTGGCGCCCAACGGAGCCGGCAAGACGACGCTGTTGAGGCTCATCGCGGGTGACCGCATACCCAGCCGCGGCACGGTGTCGGTCGACGGAGTGCCGGGGTATCTGCCGCAGAACCTGCCGTTGTCGGGTGATCTGACGGTGGCCGAGGTGCTGGGGATCGCCCCGGTGCTCGCGGCGTTGTCGGCGATCGAGTCGGGTGACGTCGACGAGGCGCACTTCACCACGGTCGGCAGCGATTGGGATGTCGAGGAGCGCACCCGTGCCCAGCTCGGCAGGCTCGGTCTCGCAGAGCTGCCGTTCACGCGACGTCTCGACACGCTCAGTGGTGGGCAGATCGTCTCGCTCGGGTTGGCCGCTCAGCTGCTGAAGCGGCCGGACGTGCTGTTGTTGGACGAGCCGACGAACAATCTGGATCGCGATGCCCGCCGGTCGCTCTACGCCGTGTTGGAGGACTGGAACGGGTGTCTGCTGCTGGTCAGTCACGACCGGGCACTGTTGGACCGGATGGATCGCATCGCGGAACTGCATCGTGGCGACGTGCGCTTCTACGGCGGGAATCACGCGGAGTACGAGGCGGCGGTGCGGGCGGCCCGGGAGGTTGCGGAGAAGAACGTCCGCAACGCCGAGCAGCAGTTGCGGCGGGAGAAGCGGGAGATGCAGCAGGCACGGGAACGAGCGGCACGTCGAGCGGGCAACGCCGCGCGCACTCTCGGGAGCGCGGGCCTGCCGAGAATCGTCGCCGGGGCGATGAAACGGGGCGCGCAGGAGTCGGCGGGGCGGGCGAACGAGACGCATGCGGCACGGGTCGGTGAGGCCAAGGCCCGCTTGGAGGAGGCGGGGCGGGCGGTGCGGGACGAGGCGACGATCGCGGTGGAGCTGCCCGGGACTCGGGTGCCCGCCGGGCGGACGGTGTTCGCCGGGGACGGGATGCAGGCCGATTTCGGGGGCGGGCCGCTGTTCGCGGGGCGGGGTGTGAACCTGACGATCCGAGGACCGGAGCGGATCGCGCTGGTCGGGAGCAACGGTGCGGGCAAGTCCACGGTGCTGCGCATGGTGCACGGCGATGTCGAGCCCTCTGGTGGTGTGGTCGCCCGGGCGGTGGGGCGGATCGCGTACCTGTCGCAGCGCTTGGATCTGCTGGACCCGGATCGCACGGTGGTGGAGAACCTGGCCGCCGCCGCGCCCAGCCTGACGGAGGGGAGGCGGTTGACGCTGTTGGCGCGGTTCCTGTTCCGCGGCGACCGGGTTCGACTGCCGGTCGGAGCGCTCTCCGGCGGGGAACGGCTGCGTGCGACCTTGTGTTGTGTCCTCTGCGCCGAACCGGCGCCGCAGCTGTTGCTGTTGGACGAGCCGACGAACAATCTCGATCTGGTGAGCGTGGCGCGGCTGCAGAGCGCACTCGGTACGTATGAGGGGGCTTTCGTGGTGGTCAGCCACGATGAGCGGTTCCTTTCCGAGATCGGGGTGAATCGGTGGCTGCGGTTGACGGCCGGGGCGTTGTGCGATGTCGACGGCCCTGAGGACGGATCGACGGCTGTCTGATGCGCCGCGGCGCTCGCCCGGACCCCTGGTCGTGGTCTTCGATTCTCGGGGTGGGGCGAGCAGACCCGACCCGACCCGAGCGGGCGGGCGCCGCTGTTGGTGGTGACCCGCGGGTGGAGTACGGGTCACCGGGTGGCCGCCGACGTCGTGGATCTCGTCGTCTCCCCGGTCGGCCGGTGTCGAGCGTGCCCGTCGGATCCGGCAGGATCGGGTACGTCGATGCTGGTCGCGAGGGAAGCGGTGGAACATGCTCACGGGGTACCGGACGATCGCCCGGAACGGTGAGCACGAGATAGAGATCCGCCGTTCTCGTTTCCGTTGTCTGCTGAGTCGGGTCGATGGCGAGGATGGGGCCCGCACGGTGATCGCCGCTCGCCGCAAGGAGCACTGGAACGCCACGCACAACTGCACCGCCTACGTGCTCGGCGCCGCCTCGGACAAGCAGAAGTCCAGTGACGACGGCGAACCGGCCGGCACGGCCGGGGTGCCGATGCTGGAGGTGCTGCGTCGTCGTGAGCTCAGTGACGTGGTCGCCGTGGTGACCCGCTGGTTCGGCGGGGTGCAGCTCGGCGCGGGCGGCCTGATCCGCGCTTACGGTCAAGCCGTCGCGGAGACGGTTGATCTGCTGGGCACGGTGGAGCTGCGTCCGTGCAGGGTGATCACCGTGGCGGTGGACTTCCCCCACGCCGGACGACTTGAGCACGCCCTGCGTGATTCGTCGTACCCGGTGCTTGCCGCCGACTACACCGATCGCGCACGGTTCGAGGTCGCGGTCGCGGAAGGTGAACTGGCGGAGTTCACCGAGTGGGCGGTGGCGATCAGCGCAGGCGCGGCCGAGCTGGTGCCCGGTCGTCTCACCTATGTGGAGAGCCCGCAGTGATCGTCGGACCGCCCGGGCACCGCCGCTTCCCGTCGGTGGAGGACGTCTGCCTTCGGCCCCTCGGCGGCTGACGCCGGACTCCGCTCCACCGTCGCCGCGTGATCCGACCGGCCGGCGGGTCGCGTCCCCGTGCCCAGCCGAGGTGGTGTTCCCGCGCTGGTCGTGAGTCCGCGCGGCGCCCGCCCTGCGTCGCGGATCGCGCCGTCGGCCGGACACGGGCCCCAACGGCTCGGGGCTCCTCCACGCGGTGGGTGAGATGCCGAAGTTCACTCGAAGGGGATCGTGCCCGTCGTGTCGGCGTGGCGGCGGACCGCGCAGCGAGTAGGCAGGAGACACCCGCGACAGCGGTCGGGAGCGTCGGGGGATCGGGTGCACGGACTAGGGGAGCGGGACCATGAGACGACTGACGGTGACCATGTTCCTCTCGTTGGACGGGGTCATGCAGGGACCCGGCGGCCCCGACGAGGACCGTGACGGCGGTTTCGACCAGGGCGGCTGGATGGTGCCGTACGCCGACACCGACCTGATGGCCTGGGAGAAGAACTGGTTCGAACGGGCGAGCGGGTTCCTGCTGGGGCGGCGCACCTTCGACATCTTCGCGGCGTACTGGCCCCACATCACCGATGAGGACGACCCGATCGCGACGCGACTGAACCGGCTGCCCAAACATGTCGTCTCCCGCGGCATGCCCACACCGACGTGGTATGACTCCACCGTGATCGTCGGGGACGTCGCCGAACAGGTCGCTCGACTCAAGGCCGATGATCCCGACGGCTCCGGCGGCGAACTGCAGATCCACGGCAGCGGCGACCTCGTGCTCAGCCTGCTCGATCAGGATCTGGTGGACGAGTACCGACTGCTGATCTGCCCCGTCGTCCTCGGCGCCGGGCGACGGATGTTCGTCGAGGGCAGCCCGCCCACCGCCCTGCGGCTGGTCGACTCCGCCACCACCGGCTCCGGGGTCGCCGTGCACGTCTACCGCCCTGCGGGACGCCCCGCCTACGGCACATACTCCTTGGAGGACTCCTGACCGTAGGCCCGATTCCCCGCCGGGACCGTCCTGATCGGGCGGCCATGGCGGAAGACCGGGCCGCGGGTGTTCGATGCGTGGCGTGGGGACGGTGAGGCTCACCACGACATGCGGGTCTCCGGTCCGTTCCGAACCGCCTCGTCCTGAACGCCGGGGCGGGACGAATCGGAACTCGTCCTTCTCGGCGGAGCCGCCGTCGACGGCCGCCCCACGGGCGGTCCGTGCGGAGTTCGCGTGACTCCCTGCCGTCGGCACGGGCGAGCGCACCGGAGCGGGGCGGGGCTGATCAGGGACGGCCTCATCCGCTGTGTCGGGTTGTCTGCCGTGGACATCGACGCTGATCAGCACGATCCATCGGTATGGTGCGGGATCGGCGTGGTGTCCGGCGGGTTGACGGCCGGTCGGCCGCACCTGAAGGCACACGGCTCCGTTCTGCTGTGGTGCGGGGGACACGGTAGGCATGGTGGCTCCTCCTTCTCCGCTCTGGGTTCGACCCGGTTCGGCCGTCGCGCACGAAGGCCGTTCATGGGTGGCGTCGACGGTCACACCTTGAAGACGCCCGGGCGGCGTCGGACGTGAGATGGGAGACCCGGTTCCAGCGGCGTGTTCACCCGGAAGAGCGCATCCGCGAGGAGGTGGGCAGCCACCGAGGTCGACGGCACACCCATGGGCCCGCCCACGCCGAGCGAACCGGAGGCGGCCGGCCGAATCGGGGCGGGTCGTCGGATCGCCGTCGACAGCGGACCGCAGGCCACGACCAGGGCGGACCGACGAATCAGGGCACCGCCGCGTACGGGTTCCGAACAGTCGGACCGGCGTCGACATCGGAACGGGCAGCAACGGGTCGTCCGGTGTCGGCACCGCCGCCGCCGGCTCGGACAGACCCCGCCGGGGAAGCACGACGACGAAGACGCCTCGGAGTCGCCGACCACCGGCGGGTGCGACGCCGTGGTTCACGTCGGACCGAGCGTGGACACCTGGTGCTGATCGCCTCGCAGGCGGTGTCGCGACGCACCGCCCGCACCGGTCTGGTCGGACCGGTCGTCGCGGTGCCGACTCAACGACGGAAGACCAGCAGACCGGGCTGCGGCGGTCCGGCGGCCAAACCTGCCGACGCCACCTCCGCGCGCACCTCGGCCTCCTCCACCGGCCACAGGTCGAAGGACTCCTGCTCCTCCCGCACCGCCCCCTCGGCGGTGGTCACCGTGTATCGGAAGGTCCACCGCAGTCGGCGTGACCCCTCCACCGGCGCGGCCACCACCGTGACCTCATACCGGGTGTCCCCGACGACCACGGCCGACAAGGGCTTCGGTCTTCTCGGCACGGCCCCGGTGCGGTCGACGACCAGCAGCCCCCCGGGCCGCAGCAGCGCCCGCGCCCTCGACCACAGCAGCCGTCGAGTCGGCGGGGCCAGCCCGTCCACGAGGTTCACGCATACCATGAGGTCGACGGGGTCGACAGGCCGCAGCTCCTGCACGGGCTGCGGGTACACCCGGACGTGTCGGCGCATCGGGCTCGATCCGGCCCACCGAGACAGCAGCACCGTCCGCATCGCCCGCGCGGGCTCCACTGCATGCACCGGAACCGACGTCGACTCGGCCAGCACCTCGGTCACGATGCCCGTCCCGGCTCCCACCTCGAGGATCCCCGCCCGAGCCGAGCGGGCCAGCGCGGCCAGCTCCCGCTGCGCCTTGCGGCGGTACCGGCTCCGATGCAGCAGGTCGTAGAACTCGGCGGTGACCCGGTAGGGCTCCGGGTCCGGCGCGGGCTGTGGACTCGGACGTGGGGTGGCAGGAGCAGGGGAGCGGGCCGCGGCCGAGGGCTGTGTTCGGCTCATGGGCCCATCATCACGGCAGGCGGTCGACACGGCTCGTCATCGCCGCCGCCCGCTCGGCCTCGTCACCGGTGCGCCGTGTCGACTCGCGCCGCCCACGTCGCCGGTCCTACGGTCTGCGGTGATCACAGGAGGTGGTGGAATGGTCGCGGATCGTTGGTCATCCCTGATGTGGCCGCTGCTGAGCGCGCTGCTCGTCACCGGGCTCACACTGTTCGGGCTCGTGGTGGTCGGGGCGCTCCTCGTCGACCGGTGGCGACACGGCGGGAGGAAGTCGTCGGACGGCGTGCTGCTCGCGAATGGTCGACGGGTCGCCACCATGGTGCGTGGCGGCGCGCGGCCGGAGGCCGCGCGTGCCGACGGCATCCGCGAGTCCCCGGGTTCGCCCCCGCCGAAGAGCGAGGCGAACCGGTCCACCTGATCGGGAGTGGTCTCGGTGCCCGACCACCGAGGCGAGGACCGGATTCCGCCCGCGGCGCGACGGGCACCCACGCCTCGACGTCGGTCGGGGCGCAGGGCCGGACCGCGGCGCTGGTTCCGTAGGGTTGTCGCCGTGTCTTCAGCCATCATCGCGGCGTCGCCGAACGAGCCCGCGGATCAGGACGGCCCGCCCGCGCCTCGGGGGCGCCATACCGTGTCGCGCCTGCTGGCCGCGTCGGCGGGCGGGGCGCTGCTGTCCCTGTCCTTCGCTCCGTTCTCCTGGTGGTGGATGGCGCCGATCGCCCTGGCCCTGTTCTCCGCCGCGGTGTACGGGCGGCGGGCGCGCGCGGCCTTCGGTCTCGGCTTCCTCGCGGGATTGACGTTCTTCCTGCCGTTGTTGACCTGGACCAACGAGTACGTCGGCGCGGTGCCCTGGGTGGTGCTGGCCATGCTGGAGGCGTCGTTCTTCGGCCTGGCCGCAGTCATGGTCGCCCTCGTCGGCAGGCTGCCCGCGGCACCGATCTGGGCGGCGGCGGCCTGGGTCGCCGCCGAGGCCCTGCGGGGCGCCGTGCCCTTCCGCGGGTTCCCGCTGGGCAGCGTGGCCTTCGGCCAGGCCGACGGGTTGTTCCTGTCCCTGGCCTCCCTCGGAGGTGTTGCCCTGGTCGGGTTCGCCGTGGCGTTGTGCGGCTTCGGACTGGCGGATCTGGCCCGTCGTGTCCTGGCGGCTCGCCGTCCGGTCGTCGACGGCTCCGCGACCATCGGGCCTCGAGCACTGGCCATGCCTGCGGTGCTGACAGTGGTGCCCGCGCTGGCGGCGTTGGCCGCGTCGCCAGCGGTGGGGACCGACGCGCAGGAGGGCACCGTCACCGCCGCGTTGATCCAGGGCAACGTTCCGCAGCTCGGCCTGGAGTTCAACGCCCAGCGGCGCGCGGTCCTGGACAATCACGCCGAGCGCACCCGTGAACTGGCCGCCGACGTCGCCGCGGGCCGGGAACCGCAGCCCGACATCGTCATCTGGCCGGAGAACGCCTCCGACATCGACCCGTTCCGCAATGCCGACGCCGACGCGGTGATCGACTCGGCCGTGCGCGCCATCGACGCACCCACGATGATCGGCACCCTGGAAACCCCCGAACAGGGCGACATTCACAACACGGTCGTGCATTGGGACCCCGCCGACGGTCCGGTCGACATCTACCGTAAACGTGAGATCCAGCCGTTCGGTGAGCGCATCCCGCTGCGTGGGCTGGTCTCGGCGGTGATGGGCGTGGTCAACCCCTCCATTCGCATTCCCGACCGGGAGTACCAGCCCGGCGACACGCCCGGAGTGTTCGCCATGGGTCGCGCCGACGTCGGCGTCGTCACCTGTTGGGAGGTCGCCTTCGATCATCGGGTGAACGACACCGTGCTGGCCGGTGCCACCGTGCTCGCCGTGCCCAGCAATTACGCGACCTTCGGCTTGACCGCGATGTCGGAACAGCAGCTGGCGATCTCCCAGGTGCGGGCCGTCGAACACGGCCGCGCCGTGCTCGTCGCGGCGACCAGCGGCATCTCCGCCGTGGTCTCCCCGTCGGGCACCGTCGTGTCGTCGACGGATTTGTTCACCGCCGACGCACTGGTCGCGGAGATCCCCCTGCGCTCGACGACTACGCTGGCCACCCGGCTCGGCGCGGGCCCGGAGTGGATCATCTCCGCTCTGGGCGTGGCGGCGGCGGGCTGGGTCGTGATCGGCGGCGTCCGACGCCGCCGACTCGACAGGTCCTCCGCCGTGCGGGAGGCTGCGCAGCCCTGATCCGCGCAGCCCTGGACGGCGCAGACAGCAGGTACAGCGAAGGTCCCGGGCGCCACCGGGAACGGGGCGACATGATCGGGAACAGACGGTCGACGCAGGCGGGAGCGGCGTCGACGAGGAGGAGACACATGGCGGAGCAGCCTGCCGAGCACGAGAGCCAGGCTCCCGGCCTGGACAAGGTGCTGGTGGTCATCCCGACCTACGACGAGCGGGAGAACATCGGCCCGATCGTCGCGCGTCTGCACGCGGCGCTGCCCACGGCGGAGGTGCTGGTCGTCGACGACGGCAGCCCGGACGGCACCGGAGACCTGGCCGACGAGATGGCCGCCGAGGACCCGAGGGTCCACGTCATGCACCGCACGGAGAAGGCCGGGTTGGGCGCGGCGTACGTAGCGGGGTTCACCTGGGCGCTGGACCGCGACTACGGGGTCGTGGTGGAGATGGACGCCGACGGCTCCCACGCCCCCGAGGAGCTGCCCCGGCTGCTCGCGGCGCTGGGCGACGACGCCAACGGCGCCGACCTGGTGCTCGGGTCGCGGTATGTGCCCGGCGGCAGAACGGTGAACTGGTCCAGACGTCGGGAGTGGATCTCCAGGACCGGCAATCTGTACTCCCAGATCGCGTTGGGCGCCCGGGTGAAGGACATCACCGGCGGATATCGGGCGTTCCGCAGGCAGGTGCTCGAGAAGATCCGGCTGAACAACGTCGCCTCGCAGGGTTACTGCTTTCAGATCGACCTGGCGTGGCGGGCGATCGAGGCCGGCTTCACCGTCGCTGAGGTCCCGATCACCTTCACGGAGCGGGTGCACGGCGAGTCGAAGATGAGTGGCAACATCGTCCGTGAGGCGTTGCTGCGGGTCACCAAGTGGGGCCTGCGCCGCCGAGGACGGCAACTGCAGGCGCTGCTCGGAGGCAGACGCGCACACTGAACGACGCGGGCGACGCCTCTCGAGGAGGCGCCGCCGACGGGTGGCGGCCCGCGGTGGGGAGAAGCCGAGGCCGGGTGGCCACGAACCCGGCGAAGGCGGCGAGCGTGCGCGGGCGAGGCGGTCGCGACACTCGACACCGTCTGTGATCGAAACCGCTCCTCATCGGTTCGGGCGCCCCGGTGTCACTGGATCGCTTCGGCGCCCGCCCAGGCGGTGTGGCGGCTGAGTGCGCGGCTGCCGTCAGGCGGGTCGGCGCTCCCGCCGGTGCGCGATCGACACGGCGAGGCCGCCTGAACCCGGTGGTTCAGGCGGCCTGGCTCGCCGCATCGTGCGGCCCGCGACTCAGGCGGACCGAGAGGTGCGCCTGCCGCGCAGCTCTTCGAGCCGCTCGGACAGCAGCTCCTCGAGCTCGGGGATCGTCCGGCGCTCCAGCAGCATGTCCCAGTGGGTACGAGCCGGCTTGACCTTCTTGGGCTCCGGCTCGTTGCCGTCGAGCATCTTCGACTCGTTGCCGTGCAGCCGACATTCCCAGATCGAGGGGACCTCGGCGTCATCGGAGAACGGGACCTCGAAGTCGTGGCCCTTGGGGCAGGCGTAGCGCACCGTCCGGCGCGGTGCGAGGTCGTGATTGCGGTCGGTCTCGTAGCTGACGGCTCCGAGCCGGCTGCCACGCAGAACGCGGTCGGCCATAACGGTGTCCTTTCGCTCGGTCCAGGGTCTGGATCGACCCTGGGGTACGTGCTCACCGAGTGCAACGACGGTGAGGTCGTCGTCGTTCCCGGTTTGGCCTAGTCGGTCGCCCACGGTGACGTGTTTCACGCGTCAACGAAGGCTTCCTCCATAGGGATGCAATCAAGCGCTGTTCGTGACGCGTTTTCCGCCAAGTAACGAGCACGACCACACGAATGGGTGATGGTGCTCAGGGCGGAGGCTATCAAGCCAGACTCAGTTGCCCCTGTCCAGTAGCGATCGGGCCCAGATCACCGGCCCTGAAATGACGACGACACAACACTTGATAACGCACAGTCACAGGTTCTTGGTCGACGGGCTCTCGACCGTCGCCGGCGGCACCGCCCGAGGAGACCCCGTCCTGTCCGGTGTCGGCCACCAGAACGGTGTCACCGGCCCGGATCACCCGCCCGTCCACCACCCTGGCGTTGAACCGCCCCGACGAACCACACCAGCACAACACCTCCACCTGGACCGCCTGAATCAGGTCGGCCAACTCGAACAGCCGCCGCGACCCCGGGAAGAGCCTGCTCTGGAAGTCCGTCGCGATCCCGAAGCAGTACACGTCCACCTGCACGTCGTCGGCCAACTCGGCCAACTGGTCCACCTGCGCCGGGGTGAGGAACTGCGCCTCGTCGACGATCAGATAGTCCACCGGCCTGCTCACCGACCAACGCCCCCGCACCAGCTCCCGGATGTCCAGATCCTCGTCGACCTCCACCGCACCCCGGGTGATGCCGATCCGACTGGAGATCTTCGGCTGCCCCGACCGGTCGTGACGAACCAACAGCATCCCCTCACGGCCCTGCCGTGCATGGTTGTGATCGATCTGCAACGCCAGCGTCGACTTCCCACAGTCCATCGGACCGTAGAAGAACCTCACCTGCCCCGCCGCCCGACGCCCGGAACGCCGGGGGAGCGAGGAGAGGGCATCGGTCGGGTCATCGGCCAACACTGCACTGTCCACGGCCGCAGACCTTACGGTGTGCGCCGATCAGCTCGACGCGCCCTCACATTCCCCGGCCCGAGATCACACCACCGTCGGCGGCCTGTTGCCCACCGCCGCGATCGCCCGCCGCACCGGAACCAACGCCACCAGGATCAGCCCCACCACGAAGAACACCACCAACGACACGATCGCCAGCCGATACGACCCCGTCGCCTGCCCCGCCGCCGCGAACACCAGCGGACCCAGCCACGACGTCGCCCGCTCACCGACCTCGTACACCGAGAAGTACTCCGCCTCCCTCCCCGGCGGCACCAGCTGAGAGAACAACGACCGCGACAACGCGTTCGTTCCGCCCAACACCAGGCCGATGCCCACCGCCAGCCCGTAGAACTGGAACTCCTGACCCGCCTCGACGAAGAACGCCGCTCCGACCACCAGCACCCACAGCACCAGACTGCCCATGATCGTCCGTTTCGCGCCGAACCGCCGCGCCGCCCGCCCATGCGCCACCGCGCCGACGAACGCGATGAACTGCACGATCAGGATCGTCGTGATCAGCACCGTCCGATCCAGCCCCAGCTCCCGCTCCCCGTACTGACCCGCGACGTTGGTCACCGTCACGATCCCGTCGTTGTAGACCAGGTACGCCGCCAGAAAACCCAGCGTCAACGGGTACGACTTCGCCTCCCGCAGCGTCTGCGCCAACTGCGAGAACCCGGCCCGGAACACCGCCACACCACGCTCCGAGCCCTGCGGCGGCTGATGACCGCGCAGCCGCGCCAACGGGATCAGCGTGAACACCGCCCACCACAGACCCGCGGTGAAGAAACACCACCGCACCGCCTCAGCCTCGGTCAGCCCCAACGCCTCGTGACTCAGATAGAGCGCCAGATGGAACGCCAACGCCAGGCCGCCGCCCAGATAACCGAACGCCCAGCCACGCGACGACACTCCGTCCCGCTCGTCGGCATCCGCGATCTCCGGCAGGAACGAGTAGTACACCACCACCGAACCGCCGAAACAGATGTTCGCCAGGATGAACAGCACCACCCCCAGCTGCCAGTTCGTCCCCGCCAGCAACGCCAACGCCGAGGTCGCCGCCGCTCCGGCGAAGGCGAACCCGCCGAGCATCACCCGCTTGTTCTGCGTCCGGTCGGCGATGGCACCGGTGATCGGCAGCACCAACACCTGCACCACCGTCGCCACCGACAGCAGATAACCCCACAACGACCCCGCCGGGAACGACAAGCCCCACAGGCTGATGTCACAGTCCACCAACGCTGAACCGTCCGCGCACGGCTGGCCCGAGGCCCGCGCGGCCGACTCGGCCACCTCCGTCAGATACAGCGACAGGAACACCGTGATGACCGACGTCGGGAACACCGAGTTCGCCCAGTCATACCAACACCAGCCACGCTGTTCCCGCCGCCGTTGCGCACTGCTCGACGCAGCCTCGTCACCCGGCTCCACGACGTTCGACCCCACAGTCCAATTCCTCCCACCGGGTGAATTCCGACACCCGGTGGCGGGACTGTAATCGGCGGTTCCCGCCCGACGACGAGGAAAAGCCCAGCCGACACCCAGCCGACACCGATTCGTCGCGCACCACGGCCCCGCCGTTCACCGACCCCAGCTCAGCCGGGCGGACGACCCCGCACACACCCCGCCACCGAGGCACCCGAGGCGCACCCGAGCGGGCCGACCCGGCCTCACCCGCCCGACGACCACACCCCCCGCGCCGACAACTCGGCACGCAGCAGATCCGGCCGATCGGTCACCAACCCGTCCACCCCCAGATCCAGCAGCTCCCGCATCCGCGCCGGATCGTCGATCGTCCAGACGTGCACCTCCAGCCCCCGCCGCCGCACCGCCCGCACCAACCGCTCGTCCACCACCCGCAACATCCCCCGATCCAACGGCAGCTGCGCGAGCCCGCCCGCCACCGGCAGCCCGTCGCCGACCCGACCCAGCCGCGACGACGCCCACAGCAACCGCGCCGACTCTCGCCCCAACGACGTCAGCAACCTCGGCCCGCCCGCCCTGCGCAGCACCCGCAGCCGCCGCTCGTCGAACGAGGCCAGACACACCCGCGACCACGCCGACATCCGCTCCACGACCCGCAGCACCGGACCCACCGCATGATCGGACTTCACATCGATGTTGAACCGCGCCGCGGGCAACGCCTCCAACACGTCCTCCAACCGCGACACCGGCTCCCGACCACCGATGCGGGCCCGCCGCACCCGCGACCACGGCAGCGCCGCCACCACCCCCGCCATGTCGGTCGTGCGCCCCAACGTGGCGTCGTGCTGCACCACCACCACGCCGTCGGCGGTCGCCCGCACATCGGTCTCCAGATAGACGAACCCCTCCGCCCACGCCCGGACCATCGCCGCGGCGGAGTTCTCCATCCCCGCCAACTCGTCCAGATGCCAGCCGCGGTGGGCGAACGCCCGAGGATGCGGGCCGTCGAGATACGGATGCGGTCGCTGCTGTCGTCGTGGCACCCGCCCAGTGTGAGGTGCGGCGTGGCACCTCGGCGCGGAAGGCCACGCCCGCTACCGTTCACCGCCGTGGAGCACCTCGCCGACTCCCTCGCCCCCATCACGCGCCGTGAACCTCGCCACTGCACCTGGTGCGGCGCCCGCCTCTCCGCCGCGGGCCGGACCGGCCGTCCACGCCGATATTGCGGACAGGCCT
This sequence comes from Actinoalloteichus hoggarensis, assembly GCF_002234535.1. Taxonomy (NCBI): domain Bacteria; kingdom Bacillati; phylum Actinomycetota; class Actinomycetes; order Pseudonocardiales; family Pseudonocardiaceae; genus Actinoalloteichus; species Actinoalloteichus hoggarensis. The sequence continues at coordinate 3,175,866 of NZ_CP022521.1, forward strand.
GTAGACAACGCGCCTACGAACGACGCAGCATGGTCCAACGCGGCGGGCTGCCCGACGACGCGGTGGTGCTGTCGGCCACCGAGATCACCGACCTGCAGGATCGCCTGTTCCAACTCCGCTGTGCGGCGGAGGACGTCCTCACCGGCGTCGAGGAGGGCCTCGACACCGAGGAGATGCACCGGCTGGCCGCCGAGCTCGTCGAGACGGCGGGGCGGCTGGAACGGCTGCGCTGACGAGTTCGGCGCGGACCACGGCTTGCCCACGGCACCATGCGAACGCCACGATTGCTCCAGCAGGGTGGGCACCAGGGGAGGAACGGGTGACGGACGACGAGGCCGTGCGACACGCTGTGTTGCAGAACGCGGACGTCGGATTCGGTGTGGCCGACGCGCGCGGGCGACTCCAGTGGCTCAACGCCGCGCTCGCCCGGCTCCTCGGCGTCACCGAGGCACAAGGCGTCGGCGTCTCACTGCCCGCGCTGCTGCCCGGCATCGCCGAGGCCGCCGACGGCCTGCCGTGGCTGAGTCGGATCGCCGCCGACGGCGCCCCGCCCCGCTGGATCGAGGTGGTCTGCCTGCCGCTGCCCGGCACCGACCACCGTCTCCTCTACCGGGCCATGGACGTCACCCGATGGCGAGAGCAGGAACTCGTCAGGACCGACGCCTCGACCCGCCGATCGCCCGTCGTCGGCAAGGTCGGAAACTGGGAGTGGTTCGTCGGCGAAGACCGCGTCGTCTGGTCCGACGGCATGCGCGAGATGTCCGGCCACCCCGCCGACGCCGAACTGGACTACTCCGCGTTCCTCGGCATGGTCCACCCCGAAGACCTGCCGCTGGTCGAACGCACCCTCAGCAGAGCGCTGCGCACCGGGGAACCCTTCACCTACATCCACCGAGCCCTCAACGCCGACCCCGACGCCGACGAACGCATCTTCGAATGCTTCGGCGAGGTCTTCCACGACCGACAAGGCGTCCCCGTCCGTCTCGTCGGCAGCGCCCACGACATCACCCAGGCCCACCAGGTCCACGTCGAACTGCGCAAGATGGCCGAGGAGGACCCGCTCACCGGCCTGCCCAACCGGCGCTCGCTCACCCGCGAACTCGAGAGTCAACTCGCCGTGAGCACCACCGGATCACTGCTGCTGATCGACCTCGACAACTTCAAGGACGTCAACGACCTGCGCGGCCACAAGATCGGCGACCAGGTCATGTGCACCCTCGCCGCCACCCTCCGCGACCGGATGGAAGACCGACAGTTCCTCGCCAGGCTCGGCGGGGACGAGTTCGCCGTCGTCATGCCCGAGGTCGACGCCGCCCACGCCAGAGCCATCGCCCAACGGCTCGCCGAGGCCGTCGCCGCCGTCCCCATCGACGTCGCGGGTGCCGCGATCAGAATCACCATCAGCACCGGCGTCGCACCCTTCGCCTCCGGCCACGGCTGGGAGGCCGTCCTGGCCAACGCCGACCTCGCCCTCTACGCCTCCAAGGCCGCGGGCCGCAACCGTGTCACCGTCTACGACCCCGCCCACTACGCTGACACCGCCAAACGTGTCGACGTCCTGGAACGCGTGCGCACCGCACTGGGCAAGGGCCACCTCGCCCTCCACGCCATGCCCATGGTGAACCTGCGCACCGGCCGCACCCTCGGCTACGAACTGCTCCTGCGCTTGGAGGACCAGCAGCTGCCCCGCATCGGCCCCGCCGAGTTCCTCCCCGACGCCGAACGCACCGACCTCGTCCTGGAGATCGACCGCTGGGTGCTCGGCCAGGCCATCGACGCCCTGGCCGTCCACCGAGACCCCGCCTTCCGGCTGGACGTCAACGTCTCCGCCCGCACCCTCGACGACGAGGACTTCTGCGACTTCGTCCTCGACCGCCTCGCCGCCGCCGACATCACCCAGGGCCGCTTCGGCATCGAGATCACCGAGACCGCGGCCATGACCAACCTCGACGCCGCCCGTGACCTGTCCCTGCGGCTACGCGACGCGGGCTGCCGGATCACCCTCGACGACTTCGGCTCCGGCTTCGGCTCCTTCGTCCACCTCAAGCACCTTCCCGTCACCGGACTCAAGATCGACGGCGAGTTCGTCCGCGCCATCGACCACGGCCGCACCGACGCCGTCCTGGTCACCGGGATGATGGAGATCGCCAACGGCCTCGGCCTGTCCACCGTCGCCGAATGGGTGGAACGGCCCTCACAGGTCGAGGCACTCATGAAACTCGGCGTCGACGTCGCCCAAGGCTTCCACCTGGGCCGACCGGCCCCCCTGACCGACCTGTTGGCACGACCGAACGGAGTATTGCCCCTCTAAATCACCCGATCGATTTTCGCCTCTGTCAGAATCTACCGGTCCGTCGCCCGCAGGCCGCCCGACATGCCCCAGGAGAACGTCCGCGTGAATTCCGCCGTACGGGGCGTCCGCCGCCTCGAACTGCTGACCCCAGACCCCGTCAGATCCGTGGAGTTCCACGCGAACCTGCACCAGTGGGTCGTCCTCGCTCAAGCCGACGACCGCTTCAGCTGTTGGGTCGGCGAACGGCGCACCGCCCACATCCGCCGCCCGGAACCCGGCGAGACCCCCGGCTGGCACGTCGTCTTCGGCGGCGGCCGCCGCCGAGGCCCTCGCGCCCTCACCGACGTCGGCGGGGGACTGCACGCCATCCTGGACACCGGCCGCGTCACCCACGGCCCCTGGGCACCCGAGCCCCGCGAAGGTGAACCCTGCTGGACCGAACTGGTCACCGCCGACCCACCTGGCTCCGACACCTACTGGACCACCCACGCGGGCTGGGAGTTCCGCCCGAACCCGGAACCCGGCACGGCCGTCTATCAAATCGAGGGCCGCGCCATCGCAGGCCGACGAACCGCCGCGGCCGCCGACCACACCGCAGGCTGGATCTGCCACCTCGCCAGCCCGAACCTCACCGAATCCCTGCAACGCGCCGTCGAACTCGGCGGCCGCGTCGCAGCCCGCCCTGTGCACACCGCCGTCGGCCACACCGCCGCCGTGATCTGTCCCGACGGCTTCCCCCACGCCATGGTGGAGAACCCCGGCGTCTGGGCAGGCGCGCTGGCAGGACAACCGGCAGGACCACACCCACACTGAACCCCCGCTCACCGACACCGACGCACCACCCCAGGACGGCGGCCGGGCCTGTGAACACACAGACCCCGCGTCGTCGCCGACTCGTCCGCCTCAGCGCCGGGAAGATCGTGATAAGGGAACACCGACACCATCGGTTCCCGCGCCAGCGCCGCCAGTCCCGCCCACGCCCCATCGGCGGGCATCTCCCGACCTGCCAGGTCACCGCCGGCTCTTCGGAGCCGCCACCCGGACCGAACTCGTGATCCACGACGAAGCCGTCGGCGGCCGACAGCTCGGCGAGCAGCACCACCTGACCAGCACACCTGGCGGAAGGCGATCACACGCGGCGGCACGCCAGGATCTCCCCGGCGAGGAACTCCACCGCCTCGGCCGCGTCCGAGGACACCGCCACGTCGCCCGCCGTAGCGTCGGCCGATCCCGACGTCGTACTGCGGCACCGCCATCGACCCGCCGCCGCGAGTATCCGGCGGCCGGTCCTCCGCCGTCGTGGCAGGGGCCGCCGTGTCACCGGCGGCCGGATACCGGCCGGGCATGGTCTCGTCCGGGCAGCGCGACACCGTCGGGGACTCGGCCGGCTGCGTTCCCGACGGCTCGGCGTGGTCTCGCCGGAGCAGCCCGCCATCACCATCGGAGTCGACGGGTCCCGAACGCTGACATGTCGGAGCTGCTGGCGGGATCGAATCCTCCGTGACCGGCCTTTCCGGCGTGGCAGGCGATCACCGGGTTCCCCGCCGACAGTCGATCGACCGACATCGAGCCCTGTCGCAGGGCGGCCTCAGCCCCGTTCCCGCTCGACGAGCCGAGCCAACGCCTGATATGTCCGATTCACCGCCGCCGCGGCCCGCTGCTCCCGCCCGGTGGCCTCGATGTAGTTCTGGCTCGTCGCCAGACTCGCATGACCCAGCAACGCCATGATCTCCGAGGCGTTCGCGCCGTCCTCGGCCAACCGGGTGGCGAAGGTATGCCGCAACGCATGCAGGCTCGCCCCGGCGGGAACCCGATCATGCACCCCGGATGAGCGAAAGCAGGACCGCACCAGATACTCCAGGCCACCACGCCCGATGGCCTCGCCATGCCGGTCCAGCAGCAACGGCGCCGACGTGCCCTTCGGTGCGCGGGGAAAACGCCGCCTGCACGACGCCAGGTAGTCGGCCACGATCCGCTCCATCGGCTCCTCGATGGGAATCGACCGCTCCCGGCTGCCTTTGCCTCGCACGTGCAGTCGACGCTCGCCGGGCCTGCCGACGAGCGAACCCAGGGTCAACTCCCGCATCTCCGTCGACCGCAGCCCGGTGATCAGACCGAGCGCCAGCACGAGCACGTCCCGCTCCGGCCACGGATCACGGCCATGGCCACCGCCGCCGGCCGTCGCCGTCAGCAGGTCCTCCGGCGTCTGCTCCCCTCGCAGCGGCTTCGGCGTCAACGGCGGGGTCCTCGGCCGGGCCACCGCCGCCATCGGGTTGCCCGCCACCAGCTCCTCGGCCACACAGAAGGTCAGGAACTGATTCCACGTCGACCAGGCTCGCAGCACCGAGCTCTTCGCATGAGTGTCGGCGAAGGCGCCGAACGCCGATCGCAGCGATGTCGACGTCACCGCCGACAAGTCGAGATCGCCTGCGGCGCACCCCAGGTCGGCCGCCAGCAACGCCGTCACGCCTGCCAGGTCACGGCGATACGCCGCCGTGGTGTGAGGGGAGTCCTTGCGGGGGCGCCGCGCGAGGAAGAATCCGTCCTGGGCTTCGATCAACCGCATGCCGATCTTGTACACCGCCGGGGCCTGTTCGTGCACGCCGACAGTAGTGACGCGGGGTCCGGAGAGGATCAGTGGTCGGCCGCTCCGGATGATCACTCGCTAGGCCGAACGGCGGTCGCGTATCCCCGACGGACTGGTCGGAGCGCGTACCGTGGCAGCCATGCAGGCGAAAATGTGGATCACACCGGACAGTGAGTTCGGTCTGGTGTCCCTCATGATCGAGGACACCGAGACCGGGGCAGTGGTCGGCCACGTCCTGGGGCCGAAGGAGTTCGACGCACTGCAACAGGCGACAAGGGAGGCGGCCGACCGCGCGGAGTCCACCGACGACCACGTGCAGATCAACCTTGCCGAGATTCTCGACCACTGACCCTTCGAGGCGCCGCTTCGGACGCGGATCGGCGCGGTTTCCGCGGTCGCGCCCGCCCCGTCGTGGAACCGGCGGCGCGGCGGCGCCTCGGCCGGTTCGACGTCAGTAGGGGAGCGGAGCCGGTTCCGCCGAGACCGCTGTCGCCCCGGGTGCCCCAGGGGATGACGTCGTACAGCGTCACGGTGTGGTCGTCGTAGGTGCGGACTTGTCGCCGGTACGTCGATCTCGACACTGCCTGGTATATCGAGCACCGGACTTGACCCCGAATACCGATCAGACCAAGCGCCTGCGCCGGCACATCAAGATCAATGATGCATAATGGCGATTATGCATGAAACATCGCTCTGGCAGGCGTGCGACGAGTGACGCCGGAACGCGGGGAGTCGACGAGTGCAGGGCGCGCCGTCCGAGCGTGAGATCCCTGCCGCCTGTCCAGGGTGCGTCTTCCGTCGGTTCGACAAGCGGCTCGTCCTGGGGCGACAGCGGCCGAGTCCGGCCGTCTGCGGTCCGCGGTCGCAGGTCTGCGCGGGCAGCGACCGCTGAGGTGGCCGGCTGGCGGTTCGCCGGTCGAGTCGTCGAACCGGCGTCCTCGGCGTGCTTGATACGTCACCGTGACGAATCCACGGCGTAGGGCGCGCCGGACCACCTCGTCGCCGATTCGCCCTGTGATCGCCCCGGTGCCCGTCGACAGGCAGCCCGAGTGCGGATCTCGAGGAAGGGGACACCAGGTCATGAGGGCGGCGCTCAACGGTCGCGGCGATACCACCGGACCAGCCATCGTCGGCCGCCCACCATGCGGGGTTCGTCAGGCCCGTCGACACGGCGGAAGCCTGCCTTCTCCGCCGTGCGTTGCGATGCGTGGTTGTCGACGTGGGTGAACAGTCGGATGGTGCTCACCGGCCATGCCTCGAGAACGCGGTCGCACAGCTCGCGCAGTGCGCGGCCTGCCACGCCGCGCCCGCGAGCGGCGTGGGCGACCCAGTAGCTCACCGCCGCCTCGTCGCCATGACGGACCGCGGCGACCGAGGCCAGGCGTGTCCCGGTGGTCGGATCGACGACCAGGTGTCCCATCGCGTCGTCGTCCTGCCGCTGCCGGGCCAGTGCCGCGTGGAACTCCTCGACCGTCAGCGACGCGCGCTCGATCGTGAACCGCAGGATCTCCGGGTCGTGCACCTGTTCGACGTACCACTCGGCGTCGTCCTCGGAGACCGCGCGCAGTGCGACGTCCACATGTCCCTCCCTCGCGATGGAGCCCGCACCCGTACGGACCACTCGGCCGGAAAGACTGCCACGCGGCATCGTCGACGACCGTGGTTTCCGCCCCGATCGGCCGCTGACCAGCGGCGCGCCAAACGGCCGATAATGTACATTATGTTAAGTAGGAGTTCGGGGCGTTCTCCCCCCGAACTCGGCGACGGCCGGCGATCGTCACCGCGGCGGCGGTCCCGCTCGGCTCGCGTCTCTCCGCGTGCGGCGTCGGTGAGACCGTTGAGTGCGCGACGGGTCGTCGTGCGCCGCGCGGTCGGCCTCGAACGTCGTCGTGCTCGGGCGGCCGGGCGACTGTCCTCGACGTCGGCGCCTTGGCATGGCGCATGCTCTGTGGCGGACGAATCGGGGTACGCGGCTCGCTCCTCGTCGGTCCAACCGATCTCCGCGCACCGGGAAGCGAGACGAGAAGCCCTTGACGTCGCGTCGTTCGCGTGAGGAAGTTGGTTCTCGCGGCGGCGGGATTGTCGTGCCTCGGTGCGACGCCCGGACTCCTGGCCGTGCCATTCAGGCTCGTCCGCTGTGAGGCGTCGGCTCGAGGATTCGGCGATGGTCTGGTGATCGACTCGCTATACCGTGGTTCGGTTGGCGCGAGGGATGGTTCTCGCGCGAACGGCGCGGTGTGTGGGAAGGCGGATCGCCACGGCACGTGATGGTCTCGGGGTCGGTCGTCTTCCGTCCGTCCGCGCCGCTCTCCCCCGTGTCGGCGCCACTCTGGTGTCGGTCGACCGTTGCGCTGTTCAGGGTGTCATCGTCGGCTGGCGGCGGTGCGGCTTGACCGAGCTCCCCGGTCGGCATCGCGGTAGGTCGATCGTCGGGAGAGTCCTCTTCGGTCGAATCGATTTCGATCGACGCGTCACTCCGAATGCAGTAGTCGCATGCGCACTCTCGTGGTGGCTGTAACGACTCTGGCTAAAGGTTGAACGGTTTGTGAATTGTCTGCGCCACTATTGTGCCCGTTGTCTGCGGCGATGCGCCCGGGAGCGGGTTCCCGGCCCGTGCGGCCTGACAGGGAGACGTCGCACGCCCGACGGCGTGTTGGACCGTCCATGGGGAAACGCCGAATCTCGGCATGTCCGACGGCTCGACGCCGGACGGCGGCACTCGCCCGGGCAGCTGCGGCGAACCTCTCCCCCGTCGCACCGTCCACGCCCGGCGCGACGACGGCGGACATCCCGCCGCGCTCCCCGTCATCCACTTCCGAGGACTCCGGGCGGCGAGACACGCCGAACGGGCCGCGGATCCGGCAGACCTGTGGCGCATCGCGGCGGTGCTGCTGCCGCCGGAGGTCGTCGACTTCATCGCGGGCGGCAGCGGAGACGAAGCACGCCGGCGACCGACCGCGCGACTCTGGACGCGACCCGACTGGTCATCCCCCGGGTGTTCGCGGGCGTCGAGGCGAACCCGAGGACGTACTGCTCTTCGTCGTTGATCACGACATCGAATTCTCCGGTGTCCTCGCCGGTTTCCGGAATCGTGGTTCCCTTTCGATGGTGGATGGTTTCTTCGGGCCATGATAGCGGTGGATCTCTTCTTCTCGTTATCGTTGCCAGGGGGTTTCTTCTCGTGGTTGTTCTCAGCGGCGCTGCTCGCCCGTGGGTGGGGCGTTTCGGGTTTTCCCGGATGCGGGGCTGGGGCGAGCTGGTGATCACGGCGGGGGTGGACGGTCTGGGCAGCGGCCTGTTTCTTCCGTTCACCATTCCGTGCTTTCTGGCGGTCGCCGATCCGGTGCGGCCGTGGGCGCGGCGTTGCGGCCGCGTCGGCGGGGCTCCCGCCGGTGTCCTGACGGGTCCGCTGGTCGATCGGCACGGGGCGAAGGCGCGGGTGTCGGCGGGCAGGCGGTCGGCGGTGGCGGCTGGGAGGTCGCCGTCGAGTTCGCCCGCGAACTCGACCACGCCGAGTCGGTCCTGCGGGACCACGTTGCCGCGGCGGCTTACCGAACTGGGACCTCTGGCGGCGTCGCCTACGCCGCCGCCTGTTCTACGGGGCGTTCCTCGCCGCCGTCGACCGACGTGTCCCCGCGACGTGCAAGGCGGGCCAAGGGCCTGAGCGCGGCGATGGTCGAGCATGCCCGGTCTCGGGTGGGCGGGGTACGCCGTCGCGCTGGGCGGCGTCCTGATCGGCGACGTCGGGGTGAACCCGCACGATGACCGGATGCCAGGCCGAGACCGGCTTCACCTTGGCCTCGGCGTTCCACGGCCGCGGCCAAGTCACCAAGGCCGTCGGTCTGATTCTGGAACACCTGTTCGTCCTCCGCGGTCCGCGCCGGGTGTCGGCGGAGTGCGATCCCCGGAACATCGACTCCGCGCGGCTGCTCGAGCGTCTGGGATCCCGCCGCGGCGGGGGTGCGCCGGGCCAACACGTGGCTGCGGGCGAGTGGGCCGACGATCTGCTGTTCGGGTCGACGGCGGTCGACTACCGCCCCGCACGGGGATGATCAGGCGGCGATCGCCACGATGCCGCCACTCGAGCCGACGAGCGGAGGGGCGCTGCCGATCTCGCGGAGCGTGTGGTGACGCCGCGGCGGAGGGACTCCGGTCATACACACCGCGCCGAGGTCGGGGACCGGCGGCGTGGCGTGTGTGACCAGTGTGAGAGCGGGCGGTGGCTCGTCGCCGTACACGAGGACGACCAGGGTGGACACGTCGCAGCCGCTCATCGGCATCCGCATGTCCGCGTCGGGGGCGTGCAGGCGGGACGTGGCCGTCGGGCACGGCCCCGGTCTCCCTCGGCACCGTGCCCGACGTGCCGAGGTCAGCCGGGGTCCTTCTCGCTCGCGCGCCAGGCGCCTGCCGCGGCCGCGGCGGTGACGTAGTCGGTGAAGTCGCGCGGTTCCCGCCCGAGCGCTCGACGGACACCGTCGGAGACACGGGCTTCCAACCCGTCGCGGATGGGCAGCAGGGCGGAGGCCCAGATCTCGGCCTCGGCGGCGGGGGCGCCCTGCTCGACGAGTTCGGCGATGAAGTTCTCCACGGTCACCGGGACGTGACGGGCCTGGTGGCCGGTGACCGCGCTGATCTCGGCCAACGCCTCGGCGATGGTCAGCGGACGAGGACCTGACAGTTCGTAGGTCTGTCCGATGTGGGTGCGGTCGTCGGTGGTGAGGGCGGCGACGGCGATCTCGGCGATGTCCTCGACGTCGATGAACGTCGCGGCCCCGTCGGCGGTGGGCAGTCTGAGCTCTCCCCGCAGGATCGGGCTCAGGAAGGGTTCGGCGCTGAAGTTCTGTGCGAACCAGCCGGGGCGCAGGATCGTCCAGTCGGCGGAAGAGGCACGCAGCGCCGCCTCTCCCGCGAGATGTCCTTCGCCCGCGAGGTCCTCGGTTCCGAAGTAGCCGACGGTGTCGACTCCCCGGCTGGAGAGCAGCACGAGGCGGGTCACGCCGAGGTCGACGGCACGGCGCACCAGAGCACCGGTGCGGTTCGCGCTGTCCAGGGGGACGATGTAGGCGGCGGCCACGCCGGTGAGCGCGGCGTTCCAGGTCGTCTCGTCGAGCCAGTCGAAACGCGTCGCGCCGGATCTCGACGCGACGCGGACGGGAGTGCCGTTCGCCTGGAGCCGGGCGGTCACTCGTCGGCCGGTCTTGCCGGTTCCGCCGATCACCAGGACGGGGTCGTGTGTCATGTCCCGAGCCTGCGACGTAGGAGGCTCGACGGCCATGGGCGAGACTCTCGGCGGCATGGGTGTTCGTCTCCCGACGGCGGCGGCGACTAGGGCACGGTCGCCGGACAGGTCCGGTCGCACGCCTGCTCCCCCGTGGCGGCTTCTTGGCAGCGGGGTTCGGGTGCCGAGTCGCGGTGACCGGCGCGATAGGCGCTGGGCGTGATACCTCGGACACGGGTGAACGCCGTGCTGAAGGCGAAGGGGTCGGTGTAGCCGACTCGCCGTGCCACGGCGGCGATGGTGAGCTCGGGTGTGGCGAGCAGCTCGGCGGCCAGGGCCATCCGCCACGTGGTCAGGTAGGTCGACGGTGGTTCGCCGACCAGGGCGGTGAATCTTCTGGCGAAGGCGGCACGGGACACGGCTGCCTCCGCGGCCATCGTGGCGACGGTCCAGTGGCGAGCAGGCTCGGCGTGGACGGCACGCAGCACGGTGCCGACCACGGGATCGCCGAGTGCGTGGTACCAGGCTGGTAGATGAGCCTCGGGGCGGCTGAACCAGGCGTGGAGGGTGCAGGCGAGCAGCCAGTCCAGGAGGCGGTCCAGCACGATCTGACGGTCAGTGCCGTGGGCGGCGACTTCGGCGGCGAGGTAGTCCAGGACGGCGTCGCACGCCTCGTCCCCGGGGACGGTCAACACCGGTGGCAGTGCGTCGGGGAGTCGCCGTCCGACGTCCGCGCCTGCCCGGTACGCGCCGACGATCAGGGTGGCGGGGCCGGCGGGTGCGGGGTCGCCTGCGGCGTCGAGGCCGTCCGTGGACCTGGTGTGCGGCGTCTGGCACGGTCCGTCGGAGTCGGGAAGCTCGTCGACGACGCGGAACGGCTTCGGGCCGAGGATGACGGCGGTGTCGCCGTGGCGTAACGGCAGGGGTGCTCCGTCGGAGGGGATGATCCAGCCGTCGCCATGCGCCATCGTGCACAGGGTCAGGGCGGCACCGTCGGCGAATCGCAGCGACCAGGGCGCGGTGAGAGTCGTTCGGTGGAACAGTGCTCCGTCGGCTCGGACGCCGCGCAGGAGGTCGGTCAGCGCGTCCATGCCTCGACAGTAGTCGGGCCGTTCGGGGTGGCGTCGGGACCGGCGGGTGGGCCTGTGTCGGTCGAGTGCGGGCGGTGTCCGTCCGCCCTCGGCCGAAGTCGCGAGGGCGGACGGGGACGAGCCGTGCCGTGTTCGCTCAGCCTGTCGCGCTGCCTCGCTTGATCAGCTCGAACAGCCCGGAGACGTCGCCCTGGCCGTGGCCGTCGGCGACCCGGCGCCGCATGAGGTCGTACAGCGGGGCGAGGAGTTCCACGTCGACGCCTTGGTCACGGCCCGCCTGGGCGAGGTTGGCGAGGCCGGTGGCCTGCATGGCCAGGGGGCTGACGACGTCGCTGTCGTGGTCGCCGCTGTCGATCTTGTGCGCGTAGAAGTCCACGCTGCTCGCCATGTCGGTGAGCCACCGGCTCAGCAGCGGGGCGAGGCTCGCCGCCGAGACGCCCTCGGAGTCGACGAGGGCGAAGGCCTGGAGGATGCCCGCGAACATGCCGTACATGCCGGTGAGCAGGGCGAGGTCGTGGAGAGCCGCCGAGCCCGGGTCCTCGCCCAGGTGATGCACCTCGCCGAGGACGCCGAGCGTGGCGCGGTGGGCCGCCAGGACGTCCCGCGGACCGCTGTAGAGCAGGAACGCCGCCGGGGTGGCCACCATCGGTGGTACGGCCATGATCCCGCCGTCGAGGTAGGCGATGTCGTGCTTCGCCGCCCAGGCGGCGGTGTCGCGGGCTTGGGTGGGCAGGCCGTTGGTGAGGTTGACCAGGGTGCGGCCCGCGAGGGTGTCGGTGGCCGCGTCGTCGAGGATCTCGTGCAGGGCCGGGTAGTCCAGGACGCAGGCGATCACCAGTTCGGAGGCCGCGACGGCGTCGGCCGCCGAGCCGGCCCGGAGTGCGCCGCGCGCGACGAGGGCCTCGACCTTGGCGGGTGAGCGGTTCCACACCGTCGTCGGGTGGCCTGCGGCCAGGAACGCGGCGGCCAGCGCGGTGCCCATCGCGCCGAGGCCGATGATCGTGACAGGGGCGGGTCGAGTCGTCGAGTCGACGTGTTCAGGCACGGGTTCTCCAGTCGTCACTACAGGTCAGGGGTGTTCTGGACGTGAATCCGTCCGCCCTGTGAGCCTCGTGCGGACCGGGCCTGCGGACAAGTAGGCACTCATTAGTGGGGTACGCACCGGAAGGTGCGGATCGAGCGTGTGGACCCGTCGGAGGGCACGCGATCCGTTCACCGGGCGCCCGTAGGCGGTCACCGCATACCGGAGGGACAAGCGGATCGCGGCCTCGGTCTGGCCCTCGCACCCCGCGCCTAGGGCGGTGCGCGGCGGGCCCGACCGCGGTCCGTGTCCGAGAGGGCGTCGTGAGCCGCAGGCCGCCCGCTTGCGGCTCACGGTCTCGCCCGGCCCGCGCGGCGCCCCGACCGCCGGGCGCGCCGGAACTCTCGCCGATCGGTGCTGGTCAGGTCTGCCTCGTCGATCCGGAACGGATGTTCCGGAAAATGATTCGTCTATCCGGAACAGATGTTCCGGATCGGGTAGGGTGCCGCCGATGTCCGCGACACCACGACGGCGACGGTCCGACGCCGCGCGCAACCGCGCCGCGTTACTCACCGCCGCCAGGGAGGCCTTCGCCGCTCGCGGTCTCGCGGTCGACGTGCGGGAGGTCGCCCGGCGGGCGGGTGTCGGCATCGCGACCCTCTACCGGCACTTCCCCACCAAGGACGACCTGGTGGCGGCGACGTTGGAGAAGGACCTCACCGAGTGGTCGGAGGCCGCGGCCGTCGCGGTGGCCACGGAGGACGCCTGGTTCGGTCTGACGTTGATCATCGAGCAGACCCTGGCCGTCATGGCCCGACATCGGGCCGTCCTGGACGGCTTGTCGGAGCCGCGCGGCGCCCCGCCGATTCTGGTGAACTGTCTCATGACGCTGCGCGGAATGCTGGACGGTCTGGTCGCCCGCGCCCATCGGCAGGGCACTCTGCGGCTGGATGTCTCCGCCGTCGACGTGGGCCTGCTGATCCTGGCTCTCGGCCGGGTGGTGCGGCTCTCCGCCGTGCCGGGCGGCGCCGCCGAGGGCACGGCCGCCAACGCCGTGTGGCGCAGGCACACCGGGTTCGTCCTGGACGGCCTGCACACCCACGCGGTCCGTGAATGACGGGTGTGCATCGTCCCGGGATGCTCGACGGGCACGTCGCGGGACGAGGGCGGGCCGGGCTCGCCGGCGGCCGTTCCTCGCACCGGGCGGGCGGGTCGCGATCAGCCGCGCACGGCGAGCGCGTCCACCTCGAAGAGCATCCCCGGCAGCGCGAGGCCCGCGACGCCGAGCAGGGTCTGCGCGGGTGGCCGGTCGCCCCAGATGCGGTCGACGACCGCGCACAGTCCGGCGAGTCGGGCCGCGTCGTGACCCACGATGTAGGTGCCCAGGCGGACCACGTCGCCGAAACCGAGCCCGACCGCGGCCAACGCGGTTCCGAGATTGTCGAAGGAGCGTTCGACCTGGGTGTCGAAGTCCGTGGAGAGGAGACGGCCGTCGGCGTCGGCCGCGTACTGACCCGCGACGACGATCAGCCCGGCGGCCCCGGTGTCCACCAGATGGCTGTAGCCGTAGGGAACGGGATCGTGCAGGGCGGCCGGATTGATCACGATGGGCGGCATGAGACGGCTCCTTCGGTGCTGTCGACGCGACGTCGGCGGAGCATCGATCGTGCAACCTCCAGCCGTGTGGAGGTCAAGCCGATCGGGCCTGTCCGCGTCGATCGGGTGCGTGGTGAGTTCGGCATGCCGGTGGCGTGTCCACGAGGACGGCGTGGCCCTGCCCCGGCGCGTCCCCGGCGGTGCGGCCCACGCTCGGCCGCTCATCGGTCGTCTGGTCCGGTTCGCGGTGCCGCCCGTCGCGGTGTGGTGTCGACGGGCGGCGACCTTCATGAGTTCCGCCCGTGGTCGTCGGGCCTGCCTGCCGTCGCGGCTCGCCGCGCCGCCGGACCGTGCCAGGACCGCCAGAGCGCGGCATACGGCCCGCCCGCGTCGAGAAGGTCGTCGTGGCTGCCCAGTTCGGTGATCCGCCCGCCTTCCAGGACGGCGACGCGATCGGCGTCGTGCGCGGTGTGCAGGCGGTGGGCGATGGCGATGACGGTGCGGCCCGCCAGCACGGCGGCCAGCGAACGCTCCGCCTGGCGGGCGGTCGACGGATCGAGCAGGGCGGTGGCCTCGTCCAGGATGACGGTGCGCGGATCGGCCAGGACGACCCTGGCCAGGGCGATCTGCTGTGATCGGGCCGCGTCGAGCGCGGCGCCCGGCGTGTCCAGGCGGGTGTCCAGTCCGTCGGGCAGCTCGTCGACCCAGTGCGCGTCCACCGCGTCCAGCGCGGCCCGCAGCCGCGTGTCGCTCGCCTCGGGCGCGGCGAGGCTCAGATTGTCGCGCAGGGTGCCGAGGAAGACATGGTGTTCCTGCGTGACCAGGACGACGCGGCGACGCAGCTCCGCGGCGCCCAGTCGTGCGACGGCGACGCCGCCGACGGTGATGTTCCCCGTGCTCGGTGCGTCGATGCCCGCCAGCAGCCGTCCGAGGGTGGACTTCCCCGCGCCGGACGGGCCGACGAGGGCCAGCCGCTCCCCCGGTCGCACGGACAGGGTGACGTCGATCAGGACGTTCCGCCCCTCCACATAGGAATGGCTGACGTCGACCACCTCGATGCGGTCGTCGACCGGCGTCTCGCCGGAGGGGGCGTCGGCGGCGTCGGTGATCAGTCCGACGCCCTCGATGCGGGCGAGCGAGGCGTTGCTGCGCTGCAGCTGTTCCAGGTAGGTCAACACTCGGTCGAGGGGGTCGGTCAGCTGGAGCACGTAGAGGCTCGCGGTGACGACGGTGCCGACGCCGATCGCGCCGTCGAGATACCGCACGCCGCCGACCAGCAGGATCATCGCCAATGGCAGTCCGTAGGAGAATTCCAGGACGGGGTACAGGACGGTGCGTAGTCGCAACGTGCGTCGCCGGGCGTCGTAGGAGTCGGCCACTCGGCGGTCGCCCTCGGCGATCCGCCTGCCGTGCAGGCCCAGCGACTCCACGGTCCCGGCACCGTCGGCGGTGGCCGCGAGGCTCTCCGAGACCGCCGAGTTGGCGTGGCCGTCGGCGAGGTAGGCCGAGCGGGCCCGCCGCAGATACCACCGCGTCGCCGCCCAGATCGACGGTGCGCCGACCAGCGCGCACAGGCCGAACAGCGGGTCCACCAGGGTGATCGCGCCGAGGATGAGCAGCGTCTGCACACCGGCCAGGAACAGGTCGGGTCCGGCGTCGCGCAGGGTGGTGCCGACGGTGGCGACGTCGGAGGAGCTTCGGGTCATCAGGTCACCCGATCCGGCGTGTTCCACGACGGACGTCGGCAGCGCCAGTGTTCGGTCCACGAACCGTTCCCGCAGTCGGGCCAGGGCACGCTCGGCGAAGCGGTGGGCCGCGTAGTACGCGAAGCGGCCGAGGAGGAACTGGGCGGCGGCGAAGGCGACGAGCGCCGCGGCCAGGGCGTCGAGCACGCCGGTGCCCGCGCCTGCCTCGACCTGGTCGACGATCTCGCCGAGCAGCCGGGGCGCGGCCAGGCCCGCCGCGGCGGCCAGGACGGTCAGCGTGACGACCAGCGCCAGTGCGCGACGGTCATGACGCAGCAGCTCCCAGGTCGCGCGCCGGACGCCTCGGGCGTCGGCGACGGGAAGCCGCCGATCGTCGGCGGGACCGCTCATCGGAGTGCCTCCTCGTCGGCAGCGGTGCCGGAGCGGGCCGAGTCGACCGGGATCGCATCGTCCGAGCCGACCGTGTCCGGGGGTGGATCGCCCGCCGAGTCTCGTCGCCCGGTGCGGTCCGAGCGCCCGCGGGAATCGTCGTCGTCGGCCACCGGGTCGCGGCCGGTCAGCGCCCGGTATGCGGGCTGTCCGGCGAGCAGTTCGGCGTGGCCGCCTTCGGCGTGCACGCGCCCGTCGAGGAGCAGGACGACGTGATCGGCGTGTTCCAGGATCAGCGGGGAGGTGGTCACCACGACGGTGGTCCGTCCCCGGCGTGCGGCGAACAGTCTGCGGGCGATCGCGTTCTCGGTGTGGGCGTCGACCGAGGAGGTGGGCTCGACGAGCAGCAGGGTGTCGGGGTCGGCGAGCACCGCGCGTGCCAGGCGGAGCCGTTGACGTTGGCCGCCGGACAGGTCGCGGCCCTGTGCTCGGATCGGGGAGTCCAGTCCCTCGGGCAGGCCGGTGTGGACGTCCTCGGCGGCGGCGGTGTGCAGTGCGGCGAGGATCTCGGCGTCCGACCGGTCCTCACCCGTGGCCAGTGTGTCACGGAGTGAGCCCGCGAAGAGGTAGGCGTCGGCGTCGGCCAGCAGGACGCGGCGGCGGGTCTCGGTCAACGGCAGCCGGTCGAGTCGGATGCCGCCCCAGGCCGCGTCGGAGTCCACGTGTCGGGCCAGCCGTCGCAGGATCGACTCGGCCTCGGCGGTGCGGACGGTGACCAGCGCCGTCACGACGCCCGGCTCGACGGTGACCCCCGAGGTCGGGTCGTGCAGGGCGGCGGGCCGGTCGGGGAACACGGTGGGCCGGGGGTGTTCCCGCACACTCGGGGCGAGCCGCAGGACGTTCACGACACGACGGGCGGCGACCAGTCCCTTGGCGATCTGGTCGATGCTTTCGATCAGGAAGAACACCGGGACGATCAGGGCGGCGACATAGCCGTAGACCGCGATCAGCTCGCCCACCGTGATCTGCCCTGTCGAGGCCATCCGCGCGGCGATCCAGGTGACCGCCGCGATGAACAGCACCGGCACGCCGGCCGTGACGGCCTCGATCCAGCTGGTGACGGCCCCGACGCGGTAACCCTCGGCACGCAGCTCTTGGGAGGCGGAGCGGTAGCGGGCCGCGAACTGTTCCTTGCCGCCGATCCCGCAGAGCACCCGAAGGCCCGCGACGATGTCGCCCGCACGTGCCGTCAGGGCGCCCTGCCGGTCGCGGTAACGGGTCTCGGCGCCCTGAAGCCTGCCCACGAGCGGGCCGATGACGACGCACAGCAGGGGAACACCGAGCAGGATCACGGCGGCGAGCACCGGGGAGATCGACAGCAGCAGCACGGTCACCAGGCCGTAGGCGATCACGGCGCCCGCGCCGGGGCCGACGCAGGTCAACGCCGTCGCGAGGTGGCTGATGTCGGTGGCGCCGATGGTGACGACCTCGCCGGTGCCCACCCGGCGCGCCAGGGTGTGGCCCAGTCGGGTCGTGTGGCGGGTGACGAGCTGCACGGTGCGCAGCGAGGCGTCGGTACGCAGGAACGTCATGGTGCGGTGACGTGCCGTGCCGACCAGCGCGTTGACAAGGGTGAGCCCGAGGATGCCCGACGTCCACCACGCCAGGACGCCGAGGTCGCCGGCTCGCAGTCCGTCGTCGACGGCGCGGGAGAGCAGGTAGGGCGGCAGCATCAGACCGACCATCCAGGTCGTGCCGAGCAGGGTCGCGGCCAGGGCGCGACGTGACTGGCGGACGACCAGCCACGCCAGGTATCGGCCCGGGCCTCGGATGTCTGGCTCGCCGGGATCGGCGTACGGAGCTCGTCTGCGCACGGTGCCGACCGTAGCGGGGACACGCGCGGCCCAGCGACGGGTTTCCGCTCGCCGTCGCGGCGTCACCAGCTGGGGCGCTCTGCGTGGATACCGGGAGAAATCGCTGGTCATCGACTTGGGATGCGGCCTGGAGATGCGGCTGCCCGATGCCTGGGACGGTGTTACCGTCGGATCGTGGGGAGCCTTGAGGACGAGCACGCGGCGCGACGGTGGGAGTCCGTCGCGGTGCCCGACCTGCTGGGACTGACCTCGGGCGAGGCCGGTCGGATCGGCGCGCAGCTGGGGCTGCGGGTGACCGCGCCCGGCGATGACCCGGAGCCGTTGGAGGAGCTGAGCGGCACGGTGGTCCGTCAGCACCCCGGCGCCGGGGTGCTGGTTCCCCGTGGCTCGCGCGTGATCGTGTCGGCGACCGGATCCGGCGGCGAGGCGGCCAGACACGAGCCCCGGTGGCCGTTTCCGCCGGTCCCGCAGGGCCGTACGGAGCTGGGACCGGACGCCGACCGGGCGTACTGAGCGCCGCGAGACGTCGTGTCGGACGACCGCGGTCCGGCGGCGTGCCGTCAGTGGCGCGTCTCGGCGTAGGCGGGCCTGTAGTGGGCCTCCAGCTCGGCAGGATCGGGTTCGGGGCGGTACAGCCCCTTGGCGATGCGGGGACGGGAGGGCACCGCGTCGGGATGCCAGGTCTCGGGATTCCGCAGCGCCGAACGCAGGAACGCCTTCGAGCGGTGGTGGAACACCTCGTCGATCTTGACGATCATCGCGACGCGGGGCCGGTGGCCTTTGACGATCATCTCGTCGAGGAGCGGCGCGTCGCTCACCGCCTCGCCCGGCCGTTGATCCGCAGGGTGTCACCGCGGCCCGGCACCCTGTGGATCAGCCCGACGTGCGGATCGGCCGGCACGTTGCGGAAGCCGTCGACACGCCGGTTGCCCGGCCGGTCCGGAACGGCGATCGTCGTGTCGTCCAGTACGAGGGTGCGGCCCGGCGGGTCGCCCTTCGGGGAGACGTCGCAGCGCCGGGCGGCGTCGGCCGTGGCGACCAGATGGAACGGCGACGCGGCGAGCCACTCCCGATCCGGCGGGTGCAGCGCGGCGCGTTCCTTGGTCGGCGTCGCGTGGCGTCGGCTCGCCGACCAACGCCGCCGGCTCCTCCGGTGAGGTGATCACCAGCTGCCCCGTCGACGTCGTCCGTGCCCTCCCCCGCGCCCTGCCTCGGGTGAAGGGCGGCCGGCGACGGGCGACTGCCGTGCGTCGCCGCCGCTCGTATCGAGGCGAACCCGATCAGCGGAACGAGGAGGGCGTCGACTGTTTCGACGGGAACCGGTGAGTTCGGCGCCCTGGGGAAGTCAGTACTACCGAGAGCGCGGTCCACCTCCCGCCGCCGGCCGACGGCGGGGGCCGCGCGGACAGGAGTGGAGCAGAGCTGATGGTGAACACGGAACCGGTCGGGACACTGCACGCGGGGTTCAGCAGTCCCGGAGCGACGGCGGCGTCCTGGTCCGACGTGCGGGAGCGGCTGGCGGCGGCGGAGGTGTTCTGGATCTCCACGGTGCGCCCCGACGGGCGGCCGCACGTCACCCCGTTGATCGCGGTGTGGCGGGACGAGGCGCTGTACTTCTGCACGGGCGGGGCGGAACGCAAGGCTCGTAATCTCGCGGAGAACCCTCGGTGCACCCTCACGACCGGGTGTAACCGCATGGACGAGGGCGTCGACCTGGTCGTCGACGGCCAGGCCGTGCGGGTGTCGGAGGACGACCTGCTGCATCGGATCGCCCGGGACTACGCCGCGAAGTACGGCTGGAACTTCGTGGTCCGGGGCGACGAGTTCGTCGGCGAGGGCGGCAACGTGGCGCAGGTGTATCGGATGACCCCGGCGACGGTCTACGCCTACGGCCGGGACGGCGAGCACAGCGCGACGAGCTGGCGGTTCTGATACGGCGCGGCGGTCTCGTCGTCGACAGACGGTGGGACCGCCGCGCCCTCGCGGAGGGGAGGAACGCCGGGATCCCACCGTCGGACGTGTCGTCGCCCCGCGGCCGTCCGGCGTCTGGAGCTGGCGTGTGCCGGCAGCGGTCCAGGATCGACTGCCCGTGTCACGGTAGCGAGTCGCCCTCGGCGGGCGGCAGACGACGTCGGGCGGCGGGGAGCCTGCGAACCAGGCTCGCGCCATGGTCGAGCGAACCGGTGGAGCTTCACCCCCGTCTGGTCGACGTCCGCCGCGCAGCGTCGTCTGTCCGAGCCGGTCGGGCTCCGTCACGCCTCGCATGTCGTCGTGTCCGTCTGCTCTCGCGTCGGGAGATCGTCGGCGGGGCGGGCGCGGCCGAGGCTCTCCGTTCAGTCGCCTGTCTCATGACGGAGCCGCGTTCGGGAGCAGGTCGCACGAGGACAGACCGCGCCCTTTTTTGGCGAAACAGCAAATAGGTTTGACGATCTCGCTAGGTGGCGCGGACAGTCGATCCCGACGGCCGACGCGGGCAGGTGCGGCGGCATCTCAAAGGGAGAACGGGGTGACCACGGTGCGAGACGGCTATGACGTGGTGGTGGTGGGCGGCGGCGCCGCCGGACTCGGCGGTGCGTTGACGTTGGCGAGGGCCCGGCGCTCGGTGCTGGTCGTGGATGCGGGGGAACCGCGCAACGCCCCGGCCGGACACGTGCACAACTACCTGGGTCGGGAGGGCACGCCTCCGGGTGAGCTCCTGGCCGTGGGCCGCGCCGAGGTGGCCGGCTACGGCGGGGAGGTCGTCTCGGGTCGCGTCGTCTCGGCCGAGCCCGTCGGCGCCGAGTCGGCGTCGAATCCCCGGGGTTTCCGGGTGCGCCTGGCGGACGGGCGGTCGGTCGCCGCCCGCAGGCTGCTGGTGGCCACCGGCCTGGTCGACGAGCTGCCCGAGGTGCCGGGGATCGTGGAGCAGTGGGGGCGCGGCGTCCTGCACTGTCCGTACTGCCATGGTTGGGAGGTGCGGGACCGGCGGATCGGCGTGCTGGCCACCAGCCCCTTCTCACCGCATCAGGCGCAGCTGTTCCGGCAGTGGAGCTCCCAGGTAACGCTCTTCCTGCACACGGAACCCGAGCCCGACGAGGGGACGTCCGAGCGACTGGCCGCCCGAGGCATCGCCGTGGTCGTGGGCGAGGTCGCCGCCGTCGAGTCGGCGGAGGAGGGCGTGACGGGCGTCCGGCTCACCTCCGGTGCGGTCGTGGACTGTGATGCCGTGGTGGTCGCGCCCCGCTTCACCGCCCGTGCCGACGTGCTCGCCTCCCTGGGCGTGGCGGCCGTCGACACGGAGGTCGGCGGGCAGGTCGTGGGCAGTGCCGTGAAGGTCGACGCGAGCGGAGCGACGTCGGTCCCCGGTGTCTGGGCGGCAGGCAACGTCACCGACCCGCGGGGACAGGTGCTCGGCTCGGCGGCGGCGGGGCTGGCCGCGGCGGCGGCGATCAACGCCGATCTGCTCGAAGAGGACACCCGACTGGCCGTGGCCGAGTATCGGAACGGGCGCGCGGCGTTCTCCGCCGCGGACGAGCGTGCGATGTCGGAGCGGGTCATGGGCGAGCGGCGTCACGGCGTCTGACCTCGGACGAACCGGCCGCCGCGGCGGCGCCGGGCGCCGACCGGCCGTCGAGGACGCGAGTGCCGCGGCAGGCCGCTCGTCGGCCGGACTCGCCCGCTCGTTCCTCCGGCTCGGTTGACGGCTCTCGGCGCACTTCGGGGTCCACCGGCCCACGCCGACGCCGTCGAACTGGTGTTCCCGGACGGCCCGGACTGCCCGATGCCGCACGAGGACGTCGACGGTGCCGTGGCCGAGCCCTCGGCGGGTCCATCCCCCCGGGCATCGAGGTCGGACGCGACGTCCTCAGCGCGCCGCACGCAGCCGGTCGACCTCGGCGCGGGTGCTCTCCTGGCCGGTCGTCAGGAAGCTCGCCAGCATCCACAGGCCGCGCTCGTCGAGGTCGGCCAGGTCGTCACGGGTGCGGACGGTCAGACCCGCGTAGTAGTCGGCCACCCGGCGGAGCCCCTGCCGCGTCGGGCTGATCAGCACTCGACGACGATCGTCGGGGTCATCGGCCCGATGAACACAGCCCGCGGCGTCGAGGCGGTCGATCATGCGGGAGACCGCACCGGGGCTGCGGCCGAGGTGCTCGGCGAGGTCGCGGGCCGTCATCGGCCCCCGGCGGTGCAGCTCGTGCAGGCAGTGCAGATCGGTGGGCACCACGCCCATCCGTTCGGCGATCAGCTCGTTGAGCTGGACCACCGCGTTCACGAAGTTCGGCAGTGCCGACAGGATGCGGTCGACGGCCGCGTCACGATCGGCGGCGCCTTCGGGGAGATTCGTCATGTGAAATTCGCTCGCTCCTTCTGGTAGCTTGTGCCGCCCATCGTTTGCGTCGCACAACTGTTGCGTCGCGCAATCATCCGGCATCGGCTTCCCGTCAGAGGAGCAGGCTTGTCTCACACACCCCTTCCGTTCCCGCGGCCTGCCGCCGACCGATCCGTCTCGGGGGTGACCACGGATGTCTGACATGGGTGCGCCTGGGCGCTTGGTCCCGCTCGACCTGCCCACGATCGCCGCCGCCGACCTGCCTGGACGACTCCAGGCGACCTTCGTCCCCACCGAAGGCGCCGTGGCCTGGTGGGGCGTGACGGACCTGCCCGCCGTACTCGCCGCCCGCGACCTGCCCGTGGGACGCGAGTCGCTGGTGCGCCTGGCCGCGCCGACCCGGTCGCCGCGTGGTGGCGTCATCGGCGTCACGGTGCCCGCGCGACTGTCCCCGTTCGACGTCGCCCTTCCCGCGCTGCGCCGGCTCGATCCGGCGGCCCTCGGCGACGTGGGCACGTCGGTACGCGGCTGGCGAGAGGCGGCACTGCTGCTCGACGGCGGACCGGACGAAACCGCCGAGCTGGAGTCCCGCTTCGCGGCCCTGGCCGAACGGATGCCCACCGCCGCACACGCCGTGCTCAGCCCGGACGGCACCGCGATCGACACCGCGGCCGCCCTGCTGTCCCGCTTTCGCCAGACTGCGACGACCCGCCGACAGCTCGCCTCGGCCGCCGTGCACGCCGAGCTGCGGCCGTATCAGGTCGACGGTGTCGCCTGGCTTCGGTCGCTGGACCCGCCCGGGGACCGGACGAGTCCGTCCGCGGAACCCGCCATGGCCGGCGCGTCTCCTTCGGTCGCCGCGCGCCACCCGAGTCCCGGTGGCGGCGTGCTGGCCGACGAGATGGGACTCGGCAAGACACTCCAGGCGATCTGCCTGCTCGCCACGCGCCGCTCGGCCGGACCCCATCTGGTGGTCTGCCCGACCTCCGTCGTCGGCAACTGGCGCCGCGAACTGGCCCGATTCACCCCGGACATCCCGGTCCGCGTCCACCACGGTTCCCGGCGCGGACTCTCCGCCGCTCCCGACGCCGGGTCCGTGGTCGTCACCAGCTACAGCGTGCTGCGCTCCGACGCCGAGGAACTGGCCGGGATCGACTGGGACGTCGTGGTCTTCGACGAGGCACAGCAGATCAAGAATCCCGACACCCGAGCCGCCAAGGCAGCCGCGGCGCTGCCCGCCGCGATCCGCCTCGCGATGACCGGCACCCCGGTGGAGAACCGGCTGGACGAGCTCTGGGCGATCCTGCGCATCACCAATCCCGGGCTGCTCGGGACCAGGGCTCGCTTTCGACAGCGGTTCGCGATTCCGATCGAACAGCGCCGCTCCCCGACGGCCGCCGCCCGACTCAGCTCGCTCATCGCCCCGCACGTCCTGCGTCGCCGCAAGGCGGACGTGGCCGCCGACCTGCCGCCCAAGCTGCACTCGACGGTCTCCTGCACCCTGACCGAGGAGCAGGCCGCGCTGTACCGGGATGCCGTGCGGGACGCCTTCGCCGAGGGCCTCGGCGCCGGCATCGGTCGTCGAGGACGGGTGCTCGCCCTGCTGACGGCGCTCAAGCAGATCTGCAACCATCCGGCTCAGTTCCGACCCGACGATCGAGGACTGGCGGGCCGGTCCGGCAAATTCGATCGGGCCGCCGAGATGCTCACCGAGATCGTCCAGCACGACGACCGAGCGCTGGTCTTCACCCAGTACCGGGTGATGGGCGAGCTGCTGTCCCGGCACCTGTCCGCCGAGCTGGGCGAGACGACCGTGCCGTTCCTGCACGGCGGGTTGAGCGCCGAGCACCGGGACCGACTCGTCCACTCCTTCCAGAACGAGGACGACGGGCCGCCGATCCTGCTGCTGAGCCTGCGGGCCGCCGGTTTCGGTCTGAACCTGACCCGCGCCGGACACGTCGTGCACTACGACCGCTGGTGGAATCCCGCGGTCGAGGAACAGGCGACCGACCGAGCACATCGGATCGGCCGGGACCGCGCCCTGACCGTGCACACCCTGGTCACCGGCGGAACCGTCGAAGACCACATCGCCCGGCTTCACGAGTCCAAACGAGTCCTCGCCGAGGCCGTCGCGGGCGGCGAGGCCGCGTTGGCGGAGCTGTCCGACGAGGACCTCCATGCGGTCCTCGCCCTCGACGAGGAGGTGATCGGCTGATGGCGGCCGAGTTCGGTGCCACCGTGTGGGGGCGGGCGTGGCTGCGCACCGTCGAGTCGACGTCGGTCACCACGGTCGACTCCGGGCTGCCCAAGGCCCGCGCCCTCGCCCGCAACAAGGCCGTCGAGGGCCTGGCTGTCGGCACCGGTCGGGTGACGGCGGGCGTGCGGGTGAAGGACGTCGTGTATCGGGTCGGGCTGATCCTGCCCGAATGGACCGGCGACATGCGTATGGAGGCGGAGCGCCTGGTGGCGGGCGTCGCCGCGCAGCGCGCCGCCCTCGCCCCCGGCGATCTGCCCGACGCCCTGGAGGCGGACCTGCGGGGAGCAGGCGTCGACCTCGTCGTGCCCGCGGCGGACCAGGTCGTCCAGTGCGACTGCCGGGCCCGCGGCCCGCGCTGTGTGCACGTGGTGGCGGTGCTCTACTCCCTCGTTCAGCGGATAGACGAGGAACCGGCGCTGGCCCTGGTCCTGCGATCCGCACGCGCCGCGCGGATCGGCGAGTCCGCATCCGGTGTGGAGCGAATCCCCCTCGGCCAGCTCGATCCGGCGCGTTTCTACGGCGACTGATCGGACGAGCCCCCGGCGCCGACATGTGATCTTCGTCGTCGGTGGCGGACGCGACCCGCGCCGACGGCAGGGTGTTCCGCGTTCGCCACCTCGGCGGGTTCCCTCAGGTCGGGAACCGGGCGGTCGGCCAGGGGCGGGAACACTCGGACGACTGGGTGATCCGGCGGCTCCGCCGGGTCCGCGCGCCACTACCGGTGGCCGCATCGCCTGAGGCGGCCCTGGTGCTCAGCGGGCCACGGGCTGCCTGCGTCGTGGACCCGCCGCCGCGTCCAGGACCTCGCAGTCGTCCGCGGCGGGATGGGATGCGGCGGTGGCGGCGATGATCTCGGTCAGCATCGCTCGTGCGTCGGTCAACTCGTCGATGTGGCCGGTGATGCGGTCGCGTTCTCGGTCCAGCTCCACAGCGAGCTCCGGGCAGGCGGGCACCAGCCGCTCGCCGTCGTCGACCATGCACGGCAGCACCTCGGCGATGATCGCCGTGCTGAGCCCGGCGGCGAGCAACGTCCGAATTCGCCGTACCACATCGAGGTCGGACTCGACGTACTCGCGGTATCCGCTGGGTCGCCGCCTGGGACCGAGCAGACCTTGCTGTTCGTAGTAGCGCAGCGACCGTTCACTCACGCCGGTGCGGCGGGACAGCTCCCCGATGCGCATGTGACCTCCGCCATGCCGAGTGGACTCTGACATCGATGTCAAAGTCTAGCGTCGCGGCCATGACCGACATTCAGCCGATCACCGGCTCCACCACGGCCACCGGCCTCGCCCCCGTCACGATCCTCGGACTCGGCCCGATGGGGCAGGCACTGGCGGGCGCGTTCTTGACAGCCCGACACCCCACCACCGTCTGGAACCGATCCCCCGGGAAGGACGGCGACCTCCTCGCCCGGGGCGCCGCCGCCGCGGCCACCGCGGCCGACGCGGTGGCCGCGAGCCCACTGGTGATCATCTGTGTGCTCGACTACGACGCCGTGCAGGCCGTCCTGGGCACCGTCGGCGACGCCCTGCGCGGCCGCACACTGGTGAACCTCACGGCGGACCTCCCCGCCCGCGCCCGCGAGACCGCGGCCTGGGCCGCCGACCACGGCGTCGACTACCTCGACGGATCCATCATGACCCCGACCACCACGATCGGCGGCCCTGGCGCCCGCGTCAACTACAGCGGACCGGCGGAGCTCTACGCCGCATGGGCGCCGACGCTGGCCCGGCTCGGCGGCACGTCGAACCACCTCGGCACCGATCCCGGCCGCGCGGCCGCGTACGACATCGCGCTGCTGGACTTCTTCTGGACCTCGATGAGCGGGTTCATGCACGCGCTGGCGCTCGCGCGGGCGGAGGGCGTCACCGCCGCCGAACTCGCGCCGCACGCGAAGGGGATCGCCGCGATCATGCCCGACATCATCGATCACTACGCGAGCAGGATCAGCGCGGGCGAGGATCCCGAGGAGACCGCGACCCTGGCCTCCGCGACGACGAGCGTCGGTCACCTCGTCCATGCCTCGGCAGGCCACGGGTTGGACACCGCGGTGCTCGACGGCGTCGCCGCCCACTTCCAACGGGCACTGGACTCGGGCGACGACGTCGTCTCGGTGCTGAACCGCCCGACGGTGACCTGACACCGCGTCGTCGGAACCGGGCTCGGGGCGAGGCCGGGGCCGCATGGGCGCCGCGTGGAAGGTCCTCAGCGCTGCTCCGGTGCGGGGTCGACGCCCGCCTCGGTCCAGACGCGCGTCAGGATCTCCTCGACGGTCTCCTCGGGCGTCTGATGCGTGGTGTCCAACCACAGGCCCAGCCGCGGGGTCTCGGCGCGGAACAGCCGATCGAGGTCCTCGGGGCTCCAGGCGGGGCCGTAGGCGTTCTTGGGTCGCCCCTCCTCCCGCCGGGCGATCGCGGCGACGTCCGGAGCCAGCACCACCACGAACACGGGCCTGCTGTGAACGGCGGCGAGCAGGCGGGGCAGCTCCTCGCCGAGGACGACGTCCTGTGCGACGACGGTGAAGCCCGCGCGGACGTACTCGTCGGCGACCGACGCGGTGAGCCGATGCCGGAGCCGGAGCTGTTCGAGCGCCGCGGGCTCGGCGTCGGGAGTCATCTCATGTCGTCCGGAGACGATCATCCGGCGAAACAGGTCTCCCCGCAGGTGCACCGCGTGCGGCAGTCGCTCGGCCAGCAGCTGGGCGACCGTGGACTTGCCTGCGGCCTGGACACCGGTGATCAGGATGACGGCGGGGGTGCCCCGCTCCAGCGGGCCGGGCTCGGCGGAGCCGAGGGTCATGGTCGTCCTTCCGCTGGTGGGTGTCTGCGGGGTCGGGTACCGATCCGGCGGTGGATGCGATCGCACGGCGCCGCGGCCGGACGATCTCGGGGACCGTATCCGGGCGCCCGAGGCGGCGCACGCGAATTTCAGGGCCGGGCCGGCCGGCCGTCGTGCGTCCGGCGGCTGGTTCTCGACCTCCGCCGATCCGTCCGCGACCGTCGACGCGCCGTCCGCGCCGCGCCATCATCCCGACGGCGACTCCACAGCACCGGTATGGCGGTCGACGATCACCCGGGCCGCCACCGAGACGGGCAGCGTCCCGTAGGACCGGCCGCCGTCGAGCCTTCCGCCGCAGAACGCGTCGGACACCTCGGCAGGGGCGTGACGAACGAGTAAGGCGCCTTGGAAGGCCAGCGCCAGCCGCTCCACCAGCATGCGGGCCTGGCGCTGTGCCTCGGCCGGGTCGGCGGGCAGCGCGGCCAGGTCACGCCGCACCAGATCCAGATGCGTGTCCAGCGACCGATTGCCGCCTCGGGCGAGTTCGATCTCGGCGAGGAACGCCTCGCCGGTCTCGGGTGTGCGGGTGAGCGCGCGCAGCACGTCGAGACAGATGACGTTGCCCGAGCCCTCCCAGATCGAGGTGAGCGGCTGTTCCCGGTAGACGCGGGCCAAGGGGAAGTCCTCGCAGTAGCCGTTGCCCCCGAGGGCCTCCATCGCCTCGAAGGCGTGGCCGGGGCCGCGTTTGCACACCCAGTACTTCAGCACGGCGGTGCCGAGTCTGCGGAGGTGCCGGTCCTGCTCCGTGGCGTCGACGTCGTAGGTTCGGGCCAGGCGCAGCATCGCGGAGGTGGCCGCCTCCGACTCCACGCACAGATCGGCCAGCACCGACGTCATCAGTGGCTGGTCCACCAGCGCGGCGCCGAAGGCGTGGCGGTGTCGGGCGTGGTGGCAGGCCTCCACCACCGCGCGCCGCATCAGCGCCGCCGTGCCGCCGACGCAGTCCAGGCGCGTGTGATTGACCATCTCGATGATGGTGCGCACCCCGGCGCCCGGTTCGCCGACCAGCCGTGCCCACGCGCCGTCGAACTCGACTTCACCGGAGGCGTTGGACCTGTTGCCCAGCTTGTCCTTCAGCCGTTGCAGCCGCAGCGCGTTGCGGCTGCCGTCGGGCAGGAACCGGGGAAGCAGGAAGCAGGTGGGGCCTGCGTCGGTCTGTGCCAGGACGAGGAAGGCGTCCGACATCGGTGCCGAGAAGAACCACTTGTGTCCGGTGAGGAGGTACTCGCCGTCACCGCCCGCCCGCCGCGCACGGGTGGTGTTGGACCGCACGTCGGAGCCGCCCTGGCGTTCGGTCATGCCCATGCCCATCAGCGCTCCGGACTTGCCGGCGGCCGGCCGGGGTCGCGGGTCGTAGTCCGACGTCGTGAGCCGGGGCACCCATTCGGCGGCCAGGTCGGGCTGGGCCCGCAGCGCAGGCACCGCCGCGTGGGTCATGGTGATCGGACAGGCGTGTCCGGATTCGGTCTGGGCCAGCAGCATGTGCACCGCCGACCGCGCGACCTGCGCGCCGGGGCGGGCCTCCTGCCAGGACAGGGCGTGGGCGCCGAGTCCGACGGCGGCCGCCATCACCTGGTGGTAGGCCGCGTCGTAGCGGACCTCGTCGATGCGGCGGCCGACTCGATCGTGGGTGTGCAGCCGCGGCGGCCGTTCCTCGGCCTGCTCGGCCCAGGCGTGGAACCGGGCCGATCCGGCGAGGCGACCGGCCGTGCCGAGGTGGTCCTGTGCCCAGCCTGCCGAGTAGCGGGACACCGCCTCACGTAACGGCAGGTCGGCGGCGAACTCGTCGACGTCGACGCGCGGGGGCGACTGGTTGCGGACCTCGCCCGCTGCGTCGACGTCGGCTGGGGGGATCACGGCGGACACGGGGACTCCTCGAACGTCGTCGGTCGCGGTACCCGCCATCCTGCCCGGCCGTGCCCGCCTCCCACGATCGACTCCGAGAACACGCCGATCAGCGGATGCGACAGGCCTCGGCGGCCTCCCGGCCGGACATGAACGGGCCCAGCAGTTCCCGGCATCGCTGCGCCGTGGTCGTGTTCGCGTCGCAGGCCGTCGCCGCGGTGCGTTCGTCGACGCCCCGCACGAGGGCGAAGGCGATGCAGGCGTCGGCGTCTTCGGCGGCCGAGGCGGGATGTCCCGCCGCCGTCCAGGCGGTGGACGCCAGCACCACGGCGACCGCCACCGCCACCGACGGTGTTCGCGGAGTCCCGTACCGCTTCCAGATCATCGGCGCACCCTCCTCGGCTTCGTCCACGGTGGACACCGCACGTCGCCGCCGTAGCGGCGTGACCGCAGTGCATCGCGCGGTGGTGTCGACACGCCAGGAGGATCACCCCGTGGTTCGGCGGGTTTCACCGCTTCAGGCGGCCTCGGGCCGGGAAGACACCTCCGGGTCGCGGCGCGGGCGGTGGGAGACGATGCGGCCGCCCGCGACCTCGACGCCTCGGGCGGAGCTCCCTCGACGTCTTGTGCGAGACGACGTTCGACGGCGTTTGACGGAGTGGTCCGGGCCGGCGCCCCGGGGCCGCGGATCGTCGACCGCGTCGACGACGGATCAGGCCGCGTCCGTCACGGTCGACGGGTCAGCTCGCGGGCTGGGGCAGACCGGCCGTGCCGACGGCGGCGTCGTCGGTGATCCTGGTCAGGATCGAGGTCGCCAGCGTCAGTTCGGCGGCGGGGAGGCCGGCGGCGAGCGCGTCCAGGCCGGCGGCCACGT
Organism: Actinoalloteichus hoggarensis; assembly: GCF_002234535.1. Lineage (NCBI taxonomy): Bacteria > Bacillati > Actinomycetota > Actinomycetes > Pseudonocardiales > Pseudonocardiaceae > Actinoalloteichus > Actinoalloteichus hoggarensis. The sequence goes on from NZ_CP022521.1 coordinate 3,205,744, forward strand.
CGCGGTGGGTCAGGACGGCCAGCCGGGTGCCCTCCTCGGTCAGGGCGATCTGGTAGGCACGTCGGTCCCGCGGGTCGCGGACGCGAGTGACGAGCGACCGTCGTTCGACCCGGTCCACCAGGCCGGTCAGGCTCGACTTCTCCAGCTTCAGCGCGCGGCGCAGGTCGGTCATCCCGATCGGGCCGCCGACCAGCACGCACAGGAGTTGTGTCTGGGCCGCCGTGAGGTCGTGCCGACGACTCACCTCGTCGAAGACGTGGTCGACCAGGTGCGCGAGCCGCACCACCGCGTCGGCGAATCCTGTCTCGGTGCTGTCGGTCATGGCGCCTCCTCACGCCGAGTGTAGTTGACATCCGTTCGCGCCACGAACTAATCTAATTCGCACTACGAACCATGCGCTGTACGTACTATCTGCATCGTCGACAGTACGTTATGAGAACCAAGGAGGTCGGTGTCCATGCCCGAGACCGTGGTCGTCGTCGGCGGCGGGTACGCCGGAATCGCGGTCGCCAAGGCGCTCGACGACGTCGCCGACGTCGTCCTCGTGGAACCACGTGAGGCGCTGTTCCACAGCGTCGCCGCTTTGCGCGGCGTGGTGGACCCGGCATGGTCGGGCCGGCTCTTCCTGCCCTACGACCGCCTGCTCAGCCGCGGCCGCGTCGTCCGAGATCGAGCGGTGCGTGTCGATCCGACCGGAGTCGTCCTCGGCTCGGGCGCGCGGATCGACGCCGACTTCCTGGTGCTCGCGACCGGATCGCGTTACCCGTTCCCGGCGAAGACCGAACTCGAGGACACCGCGAGTGCCACGGCCGCGTTCCGCACGGCTCAGACGGTGCTGGCCTCGGTCGACCGGATCCTGCTCCTGGGCGCCGGGCCGGTGGGCCTGGAACTCGCAGGCGAGATCACGGCGGCGTGGCCGGACAAGTCCGTGACGATCGTGGACCCGGCGCCCGACGTCCTCAGCGGCCCCCTCCCCGCCGCGCTGCGCGCCGAGCTGCGTCGGCAGCTCGAGGTGCGCGGAGTCGAACTCCTCCTCGGCGCTTCGCTGAGCGAGCCGCCCGGCACCGACCCCGGGACACCAGGCGAGTTCACCGTCGTCACGAGCACGGGCGGCAAGATCACCGCAGACCTCTGGTTCCGCTGCTTCGGCGTCGTGCCGGTGTCCGACCACCTCACCGCTGATCTGGTCGATGCCCGGCGACCCGACGGACACGTCGAGGTCACCCCGGACCTTCGACTCGTCGGGCAGCGCACCGTCTTCGTCGCCGGCGACCTGGCCGCGACCGGCGAGGCACCCACGGCCAGTGCCGCGGGCCGCCACGCCGAGATCGTCGCGGCCAACATCCGGGCCCTGATCGACGGGGCCGCGGACCTCCTGCGCTACGAGCCGCCCGCGCCCGGCATCGCCGTGCCGCTGGGTCCGGGCGGCGGCGCCTCCTACTCGGACGAGCTGGGGCTCGTCGGCGCGGCGACGACCGCCGAGATCAAGGGCGCCGATCTGATGGTCGAGTTCTACCGAGACTACCTCGGTCTCACCTGAGGCGTCGTCGCCGCGGCGACGCCACCGACCCCGCCGTCCGTCCCGCTCTCCGCAGGGCACAGGCGGCAGGCCGGCGCCTCGAACCTCGTGGCGGTGGCGCGACCGCCGAGGCACGATCGGTCTGTCGGATCTCGGCACGCGGACGTCCTCCCCGTCCCGCCGCGTCGCAGACCACAGACCCGGACACCGCCGGGCCGTCGACCCGTGTCGACGGTCGGGCTCGCGGTGACGACGCAGGTCGTTAACTCGATCAGGGTGGGTATACCTCGCGGCGGCCGGACGACGATGTTTCGGCCCTACCCTCACCTTCCATTCCCAGGAGGTGATGCCATGAACACACCACACGGTGGACGGACTCCGGTAGCCCTGTGCCGGGGCCGGAGATGCGAGCAGCCGCCGACGGTCGCCGAAGCACCGCGTGCCGGAGCGTCGGGCAGACGGACGGCCCGGCGACGTCGATTCCCGTACTCGGCTCCGCTCACGGCACCGGTACGGCAGTGGGCGGCCCGATGAACGGGGAGGTTCAGCGGTCCTTCACTCAGGACACGCTGCCGAAGTCGGGGCTGTGGCTGGACCGCCACCAGGTCGTCGGAACGCGCCCCGCGGAGGGGACGGTGGTCGTCGCCCGGTGTGGGCGCTCGATGCGGGTCGGGCCCCCGCCCGAACGGGTCGTCGCCGGGATCAGGCTGACCGCGTCACAGCCGTGCTGGGACTGTGAGGAGGCGGCTGCCGGCCGTCGACCGGGGGCACCGAATCCGGCTCGGCCGATCCCGCCGCCGTCCGAACGGGAGCGGCTGATCCGGGTCAAGGCGGGAACGGCGCCGGAATCGCAACGGGTGGCGCATCGATGCCCGTCGCCCGCTCCGGTCGCCGGCCTGCTGCGTACGCGCTGCGGCCAATGGCTGCCCGTCTCGGAGGTCGACGTACTCGCCTCGGACCACGGGATGCCCTGTGCCTCCTGCCTGGTGACGTCACTGTTATCGGGCCGGAGGCGGTGGCCCGCCTCGGTGAGGCGGAGGCGTCCATGCCACCGATGGCGGTCCGCGTACCGGGCGGACGCCGGCGCGGTCGGTTCGTTCCGGCCTGAGGCATCGTCGCCGCGGGCCGAGCATCGGACAGGCCGAGTTCACGGCCGCCGTTCGACGCCGTGGTGACCTACGGTGATCGTCACGGTCAGCGGCGGCGAAGGGCGGAGGAGCGCGCGAGAAGTCGATCGACGAGTTCCTGGAACGGCTCCCGGCGGCGCCGCGGCCGCCGCGCTCCACGCCGCTGTGGCGGCGGCGCCGGCGATGGTGACGCGCCATGCCGAGCACGAGGGCCGCGCCGAGCACGCCGAACCTCTCGGCAATGCGCTGCTGGAGGCCGAGGGCCTGCGGGCGGGGGCGCCGGCGGTCATCGAACAGGACGCACGCGCCGCCGGCACGGTCGGCTTCCACGCCATACCGATGAGGAGAAGACCGTCCGCAGGGACGCGATCACGCACGCTCGCAGCGAGGCGGTGCGACCGCCCGTCGACACGATCGCCGTCGTGACGCGGCTGCCGGACCTGGTCGAGGCGCTGCTTCCGATCGGTGGACGCAGTGTGATCATCGACCGGCCGGGTCGACGTGGAGATCAACCTCCCCGGGGCGGCGGACGTGAGTGTCCGGGAGACGCTGCGCGGCGAGATCGCCTGTGTGGACGGCCTGATCGCCCGCGCCGAGCGAATCACCGACACCGTCCGGGCGGTGATCCGATGATCGACGCCTGGGTTCGGAGTACCGGGGCTGGGTGGGGCGCCCTCACGGGGCATGCCCGGTGAACCGGCTCCCGACCGGCGTCGTCCCGCCGCTCGCCGATCCCGGTGCCCACTCGGCCGCATGATCTCGAACGAACTCGGCGAAGTGGCGGGGCTGCCTGCCCGTCAACTCCAGTACGGCGGTGCTGACGTGGTCCTGCGATCCGTGTTCGATGTCGGCCTCCACGGCAGCCAGTGCGGCGGCGAACTCGGCAGGCATGCCCGCGGCCCGTCTGTCCGCGGTCAACTGGTCGACCCCGACGTGTCGCGTCCGGATTCGCCGTCCGGTGTGCTCGCTGATGATCTCGCCCGCAGTCGGGTAGCTCAGTGTCGCGGGACCGGTGAGCAGGTGATCTCTTGGATCGTCCGGCGATACGGCGCGTTCGGCGAGCAGCGCGGCCGCCGCGTCCGCGACGTCTCGCGCGTCGATCCAGCCGAGCCGCCCGACTCCCGCGGCGGTGACGATCTCACCGTGCCGACGGATGCGGTCGCCCAGCGGATGAGGCGGCAGGAAGTTCTGCATGAACCCCGATGCGCGCAGCACCACCCACCCAGATCGGGCCCGTACCTGTGCGGCGAGCGTCAGCGCGCCGGGGGCGTTCGGCAGCACGATGGCCGAGCCCAGTAGGACCACCCGGCGCACACCGATACGTTCCGCCTCGGACAGGAACGGCTCGACCAGCGGCATCGGATCGTCCACGGTGGTCGGCGGCGCCACCAGGTAGACCCGGTCCATCCCGCGTAACGCGGCGCGGTGCGTCGTCGGGTCGGCCCAGTCGAATCGGACGGAGTCGGAGTCGGTGGCACGCGGATTTCGGCTCGCCACTCGGACCGGCTCGCCGTACTCCCGTAGCCGCGCCGCGAGCGCGGACCCCGTCTTCCCGGTTCCACCGGTGACCAGCACGCCGGTCATCTGTCGGCCCGTGAACGCAGCGACTCGAGAAGCTCCGGCAGTGTGCCCGCCGCCGAGGCCGCCGCCACCGGGCTCAGGTAGTCCCGGTATCGGACGATCAGTCCTTCACGGACGGTGACCACCGTGATGTAGTCCAAACGGTACGGCTCGCCGGTGGTCACCGTTCGCCCATGGGCGGCGAACTCCACCACGATGGTGTCCGGGCGGGATGTGTGGTGTACGACGACCGTCGGAATCCGCAGTACGTTCATGCGTTTCGGATAGTCCGCGAGATGATCTCGGATCTGCTCGCGTCCCACCAGTCCTTCTCGTGTGGCGTCTTCGGCGAACGGGAACTCGGCGACGCCGTCGGTCGCCCACAGCTCGGCGATGGCGTCCATGTCCTCGGCCTGCAACAGGTCCAGTAGTCGGCGGACCGTCTCTTCGGGTGTGCGCGGCATGGTCGTCCTCGGGTTCGGCGGAGGGGGTCGCATCCCAGGGTGGGGACGTGCGTGCCGTCGCGGAACAGTCGGTTGGTCCTCGGACCACCAGTCCGTGGCCGGGTCGGGATCACCGTGCCACCCTGGTCTGGTGAGCAGAGATGAACTGGCGGACTTCCTACGGCGCAGGCGGGAGGCACTGCGTCCGGAACAGGCGCTCGCCGACCGCCCGCGGAATCCGCGCTTTCGGCGCACCCCCGGGCTGCGCAGGGAAGAGGTGGCCGCGCTCGCCGGGATGTCCACCAGCTATTACGAGCGCCTCGAGCAGGCCCGCGCGCCGCACCCGTCCCCACAGGTGTTGGCTTCGCTGGGGACGGCGCTGCGCCTCACCGAAAGCGAGCGCGAGCATCTGGCGCGACTGGCCGGGCAGACCCGGCCCGGCCCACCTCGTGACCATACGGCCGTGCCCGCCGACGTTCACAGACTGCTGCACCAGCTGGGTCGGGTCCCCGCCTATCTGGTCGACGAGCAGGAGGATGTCGTCGCGTGGAACGACTTGGCGGCCGCGTTGATCGTCGACTTCGAACAGCTGCCCACCGACGAGCGCAACACCGTGCGAGTGGCCGTCCGCCTGGGCGGCACGCTGTGCTCGTCACCGCCGGGCACGGAGGGTGAGTTCGCACGGCAGTCCGCCGCCGACCTGCGCAGGGCGAGTGCCCGGCACCCTGGGCACCCGGTGCTGGCGAGACTGATCGGCGAGTTCAGCGGGCACAGTGAGGACTTCGCCGTCGCATGGCGTGGCCACGAGGTGCGATCGCGACCTACCGTGCGCAAGCACCTCGACCACCCGACGATCGGCAAGATCGAACTGGATCGCCGGATGTTGTCGGTACCCGACACCGCTCTCCGGCTGGTGCTCTACACCGCTGATCCGGGCAGTCCCAGCGCCGCCGCGCTCGAGCGTCTGGATCGTGTCTTCTGACACCGGCGACAGGCACAGGCAGACCTGTCTCGCCGTCCCGCGCGGTGGCGCCCGGAGTTCGTCGCCGTCCCGCGCCCCGTCGGCGTCAGTCCGGCCAGTCCGTCGCATAGAGCCAGTCGAGGCCGTCCGGTCCCGGCCCGTCCAGGTGTGCCGCTCGGCGGAGCCCGGCGCGGCGTGCCACGTGCTGGGAGGCGGTGTTCGCGGGGCGGACCCTCGCGATGATCGGCGGCCCCGGCACTCGCAGACGCGCCCAGATCACGACCGCCCGCGCCGCCTCGCTCGCCAGCCCGCGCCCCCAGACGGAGGGGGCGAGGCGATAGAAGAGGTTCAGGACGGCCCGATCCTTCAGCAGCAGCGACTTCACCCCGCAGAACCCCAGCACGGTCGCCGAGTCGTGTTCTCGCAGGACCAGGTAGCCGATTCCGAAGCGTTCCCACTGATCATCCCAGCGGTGGAACAGCCGCTCGGCCTCTGCCTCGGTGCGCAGCCGGTCGGACGGATTGTGCGCGCAGGTACGGGGGTCCCGATGGACGGCCAGCATCGCGCCGACGTCGTCGTGGACCGGTCGTCGCAACGACAGCCTGGGGGTGGACACCGTCTCGGCGTCGGCCTCGTGTTCGGTCATCGCCGCGACGGTAACCCGAGCACCGTCGACCGGTGGTGGTCCGCACCCCGAAGGAGAGGCCGCGGTCCCGCCGAGGCGATCGCGTTTCGGCGTCGGTTGCCGCGCCGCGCGGCGCGGCACGCGACGACCGCCGACGGCTCCGCGTCGAGCAAGGCCCGAGGACGTCCTTCGGCCGGGTCCCGAGGCCGGGCTAACCACCACCCGATGGATCGCCGGGGATGTGGAATGCCGCATCACGCTGAGGAGATCGCGTGACCGTTCCTTCGCAGGACGTGGCCGACCGCCGGGCGGCAGCCGCGCCCCGAGCCCGCGGCTCTGCCGGGGGTCGTCGCGATGCGGCCCTGCGCCACGGGGCCGCCCGAGTGCGGTCGGCGCCGGGCGGCGTGCGGACGACGGGGTGTCCGAGGGAGCCCGACGTCATGGCCGGGCCGACTCCGGAGCCGTCGCGCCCTCGGGGCGCTCCGACGACCACGTCGAGGAGCATGCGGAGCCCTTCGTCGATGATCGGGAAGAACAGGCCCGCGCCGAGGCCCTGCACGACTCGCAGCACCACGAGCCGCACGGGGTCACCGGACAGGCCACCGGCGAGGATGGCCGGGGTGCACAGGCTCAACGCCACGGCCGACATCATCCGGTGCCCGTGCCGGTCGTCGAGTCGGCCCGCTGAAATCAGGATCGTTCCGAAGGACAGGAAGCATCCCGAGAGGGTCCACGCCGACGTCTCCTCACCCACTGAGAAGGCGGAGCCGATGTCCGGCAGCGCGACGTTGACGGTCGTGGCGGCCAGCAGCGCCACGAAGGCCCCGACGAAGACCGCCGACAACGTCGGCAAGGCGTGGGAGGCGCGGAACCGATCCAGCTCCGGTTCCGCGGCACGGCGCGGCGGAAGGCCTTCGGTCCGCTCGGCGCCGTCATGGGCGTCTCCACGGCGATCGGACCGCCGTCGGGTGGTCTGCTGGTGCACGGTCTGGGTGTGAGCGGCCGGCGCTGGGCCTTCCTCGTGAACGTGCCGATCGGTCTGATCGCGGCGACCGTCGCGCCGCGCCTGCTGCGCGACCGCAGGGCAGGCCGACGGCCGCGCTGAAACCGTCCGCCGACCTGGTGGGACTGGCGTCGCTCCGCGTCGCGGGGATCGCGTTGCTGCTGCCGCCGGCGGAGGGTCGGCAGCGCGGTGGGTGTGGCGTCGGTCAGCAGTGGGCCGTTGGGCACGCTGCGTGTCGGCGAGCTCGACCGGGCCTCGGCCTTCTCGCACGGTGCCTGGGTCGCTTCGTGCGTCGACATCGCCCTGGTCGTGGTGGCGCTGGGACTGGTGTTCATGCTCCCGAGGAGGACGTCGGCGGCCGCCCTGTCGTGACCGGGTGCCACGGCGTTCCCGCAGGCGGAAGGCGCCTCCGCTCGCCCTCCTCGGGACGGTCGATCGGTGCGCGAGTTCAGCCCGGATAGGGTCGCGCGGCCCGTCCGCGGCGCAGCGCCGTCGCCCACCAGTCGAGTTGGTCGAACATCCGGTGGGCCGCGTGCCGGGCCGTGTCGGGATCGCGCAGTTCGCCGTCGGCGTCGAAACGCTCGCCTGCGTTGTGGAAGCTCACCGTCTCGCGAACGGTCACCGCGTGCAGTTCGGCGAAGACCTGGCGGAGCTGCTCGACGGCGCGGAGTCCGCCGGAGATCCCGCCGTAGGACACGAAGGCGACGGGCTTGGTGTGCCACTCCTCTCTCAAGGAGTCGACGGCGACCTTCACGGGCCCCGGATAGCCGTGGTTGTACTCCGGAGTGACCAGGACGACGGCGTCGGCGGCATCGATGCGCTCGGCGAACCGAGGCGCGGCGGCGGTGTCGGCGAGGTCGACGACGTCCACCGTCGTCGCTCGCCGCCGAAGGGCCTGCCCGGTCACCCAACGGGTGATGGTGGGACCGAATCGGCCCGCCCGCACGCTGCCGATGATCACCGCGAGCCGGAGAGGCTCAGACATGGACGACGTCCTTTCCCTGGGGTCGCCTGCGGTAGGCGACGTGGAGACATCCGCATGAACGACTGCCGCCGGACGACGCTGACGTGTCCGACGGCGACCCCAGGCTAGAACCTGAACTAATCTTGAGGTCAACTCCGTGATCGTGCCTGGTGGCGACGGTGCGCCGGCCCATGCAGGTGACCGGCCCCCGCGTCGGCATCGCTGCGGCGGCACCTGCGTGGCGTCGCCGTACCGAGGGATGAACAGGAGGACGATGCCTGGGGCGATCTTGACGAAGTCCATCCACGTCAGACGGGGCCGTGGCGCAGGCTGGTAGCGCGCCCCGACAGCATCGGGGAGGACGAGGGTTCGACCCCCTTCGGCTCCACCGACTTAGCCATGGAGCCACGCCGTTCAGGGCCCTCTTCGCTGGTAGGACAACGGGTGATCCGGCCGTGGTCGCGGAGTCGGGATGAGGAAGAACAGGATGAGCCGATCAAGGCCGTTGATCGTGGCCTTGGTGGCGAGGGCTTCGACACGTGCCCTGGTTGGTCGTGGACGCCGCCGGCGATGTGATCGGCCACGGTCGCCAGTGTGGCGGACTCGGGGTGGTGGGCTCGTCGTCGAGCGCGAGGGTGAGTTCGTCGTGGCGGATGCCGAGTCGCCGGCTGTCGGCGCGTGGTTCGGTGAGCCGTCGGCGACGAGCTCTTCGTCGGTCGTGCGCGCTTGAGCGCGGAGCGGTGTCTACCCGACGGGTGGAGCGTAGGACCGGGGCAGCCGCCCGAGCGCCGCGATCCACCTTGCGCCGCGGTCGGCTTCCACGCGATCAGCGTGGGCTGCGTGCGTCGCCGTCCGGGCCCGACCACGCGGGCGGCAGGCCGAGCGCGGGCAGCAGCACGCCGTCGATCACGGCGATGAGGAAGTCCGGGTCGATCGGCTTGCGCTCGACCACGACCCGATAGGCGGCCATCGACGGAACGACCTGGGCCAAGGTCTCGACGTCGGCGGCGACGCGGACCTCGCCCCGGTCGATCGCTCGCTGGATGAGCGTGCGGTTCACGGTCACCCACGGCTCGGTGCTCGCGGCATGCGCGGCCTGGGCCAGCCCCGACCGGTCGGAGACGAGCAGGGACGTGAGCCCCGCCATCACCCGGAACCGGCGTTCGCCGTCCTGGAGCATCTCCGGTCGGAACAGCGCCCGGAGATCCTGGCGGATCGTGCCGGTGTCGGGCAGTTCGTCGAGGCCGACCTCCCGTCGTCCCAGTCGGGCGATCGCGTCGACGACCAGGCTGCCCTTCGACGGCCACCGGCGGTACACGGTGGCCTTTCCCGCCTTCGCCCGCACCGCGACCATGTCCATCGTCATGCGCTCGTAGCCTTCTTCGGCCAACACCTCGAGCGTCGCGTCCAGGATCACGCCGTCGCGCGTGTGATCGCGGCGCCGGCCGGGTCGCGCGGCGTCCTGCTGCTCGGAGTACGCGGACTCCTCGTGCCTCACGGTGGGCTGCCTCCCGGCCTTCTTCGCGCTGCTGATCGGTTCTGGGGGAACACTATGTCCGACGCGGGCCGAGGCCTCCGTCGTGGCTGCCGTCCGGGCTCGTCCGCGCCTCTCGGGCGGGCGGCGTCGACCCATGCCCGCCGAGGCCGGCGGACCACGCCGGGCGGGCGCCCCTCGTGGCCGGTGCTGCCCGCCCGGGTCGGTCAGCCCGCGTAGTCGCCGACGACGTCGAGCACCCAGACGACGCCGAATCGGTCCTTGAGCATCCCGTAGGCGGGCGCCCAGCCCGAGGGGCCCAGCGGCTGCACGACCGTGGAGCCTTCGGTGAGTCGCTCCCAGAACGCGGTGATCTCCTCGACGGTCTCGCCCCGCACGGAGACGAAGCAGGACTTCTCACCCTGGTCGTAGTCGAGTCGCACGGGAACGTCATAGGCCATGACGTGGAAGCCGTTGTCGGCGATCACCTGACCCCACATGACCTGCTCCGCCTCGGACGGGTCCTGGACACTCTGGGCGTCCTGATAGGTGATGACGGCGAGCTCGCCGCCGAAGACGGAGCGGTAGAACTCCAGCGCAGCGCGGGCGTCCCCTCGGAAGTTCAGGTGGGTCGTGGTCGTGACGGACATGATCTGCTCCGTGCCTTTCGGGAGTGGTGTCCGGGCGCAGGACGGCGCCCGCCGGTGCCGGTCGTGTCGGGTCGGGTCGGGTCGGGTCGGGGTGACCTGATCGAGGCGAACTCGTCGTCCGGCGGTGGGTAGGTGCTCTCCCGCCCTGGCCGCCTCGTCTCGTCTGGAGGTGCTCGTCGATCACGCGCATTCGGCCCGGGCACGGCCGAGGTGACCGTCGGAGCCTCTCCCGACCGGCCCCGAAAACGGTACTAGCCAGTTCCGGAACTGACAAGTTCCGGAACTGGACGGTTCCCCCGCTGAGAGTCGGCGGCGTCCGCTCTGGCAGCATTCCCGTGGTGCGCCATGTGACCGATGACGAACGCCGTGCCCGGCTCGCCGCCCGGCACGCGCTGGCTCCGGCATTCCACGTCGAGTCGCCGGAGGCTGTGACCAGGGCGATGACCGTGCTGCACTCGACCGAGGCGGCCACCGTCCACCTGTCCTGCCGCGCCAGGACGGCCGCGTTCGAGGTGGCCGATCTCGACCGGGCGCTCTACACGGACCGCAGCCTCGTGAAGCAGCTGGCCATGCGCAGAACGCTCTTCGTCTTCCCGCGCGACCTGCTGCCCGCGGCGTGGGCCGGCGCCTCGGCCCGGGTGGCGAGACAGGAACGGGCCAGGATGTGCAAGGAGATCGTCCAGACGGGCATCGCCCACGACGGCGAGGACTGGCTCGACCGAGCCGCGGCCGAGGTCCTCGCCGTGCTCGCCGAGGCACCCGAGGGACGCTCCGCGCAGGAGATGCGCGCGGCCGTGCCGATGATCGACGTGACGGCGCGGACGCCGGCGGGCGCGACGTTCTCCGCGTCCAGCGTTCTGCTGTACCTCGGCGCGAGGGGCCTGCTCGTCCGCGGTGAGAACACCGCCCGCTGGTATGCCTCGCGGCCTCGATGGACGTTGACGCGCCACTGGCTGGGCGCGATCCCGACACCGTGGTCCGCCGCCGAGGGCTACCGCGAGATCGTGCGGCGTTGGCTGCATACCTTCGGTCCCGGCACCGAGGACGACCTCGTGTGGTGGTCGGGCGCCACCAAGACGATCATTCGGGCCGCGCTGGCCGAGCTGGGGGCGGTCCCGGTCTCCCTGGACGGCGGCGGCACGGGCCTGCTGCTGCCCGACGATCTGGCCGAGGCATCGGAGCCCGACCCGTGGGTGGCCCTGCTGCCCCCGCTGGATCCGACGGTCATGGGGTGGCGGCACCGGGACTTCTACCTCGGACCGCATCGCGAGCGGCTCTTCGACAATCGGGGGAACGCGGGCACCACGGCCTGGGCGGACGGCCGGATCGTCGGCTGTTGGATTCAGGACGACGCGGGTGTCGTCGCGGTGCGGCTCTCGGAGCAGGTCGCCGCGCGCACCCGCCGTGCGCTCGAGGCCGAGGCCGCCCGACTGACGGCCTGGCTGGGCGGCCGACGCCTCGGCACCGGGTACCGCTCGCCCGCGATGGCGGCGGAGTGATCGTTCCCGGGGCCGTCCGCGTGAATCGTCGGCGAGTGGGGGCGGCAGGGACACGGGGGCGGGCGTGCGCTGCGCCGCGAGATCGAGCTGCCTGCCTGCGGTACGCCCGCGGACCGTGCTCGGTCATGCTCGGTCGCGGCGCGAACGATGACGCCGCGTTCGCCGACGGGTCGGGACCACGCCGGATCGCTTGACCGTCTCGGCGTCGATGCACGTCTCGGAGCCGGAGCCGCCGTTGATCGTCGGCTCGGGCACCTTCGGCCGCCGTCGCAAGGACACGCGCTCGGCCGAGGATCGCCGATGCCCGCGGACCTGCGGTGTCAGCCCGACGGCGGCCGACCGCGCCGAAGGGGTCAGGCTCCGGCGGCTCCGGTCGACAGGCCCTGGCAGGCCAGTCGGACGGCGTCGGCAGGCGAAGTGCTCGGCCTGCCGATCAGCCGTTGCAGGTCGCCGCTGTCGGTGTCGAGCTCGCCGAGCGCGATCGACCCGTCGAGACTGGCCACGAAGCTCGCCGTGTCCGCGTCCATGCCGGATGACCGCAGCGCCGTCGCGAACTCCTCGACGGTGAGATCGCGGTAGACGACCGGTGTGCCGGTCACCTCGGTGATCGTCGCGGCCAGCTCGGCGAAGGTGAACGGCGTGCCGCCCAGCTCGTACACCCTGTTCTCGTGTCCGGCCTCGGTCAGGACGGCGGCCGCGGCGGCGGCCAGGTCCGCCCGGGTGGCCGCGGCGATGCGGCCGTCACCGCCCGCGCCCAGGATCTCGCCGCTGTCGAGGTAGCGGCCGAGCGCGTCGGTGTAATTCTCCAGATACCAGCCGTTGCGCAGGATGGTGAAGTCCACTCCGGAGGCCTGGAGCACGTCTTCGGTGGCTTTGTGCTCCGGGGCCAGGGCGAGCGTGGTGGCGTCGGCGTGCGGCGCGCTGGTGTAGACGACACGGGTCACGCCTGCGGCCTTGGCGGCGTCGATCACGGCGGTGTGCTGGGCGACACGGTGGCCGACCTCGCTGCCCGAGACCAGCAGCAGCGTGGTGACCCCGGCCAGCGCCGCAGGCAGCGTCTCCGGCCGCGAGTAGTCGCCCTGCCGGACGACGACGCCCGCATCGGCGAGGTCGGCGGCCTTGGCGGGCGTGCGGGCGATGGCGACGATGTCGCCGGGCTCGACTCCGCGCGCGCGAAGGGCTGCGACGGCCAGCCTGCCGTAGGGGCCCGTGACTCCGGTGACGGCGTAGGTGGTCATGGTTCTCCTGTCGATTCAGTGGCACCGTAGATCCGAATGTACTAACTTTTCTACAGTACATGCGAATCGCTCGGGGTCGAGTACAGTGGTCGCATGACCGAAGCGCCCCCGTCCCAGTCGGTAGAGCCGTCCGACGCGCTGGTCGCCGACGTCTTCGCCCGGGGCTGTGCCTCACGGGGCGCCTTGGAGACCGTCGGGGGCAAGTGGGCGATCCTCGCGCTGCTCGCACTGATCGAGGGCGACTATCGCTTCAATGCGTTACGGCGTCGCGTCGAAGGCGTGAGCGAGAAGATGCTCGCCCAGACCCTCCACGCCCTGGAGCGCGACGGATTCGTGCGTCGCGAGGTCGTCACCGTGATCCCGGCCCGCGTGGAGTACTCGCTGACGCCGCTGGGCACCGAGGTGGCCGAGCGGCTGCGGGCCCTCGCGGAGGTGGTCGAAGGCTCCGTGGAGCACATCACCGCCGCCCGCGCGGCCTACGACGCTCGGCGGAGCTGAGCACGGGCTGCCGAGCCGGCGCCGCGATCGGCCGTGTCCGCGGGTGGTGCTCGCCGACTCAGTCGGTCTGGAGCACTGACAGGACGTTGCCTGCCGGATCTCTGAACCAGGCGATCAGCGGTCCGTCGCCCCGGAAGACGCCCTTCTCATCCTGATCGAACTCGTCGTATCGTTCGAAGACGACCCCTCGTCGAGCCAGCTCGTCGACGGCGGCGTCGATGTCGGGCACCGGGAAGTTGAGGATCGTGTAGGACGCGGGAACGGCGTCGCGGCTCGGGTAGATCAGCACGTCCCGACCACCGGCCAGGTGGAGGTTCATCAGCCCGAACTCCGGGGAGTCGCTGAGTCGAAGCCCCAAGACCTCGCCGTAGAACCTCCTGGCCTCCGCCATGTCGGCCACCGCGAACCCGCTGAACGCCTCGCTGTCCCGCAGCATGGGCCCTCCCTCGTCGTCGTCCGCCTGCGGACTCCCGGACCTGCCGTCGTGTTCGGCGGGGTGTCCGCTCGTCTCGGCGACCGAGTCGGGACTCGGTGCCGCGTACCAGCGTGCCGAAGAAGGCGACGGCCCGCCCGACGAGCGCCGCCCGGGCGTGATCGGCGAGTCGAGGACGCGGACTCAGCGAGCGGTGTGCTCGCGCAGGGCCGCCGTCGTGGCGATACTGCCGGGAATGGCGGCGAAGGCTCGCCGGAAGCAGGCCGCGAGCGCCTCCCGTGACGGGTCCCCCGGCAGGTCGCTCCACTCGTCCATCGCGGAGTGGAAGGCGGCCACCATCATGTCCAGCACGAGCCGAAGGCGCAGGTCGGACGCTCCCGACAAGGTGATCCGCCTGCGCACGATCTCCTCCGCGACGCGAACGGTGCGATCGCAGAAGTGGAGTCCGTGGGCGCCCATCGACGGCGTCCGCTCGGTGAGATGCCTGCTGAGCAGCACTCGTCGCGCCCAGCCTTCGCCCGTCATCCGTGCCAGCGCGGCGAGCAGGACGTCCCGCAGCACCTCGATCAACGGCCGCCCGGCCGGGTCGCAGGACTCCAGCTCGTCGACGAAGGCGGCCCAGAGATCCTGCGTCGGGGCCATCGCGACGTCTTCCTTGCTGTCGAACGTGCGAAAGAAGGTTCGTTTGGACACCTCGACCTCGGCGCACAGCTCGTCCAGAGTCGTCGCCTCGAAGCCCTTCTCGGTGAAGAGCTCCAGTGCCGTGTCGATCAGCTCTCGTCGGGTGCGCAGCTTCTTGCGCTCGCGCAGCGTGAGCGGTTCCGCCGAGGCGGCGGCCCGCACACCGGGCTGAGACGACGTGGTCATGGGACCAGCCTAATCGGCACATAAGGCCACCTGTAGGCTAATGCCACTCAGTGGACTTTAATGTGGGGAGCATCAATGCGTGCACTGTTGACCGACCGGACGGCACCTGGCGGGCTCCGGCTCGGGGAGGCGCCCGACCCCGAGCCGTTACCGCACCAGGCACTGATCCGGGTCACGGCGTCGTCGCTCAACTTCGGCGAGGTGAGTCACCTCGTATCGGGCGGTCCGGAGGGTGCGGTGCTCGGCTGGGACGCCGCCGGAGTCGTCGAACGTGCCGCGGCCGACGGCACCGGGCCGGCCGCCGGTACCCCGGTGGTGACGGTCGGCGTCGACGGCGCCTGGGCGGAGCTGCGCGCGGCGGACACCGACCTGATCGGAGTCGCTCCCGACGGCGCCGACCTCGGTGCGCTCAGCACCATTCCCGTCGCAGGCGCCAGCGCTCTACGGGCACTGCACCGTCTCGGTCCGATCCTCGGCAGGCGGGTACTCGTCACCGGCGCCACCGGCGGCGTCGGTCGCTACGCCGTGCAGCTCGCTCGACTCGGTGGTGCTCACGTCCTCGCCGCCACCGGCGACCCCGACCGACGCGGCGCCGACCTGCACGCGCTGGGCGCCCACGAAGTCGTGTCCGAGTCCCTGGACTTCCCGGACGGCGTGCACGGCGTCGTGGAACTCGTCGGGGGCGGACAGCTCGTCGACGCCTACGCCAGGCTGACCCAGGGCGGCACTCTCGTGTCGGTCGGGCACATCGCCGACGTGGGTTCGCCCTTCCCCGCCCGCGCGCTGTGGGGCGACGGCGGCAGACACGACCGGTCGATCGTGACCTTCCACCTGTTCGGCTGCCAGGATCTCGCGGCCGACCTGACCTGGTTGGCGGCCAGGGTGACGGCAGGCGAGCTGACCCCGGGCATCAGCTGGCGCGGCGACTGGAGCAGAGCGGGCGAGGCGGTCTCGGCCCTGCTCGGCCGCACCCTGCACGGCAAGGCGGTACTCGAGATCACCTGAGCCCATGACGCGGTCGGCGGCGACCGGCTCCGGGCATTGGGCTGTCCGGTGCACGCCACGCCCGGCGTCGCCGGCTGTCGGCTCGGCGCGGGCGACGACATCGAGAGACGTCACCGCGGTTACCTGGCCGAAGCCGACCAGGTACCACCCGCCTGACCGCGTCACCGGGCCGACATGCTGCCTCCGTCCTGCTCACGATGCCCGAGGGCGGGCCGTCGCCGACCCGGACGTCCTGACGAGCGTGGCGGAGGCCTGCCGTCGCGCGGTCGAACCGCGAGCCCCCCGACGGCAGCGTCTCCGCCCGTCGCACCGAACCGCATCGCCCATGGCATCCCGGCAGGCGGTGGTGACTCATCGCCTGGGAGCTCGACCGGGGCGGCCTGTGCCGCCCCGGCGTCGACCGCCTCTCGCCCCCGCACACCGACCGCGCCGCGGTTCGCTCCCCGTGCCCCGCCTGCCGTCGATCTCGCCGAGTACACCGCGCACGGGACCTCCACCGGGGTGTACCGCTACCACGCCCGGTTCGCCCTCCGCATCTCCGTCGAGGTGGCGGCCGAGGACATCACACCGCCGATCGGCGCCCTGGAAGCCGTCGATGAGCACTCGGGCACGCCTGCGGGCGGGCTCGAACTCCCTCGACGAACTCGCTTCCTGTACGCGAGTCTCCTCGGGCACCGATTCGTGGTGCACGAGCCGCCGGAGCCGATCGAGCACGTCCGGCGGCTCGCCGACTCGATCCCCGCGCCGGACCAGGCCTGCCTCGGTCGACGACCGTCGACGTGGAATGGTCCGGCCGGTCCCGCGCACCCGCTCGACGTCGGCGGCACCACGCGCATGCTCGGCGCGCGGGCCGATCGCCGCCGGACCGTCACGGCGTTGCGAACTCGGCGACCGCTGTCCGCGGGGCACCGAACCAGCGGCCGAGGGCCTCCCGCAGTGTGTCCACGGCGACGTCACCGGGCTCGTCGACGGGCGCGGCCCATGCGATGTGGACATCCGGGCGGATCAGCAGCGCGTCGGCAGGTCGCCGCTCGGTCGTCGCGATCCGGATGTCGACGCGGTCCGCCCAAGCGGCGGCGACGTCCCGGAGATCCTGGCGATCCGCGAGATCGAGGAGGACGGGCCGCGCCGGACGCATCAGGTCCGCGACACTGGTGGCACCCTGACCTGTGCGCAGCACGAGGTTCGGTGCGAAGGCGCCGATCAGTGGATGGCGATCCGAACAGGCCGTCGGATAGCGCAGGTCGGTGCCCGAGATGAGCGCACCGACCCGGCGCAGCGGCTGCTCGTCGGTGAACAGCTCCAGGAACACCGTGCGCAACGCCCGCGCCGCCGAGTCCTGCCCACGGCGCAGCGCGACCTGCGCCTGGGTGTGGAGCATCGTGCGGGCACCCGCGAAGTGACGTTCGTCGTGGTAGGTGTCCAGCAGGTCCGCGGGCCCCCGCCCTCGGACGGCGGCGGACAGCTTCCAGGCGAGGTTGACCGCATCGAGCATGCCCGCGTTGAGGCCGACCCCGGTCGCGGGAAAGAGATGTGCCGCATCACCCGCGAGCATGATCCGACCGTCGCGATAGCGCTCCGCCTGCCGGGCCTCGGACCGGTAACGCGACAGCCTGATCGGCGCCCCCAACGGGACGTCGAAGCCGAGTACACGACGGATGCTGTCCCCCAGTTCAGCCAGGGACATCGGCGTGTCCTCGTCCTCGAGGTACTCCGGCTCGGTGGTGGAGACGAGCAGCATCTCCGCGGAGATCGCGCCGATGCCGAAGACTCCGCGATCGGTGCGGACGAAGCTCGGTCGAATCCTGCCGAGCCCGGGAACGTCGAGGAAGCCGTCCTCGAGCACGGTCACCCCGTCCGGCGTGGCCACCTGGCCGAGCCGGTTCACCTCGGGATACGTCGTGCCGGGGAACGGGATGCCCGCCCGGTCGCGTACCCCGCTGCGGGCACCGTCGCAGCCGACCAGATAGCGGGCGCCCACCAGATGCTCCCCGCCCGGGCCGTGCACCCGAGCGATCACTCCGTCGGTGTCCTGGTCGATTCCGACGACCTCCCGACCACGGCGAATATCCGCACCCAGCTCCAGGGCGCGTTCCTCGAGCAGTCGTTCGAGCCGAGGCTGCGGGAGACTCAGCCCCCGCAGCGGAGGGTCGTCCAGGCCGCTGAAGTCCAGGTGCACCTCGCCGAACGGGAAGCGAGGCGCCGGGTGGACGGGCCCGGCGCTCGCCGCCTCGAACCGGTCCAGCAGGCCTCGGCAGCGCAGGAGCTCCAGAATCTGTCCGCTGAGACCGTTGGCCCTGGGGACGTCCCGAATCCGCGGCTGTCGTTCCAACACCAACGGGTGCACGCCTGCCGACCGCAGTTCGCAGGCCAGCATGAGGCCGACCGGGCCCGCTCCCACGATGATGACGTCGGCATCCGTCCCGGGCGATCTCCGGCGCGTTTCCGCGGTCGCTTTCTCGTCGACTCGTTCTCCGAAGGCGTATTCTCCGACGTCGGGATCTTCGGATGACGAAACACGCACTGAGCACTTCCATTCTTATCGACTTGCGGATTCGGCCGCTGATTCTGCGATACGACCCGGGTCTTGCCGCAAGCCCCCGGGTGCGCTATAAATTGAGAATGGGACGGAGCGGTGAACGCCTGCCCATGGTCATCAGCCGCTCCCTGACTGGGGCGCCCGCGCGGGCGGCGTACTCAGTGGACTCTTCGGCGTGGAGCTCGGTCGTCTGTCGGTGGTCTCGTGACAGCGACCCGGTCAGGGGATCAGCGACTGTCGGCGGGAGAGGACCGACCGACGACTCCTCCCGAACAGTGCCTGGTCAGCAGCAGTGAACGGTGTCCGGCATCGTGGCCGAGCCGAGACGCGCATCGACGCCCCGCGGAGCAGCCGGGTTCGAGGCAGTCGAACTCGGGGAACGGTCGGACGCACTGAGACGAGCACTCCTCCACCGCGGCGTGTCGGAAACGGCGTGATCCAGCCGTCCCGAATCCGACAGGAGGAACACCGCCGGAGGAATCACGGTGTTTCGCGCATCACCAGTGCGCGGGGCGGCCGAGAACGGCGGGAAGGCGAGTGGCGGCGTTCCCCGCGGCGGAGTCGAGTTGAGGCTGGGTGAGAAACAGGCTGTCCGTCAGATTCGCGTCGTGCAGTCGGGCGTCGCGGAGATCCGCCCCGATCAGGTCGGCCGAACTCAGATCGGCCCCGGTCAGGTCGGCGGCGATGAGGCAGGCCCCGCGCAGGTCGACCCCGCGGAGATCGACGCCGCGCAGCTTCGCGCCGATGAGGTCGGCTCGACGGCGACTCCTGCGGCGGCCGGGCACGCCTGACCGCACCAGTTCGCTGGTGCGCCGCAGCACCGCGTCCACCTTCTCGTGCTGCGCCGCCAGGTCCACCGCGAGCAGTTCCTCCGGGGCTCCCCGGGTGAGAGCCTCGGTGTGATCCCGCAGGTCGCGCAGCGCCGGGTGGAGCGACGCGGCCGCGGGCAGGGTCAGCGCCTCGGACAGATACCAGAGCAGTTCGTGCAGCCTGCGCATGATCGGGAGGACGGCGAACATCTTCCCGGCGGTGTCCGGAGCCGATCGCCAGTCTCGACCACCGAAGGTGACCTGAGAGACCTGCTGTCCGGCGCCGAGGCAGTCGAACGACGTGCAGCCCGCGAAACCTCGCTGCCGGAGTTCGGTGTGGATGCCGCAGCCGAAGTCCGACAGCAGGTTCGGGCAGGGTGTGCCCGCCTGCTTGCTGATCGCGAAGTCGGACGACGCGGTGAAGGGCAGTGCGACGCAGCACAGCGCGAAACAGTTCGCGCAGTCGGCCGACAGGACTCGGCGGCCGTCGGAGGACGAAGTCGCCTGCTCGGCAGCCGTCGCATGGTTCTCAGACACCGGGTGTGTCGCCTCCGGTCGGGGACTCTCGTGCTGTGAGGCCGCCTGCTCGGCGGTGTTCACGACGGTTCGGGCGGGAGACCGGAATTGTAGGTCGCCCGCCCGCCCGACTCCGACCGAGGTGGTGACACCCCGGTCTCATCGCGTGCCAGGCATCGTCGCGTCGAGCGTGGGAGCGGTGGGGCCGCGTTCGTCGTGCTCCAGTGCTCAGCGCCCGACCCGGATTCCGTTCTCCAGGGTCCTGATCACGATGCTCACCACCCCATGCCGCGGCAGCCGACCCTGGTCCGCCTCCTCGTAGCCGGTGTAGACCAGTGACCAGAGCACCTTCTGTATCCAGTCGGCGCCGACCTCGGGATCGAACACGCCCTCGGCTTGGCCGCGCTCGATGAGCGCGATGACCGGGTCGTCGGACGCGGCGGCAGGCTCCCCGGACCGCGTCTCGACGCCTCCGGGGCCGTGCCCCTCCAGAATCCGAGGGTCGCCGAACAGGAACATGAGCCGGTCGCCGACGGAGACCATGGCGGCGACCAGCCTGCGCATCGCCTCGACAGGCGAGCCCTGTTCGATCTCGGCGTCCGCGACCGACTGCTCGATCGCCTCGACGGAGTCCTCGACCGCGGCGCTGATCAACCCGTCACGATCCGGGAAGTACCGGCGCAGCGTCGTACGGCTGACGCCTGCGGCCTCGGCGATCTCGGGCAGGGTCGCGGTGCGATTGCGGGCGAGCACGGACGCCGCCGCGGCGAGGATGGCGCGATAAGTGCGGCCGCGTGTTCTCGACTCCAAGGCCGGGTCGTTCATGCCGGGCATGGTAGCGATCCCCCGGAAGTCCCCCAACTGGCCGTATTGGACCTTCAAAGGTCCAATACGGTAGTTTGGCGGCTCATTTGGCCTTGAAGAGCAGGAGGACCCATGCGCATCCTGGTGACAGGCGGAACCGGGAACATCGGCAGACTGGTCGTCGACGAGCTGGTGCGGTCGGGAGCCACCGAGGTGCGAGTCCTGACCGTGGACCCGGTGCGGGCGGCCCTGCCGCCGGAGGTCGAGGTCGTCGAGGGATATCTCGGGCGTGTCGAGACCATGCCGAAGGCTCTGGAGGGGGTCGATCGCCTGTATCTGGCGCCGCTGCCCAAGACAGTCGCGGAGGTCATGCGACTCGCCGCCTCGGCAGGCGTGGAGCGCGTCGTCGACGTGGCGGGCCCGGCAGGCACCTGGTGGTACGGCGTCGAGGAGGCGGTCGAGCGCTCCGGCGTCGCCTGGACGCACCTGGAACCCGGTGAGTTCATGACCAACCGGCTGAGCTGGGTCGATCAGATCCGCGACACGGGCCGAGTGCGCGACGCCTACCCGGAGTCGGCGGGGGCGGCCATCGCGTTGGAGGACGTCGCCGCCGTCGCCGCCGCCGTCCTCCTGCAAGACGGGCATCTGGGCAGGACCTACTCGCTGACCGGCCCCGAGACGCTCACTCGCGCGGAGATGCTCCGCTGTATCGGACGTGTGCTCGGCCGAGACATCCCCTACGAGGAACTGAGCCACGGACAGGCCGTGGAGATGTACGCCGCCACCATGGGGGACTACGCGCGCTGGTACGTCGACGGGATGGCCGACCTCGCCGCCGCACCGCATCAGGCCACCAGCACCTTCCGTGACCTCATGGGCCGGACGGGTACCACCTTCGCCGAATGGGCGACGGCGAACGCGGACTCCTTCCGCTGACCCTCGGGCCGTCCGCGGGCGAGGCGGCCGCGTCGAGCGGCCCGGCAGGCTCGGTTCTGTGAACCCGCCGCCGGTGCGGTGCGACGCGGCGTGATCCATTCCGCCCGGCGCGTCGGAGGCGGTGACCTTCGTCCAGTTCACCCGCGCCGCCGTCCGCGGTTCGCCGCCGCGGCACCGCGATCCCGAGCACGGGCGTCTTCCGCTGTTCTCGTCGCCCCGTGCGCGGGCGTTGAGCACAGAGGACGGTGACCACAGCACACCGGTGACCAGGTCAGACGGTGACGAGCGGCAGCCGCCCCCGCCCACGACGTCGGAGCACGCCGATGCCCGACAGGCGTCGGCCGCCAAGCGTCGGGCTCCACGACAGATCCCTCCCGTCGCGGACAAGCTCCTGGCCGTCCACGACGGGAATCGCGGCCAGTTGCGTCCACCTCGACGCTCGCGACGGACATCGGGCCCCGGTGACCCGCCCGCACCGAGCCTCGGCATGCAGATCCGGCAGCACTGCCTGGCCTTCTGCGAGACGCTGGAGTTCCACGCCAGTGAGGACGCGCACGTGCTCCCCGCCATCGGAGAGCACCAGCCGCACCTGCGTGCGGCACTGGACCGTCTCCGTGCGGAACACCGGACGGTCGCCCGCACCAAGGAGGAGATCGGCACCGCCGACGCCGGTCGACTCCGTAGGGAGCCGGCCCGCATGTCCCGTGAGCCGATCGCGCACCTGGACCACGAGGAGGAGACGGTGCTGCCCGCCCGGGCCGAGATCCCGCTGCCCGCGCGGTAGCCGGGCGGCGCGGGACCCGGCGCGAGGCTCACGAGGAGAGCGAACCGCTCGGTGAGCCGACGTCCCGCGTCAGGCCCGTTCCGGCGTGTCGTCAGCGTCCACGCACGCGGGCGCTGTGCCGCCGCGCCTTGAGGCGGTTTCCGCACACCGCCATGGAGCACCAGCGGCGGTCGCCGGAGCGGGAGACGTCGTGGAAGTGCAGGACACAGTCCGGGTTCTCGCACCGGCGGATGCGGCCGGGAGCCGCATCGGACAGCCGCAGGTAGGCCCGTAGACATGTCCAGGCCGCGCCTGCGGCCGGATCGTCGAACTCCTCGTGCTCGACCGGGCCGTGCTCACCCAAAGCGAGCCGCAGCCTGCCGTGATCGAGCACGGCGTTGAGGCGGGCTCGCGCGTCGCGACCGGCGATCACCTCCGCGAGGGCGTCGCGTGCCTCGCGGAGGTGTGCCCGGACGGCGGGCAGCGGCGCGGCCTGCCGCAGCTTCCGATCGACGAGCCACGCCGCGGTGAGCTCGTCGTGCTCGAACAGGTCGTAGTCGACGCCTCCGGCCGCCCATCGGGTGTTGAGGAGATCGACGCCCAGCGGCTGCCCGGCCAGCGGACGGGCAGGCCACTCATGACGGGCGAGCACCGGCGCCAGCACCTCGTCGGCCCCGGCGTTCGCGGCACCGTCGCCTCCTCCGCGCGAGCTCACCCAGGACCACACTCCTTCGCTGACCGGTTCACCCCGCTCGACAGGTTAGCAATCGGACGGCGCTGCGGGTCTGGGTTCGATTCGCCCCGGCCACGCGGGTGAACCAGGGCATTCGTCACGGACCGGTGCATCGCGGCGACGCGTCCGCCCCGTTCACCACGTGCTCGACGGTCGGTGCCGACGACGACGGCTCGCCCGCGCCCGCAGCCGGCACAGCGGATGACCAGACCGATCGTCGATGTCGGCGACCGGCTCCTCCCGTCAACCGACCGTCGGGACCTCGGAGATCGCGCAGAATTCGGCATGGCGACCGCCCCGCCGCAGCGGCTCCTCGTGCTCGCCCTCCTCCACGATCCGACCCGGTCCAGGAACGCGGTCCGATCGGCTCGGCGCACCGCCTGCATGCGATGCGCCACCATCGCCACGGTCCGGCCGCCGACAGGCGTTCGACGCCTTCGTGAAGCGCGGCCTCGTGGTCGGGATCGACCGCGGAGATCACCTCGTCCAGCAGCACGAAGGGCACGTCCTTGAGCAGGACCTGCGCGATCGACACACGTTGACGCTCACCACCAGACGCCGGGCGCCGCCCTCCCGGCCGGCGTCGACCAGCCCGCGAGCAGCCCCGGTCGACGACCTCGTCCAGCCGTGCCGAGACCTCCGCCGCCGCGGCATCGTCGGCGTCCGGCCGGCCGGCGCGAACGTTCTCTTCGATCGTTCCGTCGAGGAGCCGGACGTCCTGCACGACGATGGCGGACTATGCCGTCAGCACGTCGGGGTCCATCGAACTCACGTCCACGCCACCTAGGCGGACCGCGCCGCCGTCCACGTCGGAAGAGCGCACGAGCAGGTGCGGCAGGCGTGCTCTTTCCCGCACCGGACGGGTCCGGTGCCGACGAGTCGCGTGCGGTCCGGACGAACAGCGACAGGCCGCCGAACACCATGCGGTCGCCGTGCCGAACACCGCCGAGTCGACCTCGAGGGCGTCGTCCTTCGGGCGCGGTGGCTCGTGAGTCGCGGGCAGCGGTTCGGTGCGCAGCACGGCGTCGAGCCGTGCCGGCTTGAAGCGAGCGTTGCGCAGACTGCCGGAGAGATCCGACGGCGACAACAGCGGACCCTCGTCGTGGTGCGCGGCCAGGCCGCGACTCGGCTGTCAACGCGGGTCTGCTGCTGCTTCGCCTACCCGGCGCAACTGTTCGGTGAGCGCGTCGACCTGCGCCTCGGCGCGTTCGGCGCGAGCCAGGGCGAGGGCACGCACCTCCTCGAACGCCCGCAGTCGTTCTTCGGCGGCCGCGCGTGCGTCCGCCGCCGCGCGCAGGAGGTCGGCACGCTGGTCGGCGGCCTCCGCGTGCAGTCGCTCGGCCTCGGTCGTCGCGAGTCGCCGAGCGTCGGCCAGCTCGGTGCGAACTCGTTCCACCTCGGTGCGGGCGTCGGCGGCCGTCTGCTCGGCCTGCCGGGCGGACGCCTCCGCCCGCTCCGCACGCACCACGGCCTGTTCCCGAGCGGCGCGTTCCTCCGCGACCTCCTCGGTGGCGACCCGCCTTGCCTCGGCGATCTCCTGGGCCGCGTCTCGCCGCGCCTGTTCGACGTCTCGAACGGAGGCCTCCCGGATGCCCTCTACTCGCTCGTCGGCGGCTCGTCGAATCCGGGCCGTCTCCACCTCGGCCTCGTTGCGGGCTGCCTCGACATCGGCGGCGGCCTGTCGGATCGCGGCCTCCATGCGTTCTCGGAGATCACGCAGCTCGTCCTGAGCGACCTCGGCGGCGCGTTCCGCCTTCTCCGCGGCGGCACCGGCGTCGTCGGCGGCGGCCATCGCCTCGGCACGGTCCTTCTCCGCGGCGCGACGGCGTCGCTCGGCCTCGGCGATACCCGACTCGGCCTCGGCGATCCTCCTGGTCGCGTCGGCCTGCGTCGCCTGGATCTGCTCCTCGGCGACTCCGGGATCGGCCAGCGTGTTCAACTCGGTCACGGCTTGCTGCATGGTCTTGCTGACCTGAGTGGCCAGCCCACGAAACTGGGTCAGGAGGTCGTCGGCCCGGATCTTCGCTGCGGTCACCGGTCCAGACTGTTTCGTCACGGTGACGTTACTTGGGGTGCCGTTGCTCTCCTGGGAGAGGCGCTGCCGCTCCCGCCAGGCCCGCCACCGGGTGTGCTCGGTGAGGTCGCAGTACTCCGACGGCCTGCCCGGGCCCGCTCCCCGATGCACCGCGCGCTCACAGCCGGGATAGTTGCAGGTGTTCGTCTTGGCTGCCGCCTCGCTCGACGTCGCCGCCGCGGCCTCGGGGAGTTCCTGCGTGGTCATGAGGCGTGAGCCTAGTATTCGTCAGGGACGGAGGTTCCTCGCGAAACGCGCGTGGCGCCTCTTCCGTGGTGGTGAATCGGCTGCCAGGAGACGACGCTCCTGCGGTGGCCGCCGCGGTCGCGGTTCGCACGGTCTCCTCCTTTCACCTCCCGACAGGCACGTCACCGCCCAAGCCGGTCCGAAGTGGATGGACAGCTGTTCCGCATGGCCTGCGGCCCGGGTAGCATCCCTGCCGATGACCATGCACGCGCCCCGATCAAACCCGTCGGGCCGCGTCGGGCCGATGCCGACGGATGCAGTGAGCTGGGTCGGGCGGAAGGTGCGGCTACGTCGCATCGTGCCTGCGGATCGCCGGACCCTGGCGGGATTCGATCGAGATTCGGCCCGTAGCACCGCCTCCCGCATCGGCGGATACCGACACTGGGCTGAGCATCGCACCGCGCCGTCCGATTCGGGCGACGATCTCCGCTTCGCGATCGAGACCCTGCATGGTCGAATGCTGGTCGGATCCATCTCGGCGACCCAGACCGACGCCACGTCGAGTCGGTTCAGTTACGGCATCGGCATCGGCCCCGCCCATCGTCGCTGTGGTTACGCGGGTGACGCCATCACCGTGTTGCTGCGCTTCATGTTCGGCAGGCGTCGCTACCAGAAGTGCGAGGTCAGCATCTACGGCGGCAACCTCGCCTCCCTGTCGCTGCACAGCAGCCTCGGCTTCCGCGAGGAGGGCAGACCTCGGGACACCGAACTGCTGCCCGGCGAAGTGAAGTATCCGGCGTTGATGGGCATCACGGCCCACGAGTTCGCCGCCCGCCATGGCGATGGCGCGCCATCCTCACCGTGGGATCGACCCCGACGCGGCCGACATTCGCGGACGCGGCGACGCGGCCGACACTGGCGCGACCAGGATCCACGCTGATGTTCGGCCGCGCCGTTCTCGACGCCTCCCGTCTCCTCGACCGGCCCACAGGCGGCACGGGCCGGCTCTCTTCTGAGACGGCGACGGTGATCACCGCGGTGGAACCGCGAGCCTCCCGCCCCGTTTCACAGACGGTGCAGAACCGTGCCGGGCCGCCGACTGCCGCGCGGTCACCGTACGGAGCCGTGCCACCGCCACTCCGCCGTGCGTGGCAGGCCGGGAAGCGCCGCCCGCCCCGTGCACCACAGCAGCGTGTCGAACGGGCGATGACCGACCGGGGCGTCGGGAAAGAGGCGGGCCAGGACGGCGGCACTCACGTCGTCGGCCGGAGCCCAGGAGACGCCGAGTGCGCGGGTGACGTCGTAGGTGTGGACGATCAATTCGGTGATCCCCATGGCGGCGAAACCGGTGACATCGGAGTGGCCCCACGGATGCCAGGCCCGGACGTCCACGGCCGTGTCGCGCACGGCGGTCCCCAGGAAGGACGCGGCGATGCGGAGACCCTCCAGACAGGCGGTGATGGAGGCCTCGGGATCGAGAGAGGCGAAAAGGGTGATGTAACGATCCTGAGGGCGGGCGAGGAGAAGACCTGCGTAACCGATCAGTCCGAGGGCCAGGTGATCCAGCGTCTCGCGGCAGCTCCAGTCCAGCCCGTGGGCCTGCCTCGACCAGTCCCCGGCGGCTCCCTCCTGGAGAGCGTGCAGGCAGTCGTCGGTGGCGTAGGCGAGTAGTTCCGTCCAGGTCCGATCGGAGGTCGGCGGTGCCTCAGCGACAGCGGCGGTGCCGGTCGATGCCTCGGTCATCGGCGCACCGGATTCCGCAGGGTCTCGATCACGCTGGCGTAGCTCGCGGAGCCATGGCCTGCGGCACTGGCTCGTTCCATGATGGTCTTCAGGAGTTCCGGCAGCGCGTTGTCGATGCCGCGTGACGCCGCGGCGTGCAGGAGATGGTCGATTGCTGCGATCTGCACGTCGACGGTGGCGTCGTCGCCGGGATAGCGGCCCGCGTCGACCTGGGTCGCGTAGGCGGTCATGAAGCCGGTCACGGCGCTCAGCCAGCGGATCGCGACGGGCGTGAAGGTCGTGGCCGCCGTCTTCTCCGCTCCGACCAGCGCGGTGCCGTGCAGCCAGCCCGTCATGGTGGACCACATCAGGCCGAGCAGAGCCGAGTCGTACAGGCAGGCCAGGCCGGGGTCCGTGCCCAGGTACAGCGGGTCGCCCAGGGCCGCCAGCGTCGGCCGGTGGGCTTCGAAGGTGGCGGGTGCACCGCTGTAGAAGAACATCATCTCCGGGTTGCCGACCCCCGGCGGGGTGGTCAGGATCGCGCCGTCGAGGTAGTCGACGCCGTGCGCGCGGGCCCAGCTGTCGGCCTCGTGGGCCTGCTCGGGGGAACCGGAGGTGAGGTTGACCAACGTCTTGCCTGCCAGGGAGTCCACGACGGGATCGAGTACGGCATGCAGCGCGTCGTAGTCGAGTACGCAGACGATGATCAACTCGCTCGCGGCGATCGCCTCCGCCTGCGTCGCGGCGGGCCGGGCGCCTCGATCGAGAAGCGGCTGCGTCTTGTGCGTCGAGCGATTCCACACCGTGGTCGTGTGGCCCGCAGCCAGCAATACGGTGGCCAGCGCCGAGCCCATCGAGCCCAATCCGATGACGGTCACGGCCGGGGGGCGGAGATTCATGCTCTCTCAACTCTCTGTCTGTCCGCAGGTGGTGTTGATCAGGTGTGCATCACCTTCGCAGCGTGCGGCGGACGGAGACAGTGACACCGATGACGACAACCACCAAATTTTTGCCATACGCTGCGAGGCATGAACGCCGGTTCTGTCGCCGTGGTCGTGACCGAGGAGATCGGGGTCCCCTCGTGGGGCCTGTACGAGCTGAGCATTCCCTGCACCGTCTTCGGGGTCCCCCAGCCCGATCTGGCCGATCCCTGGTACGACCTGCGGTTGTGCGGCACGAGGGACGCCTCTCCACCCGCTCCTGCAAAGGAGACCGGACTGTCCCTGCGGACCGGCCATGGGCTCGCCGACCTCGCGTCCGCGGACACGGTGCTGGTGCCCTCAGTGCCCGATGCCTGTGTCGACGAGGGCGCACCGATGCCACGAGCGCTGATCACCGCTCTGCGTGACGCCTATGACGCGGGCGCCCGCATGGTCTCGCTGTGCACCGGCGCGTTCGCACTGGCCGAGGCGGGGCTGCTCGACGGCCGCCGTGCCACCGCCCATTGGACGCACACGGGCCAACTGGCCGCGCGTTACCCGAAGGTGCAGGTGGACGACTCCGTGCTGTACGTGGACGACGGTGATGTGCTCACCAGCGCAGGCCTGACCGCCGGACTCGATCTCTGCCTCCATCTGGTCCGCCGCGACCTGGGATCCCATGTCGCCAATCAGCTGGCCAAGCGCATGGTGGTGCCCGCTCACCGGCCCGGCGGCCAGGCGCAGTTCATCGATCTGCCCGTGCCTGCCACCGACGACAGGAGCCTGGGGCCCGTACTGGACTGGGCCAGGGCGAACCTGGGCCGGCCGCTGACGATCGAGGACCTGGCGCGGCGGGCCGCGGTGAGCCCGCGCACGCTCTACCGTCGCATCCAGGCCGCCACCGGGGCTACGCCGCTGCAATGGCTCCTCGATCAGCGTCTGCGACGAGCCCAGGGCCTGCTGGAATCGACAAGCCTGTCGGTCGACAGGATCGGGCAGTTGACCGGTCTCGGCACGGCGAACAATCTCCGGCACCATTTCCTCAAACGGTTCGGCGTGTCGCCGAGCGACTACCGACGGGCGTTCCCCCGGGCATAGCGGCACCCGACTGTCTCGGCACCGAGCTGCACACCAGACCGCATCGAAATCCCAGGTCACCGCCCTCCTCATGCCCCGTCCGCGAGCTCGACGATCAGCGAGGCCTCACGTGTCCCCTGCCGAGGGCTGCCCGCCTTCGTCACTGCCATGCTGCCCCGCCGATGCCGCTGACCAGCGACGCCGGGTGATCCCGAGGGTGCCCGACGACGCTTCCGAGCCAGCGTCTCGTCAGTCGCGCGGCCTCGGAGTGTGGTGCCGTCCGCCAAGCCGTGCCCGAACGCCGCCGCGGCGCTTGAGCCCGCCCGCACCACTGGGAGGTGTCGTCGTCGGAGCTTCCTCGCCGACCGCGGTGGCTGTGGCCCTCTGCCCCGAGACGCCACGAAAGGCGGATCTCCTGCCTCGTACATCGATGAGTGACCAGTCCGGCACTTCCGAGTCCACGAACCCCGAGGTGCGGGCGAATCGGTTGTTCCGTCGGCGACCCTCGCGGCGCGGCGGGGTGCGTGGCATGCGCGAGCCGGTGGGACCGACTTCGGGAGCCCTGCTCCGCCGCCGGCCGCATGACGCGGATTCGTACCGGGGCTCCGGTGACCGCGGCCCGACACAGGCGACCTCAGGCAGGCGACGCCGAGCGCGGGCCATGCCGAGTTCACTCCGCCGAGCTCACTCGGCCGTGTGGTCGAGGATCGCCTCGGCCAGCTCCTGATGAGTCTCCAGCGGCAGCGTGTGCCCCATGCCCGCCACGATCTTCAATCGCGCTCCCGGAACACGCTCGGCGATGATCGCACCGTGCCCCGGCTTGACCGGCTCGTGGCTGCCCTCGATGACCAACGTCGGCGCCTGCACCCGGTGAAGCACGCCCACCGGCTCGAACTCCGGGCCGGCCGCCGCGGCCAGCCGGTGGTTGGCCGCCGCCGACAGGTCGACGGCCCGGTCGTAGACACGTTCCTGCTGCCGACGCGCGGCGTCCTCGTCGAACGGCAGCCCGGTGCCGTGCAGCACACGCTGCTCGGCGATCATGTTGTCGATCAGCTCCCGGCGGTCCTGCGCGGGCGGGGCGGTCATCAGCGCGCGGAAGAACTCCACGAACTCCGGCCTCGGCGCGGGCAGAGACTCCTCGGGCTGTTCCTGACCCGTCAGCGCTCGCAGGAGCACCTGCCCCTCGCCACCGCCCAGCGGCGAGGAGGCGATGACGGTCAGGGATCGCACCCGCTCCGGCGCCTCCACGGCGATGCACTGGCCGAGCAGCCCGCCCGCCGAATGGCCCACCAGGTGAGCGCTGTCCAGACCGTGGGCCGCTAACACGCGATAGACGTCGTTCTTGATGTCCTCCCAGGTGTACGGCGCGGTCGCGAAGTCGACGGTGCCCGACCTGCCGGTGTCACGGTGGTCGTATCGGATCACTCGGCGGCCGCCGGCGGTCAGCCGGCCGACGAGCTCGTCCGGCCACAGGACGCCCTGTGACATCGACCCCATGATCAACAGGATCGGCGTGTCCTTCTCGGCACCGAACTCTTCACTCCAGATGGTCACCTCTCGCATGCCTCACAGCATGTCGCCTCCGGCTGCGGACGCCTTCTGTAGAACTACCAGCCGCGCCAGATCCGTACGGGAGCCGATGCCCAGCTTCGGGTAGATCTTGTACAGGTGGTACTCGACCGTGCGTGGACTCAGGAACAGCCGGGCGGCGATCTGCCTGCTCGACAACCCGTCGGCGACCAGACCCGCGATGCGCAGTTCCTGCGGGGTCAGCACGTCGAGCACGCTGGGGGGCGGGGCGTCGCCGTTCTCGCCTGCCGCCCGCAGCTCGTCCCGCGCGCGCCGCGCCCACGGCAGAGCGCCCGCCTGCTCGAAGACCTCCCACGCCGTCCGCAGGTGCGCTCGTGCCTGGCCGGGCCGCTGCGTGCGACGCAGACGCTCACCCAGCAGCAGCGCGGTCCTGGCCGCCTCGAACGGGTTGGTGTGCAGCCGCAGCGCCTCGACGAACGCCTCCTCAGCCGATGCGGCCAGACCTCGACAGCGGGCCAGCAGCGCGCGGGACTCGGCTGTCGCGGCGTGCTCGGTGGATCGCTCGTAGGCCGAGAACGCCACGCGGGCACCGGCCGCGTCGCCCGCGCCCACCGCGGCCTCCAGAAGATCCGGCATGGTTCGCCACGTGACGGTCGGGTGCCCCGCGCCCGGCCCGGCCGCCGCGACGGCTCGGAGACGTTCGTACGCCGACCCGTAGCGGCCCAGGCACAACTCGAGCATCCCCCGCGCGTACGCGGCCACTCCGGCGTGCAGCCCTACCCGGTGCGGCAGGGCGATGGCCAGTGCCTCGCGGGCCTGCCGTTCGCAGAGTTCTCCCTCACCGCGCAGCGCCGCCAGCACCGCCAGATTGGCCAGGTGCGCGGCCACCGTGTTCTCGTAGCCTGCCTCCCGTGCCAACGCCAGACCCTCCTCCGAGACGGCCTGGCTGCGCGCGAGCCGTCCGGCGATGCGGTCGCCGGTCGCCACGAACGCCAGCACGACGGGCAGCTGCCCGGCCATCCCCGACACCCTCGCCACGCGCCCGGCGCGCTCGGCCGTCTCGGCCGCCAGATCCGACTCGCCCAGGGCACTGGCCGCGGCCGTCGCCCACAGGTGGCCTGTCGCATCCGCCTGCTCGTCGGCCCGCGACAGTGCTCGTCGCAGCAGACGCGGCCCGGCGGCGTCGCCGTGCAGAGTCGCGCCGATCCCCACCAGCGTGTCCCGCAGGAATCCCTTCGGGTGCGCCGCCGCCCGACGGCCGAGTTCCACGATGGCCGCCGTGTCGCCGACGTAGGAGGCCGCCTCCACGGCGTCGGCCAGCATGTCCAGGCCGTCGCCCGCCGCCAGTATCCGCACGGCCTCTGCGGCGTTGCCCGAGTTCAACTCGAACCGGCCCCGCAGCCGGGCGATCTCCATCGCGAGAGCGTCGTCGTGTGTCCCCTCACGTGCCTCGGCAAGCAGCGATTCGGCCTGCCCCGGTCTGCCGGCGAGCCACGCCGCCACGGCGGCGTCCTTACGTCGGACGGCGCGGTCGCGCGGATCGGGGGTCAGATCGGCGGCTCTGGCCAGGGCGGTGGCGGCGGCGCCGTATCCGCCGCGGTCACGAGCCCGTTCGGCGGCGTCGGCCAGCGCCGCGGCGACCGGCTCCGCTTGGCCCAGGGCGGCTCCGGCCAGGTGCCACGCTCTCCCGTCGCCCGTGGTCAGCTCCGCCACGGCGGCGTGCATGCGGCGGATCTCGGCGGGGGCGGCGGCCTCGTGAACCGCGGATCGCATGAGCGGGTGACGGAAGTGCACTTCGGTGCCCGACGCCTGGATCAACCCGCGCTCCTCCAGTTCGGCGAAGGCTGCCGTCACCGCGTCCGAAGACGGCTCTGGCACCAGCCGCTCGGCGGCACTCAGGACCACTTTGAGGTCGCTCTCGACAGCGGTCAGGAGGGCGACCAGCCGGGCCGGAACCGACAACCCGGTCACTCGGTCGCCGAAGAGTCGGGCGCCGCCGGGCAGGGGGTCGGGCAGCGGGTCGCGGCCTGCGAGCTGCGCGGGCGTCAGCCGGGCGGCGATCTCGGTCAGGGCCAGCGGGTTGGCCCCGGTCAGCGTGATGACTTCTCGTCGCACCGGGCCGATCATCGACCCGTGTCGTGACTCGAGCAGCTCGGCCGCGGCGTCCTCGCGCAGGCCCCGCACGTTCACCGTCGACGGCACGCCGGTGACAGCGGCGTCGCCGCGGACGGCGAGCAACATCGCGATCCGCTCGGTGCCCAGTCGCCTGGCGGCGAACAGCAGCGAGTCGGCCGAGGCCCGGTCGATCCAGTGAAAGTCGTCGACCACACAGATCAGGCCCTCCTGCCCCGCAGCCTCGACCAGCGCCGACAGCACTCCCGCGCCGAGGAGGAAGCGGTCGCCGACGCCGTGGGCGGCGTGGCCCAAGGCCGCTCGCACCGCGTCACGCTGCGGCCCGGGCAGCGTGTCCAGCAGACCGGCCACCGGCCGCAGCAACTGGTGCAGCGCCGCGAACGCCAGGTCCGACTCGGACTCGACGCCGCAGGCTCGCAACACCCTCGTCGACTCGGCCCGCTCGACCACCGCGTCGAGCAGGGCGGTCTTGCCCGCGCCTGCCTCACCGCGAAGCACCACCGCCCCGCCGTAGCCTCGGCGGGCCCGTGCGATCACTTCGTCGAGGGCGCTGACCTCCGTAGACCTTCCATAGAGCACGGAGGACCACTGTAAAGGGGCTGCCATACCGGCGCGCTCGGCGGACGGACCGTCAGTGGGAGCCGGACCCGCACTCTGCGCTCGACGGCGGGGTGTGAGACCACGGGACTCCCCGGCTTCCGCGACCTTCCCGCGGGCCGTAGCGCGGCAGCGATCTCCCTCCGGCCTCGGCCCGCCGGCTCTCACCGTCTCCCATGACGGCGCGGCGCCGAGTGCGGCCGCCGGTGTCGTCCGGACCACGCGCGGGTCGGTGGACGGCGCACGAGCCGTCGCCGGCCGGACCTCAGTCACGTCGCCGGCCCGCACCCGTCGGGCCGTCCTGTCGACAGTCCGTCGCGGGTCGGACCCGTCCCGACACCCGAAAATCCTGACCACCGATAAGTGAACCTTATCGGCGGTCAGGATGAGTGACGGGGTGATCACCAGGCGTTCTCGACCCTTAATGTTTCGTTAGAAACGTTAGGAGCAAACGTAATGAAATGGAGTCAGGAAATCGGTCCGCCTTCTGCTGTCGACGTGCCTCCCGTCGCTGGAGAGAGGTCGACGACAGGAGCGACGGGTCGACACGCTTTCGCGCGCGGGCGACGCACGGAGAAGGGGCGGCTCGCGAGACCGGGCCGTCGCCGCGGTCATGCGGCCGCTTCGGCGAGTTCGTGTCGGGGCGGCATCGACGGACCTCTGCCGCGATCGCCGGCACATCGGCACAGGGAAAGGCCTTCGGCGCGATATCGAGGGGTACCGGGATGCCCCGGCGACTACTAGACATGACGAAACTCTGACGAAACCAAGGCGCTGGTCAGCGTCGACGGCCGACGCGAAGGCGGAGAAAGGCCTTCAGGTGGACCGGACCGGATTCGGGCGCCAGGGAGACGATCTCGAAGACGATGCAGCGAGCGGCTGAGCATCGGTTCGGCGCACCGATCAGGGGCCGCGCCGATCTGGAGCCGCCGGGTGCGGGCCAGTCGGCGGTTGACCGCCACGGTGCAGGTGGGTTCGGCACGGCGGGCGTCGGCGCGGCCACTCAGGGCGCGGATGACCAGGACGCGGACGGGACCGTCGCTTCCGGGCGCGGTGCCGAGACGGAAGGTCGGCGGTCAGATGGCGCCAGGCCGGGCAGCGGCCGGACCAGGGCTGATCTCGTCTCACCCGCCCCGCGCCCAGGCAGGGTCACGTACTCCGGAACAGCCGGTCCAGATGCACGTCGATCGCGGCGAGCGCGTCCTGGGTCTCGATCACGTCGAGTTCGATCAGGGAGGTGAAGCCGGTGAGCGCGAGGAGCAGGTTGGTCTCGATCGCCGGGTCACGGCCGGAGTCGATGTGTCCGTCGGCGATCGCCTGGTGGACCAGCCGCTCGACCAGGGCCCGCCCTTGGGCAAGGCCGCGGCGCGCCTGCTCGCGCACGGCCTCATCGTGCAGCGCCTCCAGGACGTAGGCGGCGCTCATCCGGCTCGTCGCCCGGGCATCGGCATGCAGCGGGAGCATCTCCGCGAGCGTCAGTCGCAGCACGGCACGGGGGTGCGGACGGTTGCCGAGCTCGGCCAGCCCCTGGTGTATGCGCACCGAGGTCTGCTCGGACGCGAAGTCCATGGCGAAGGAGAGCATGGCGGTCCGGGAGGCGAAGTAGTGCTGCAGCTGCCCGAGTGACATGCCCGCCTCCTGCGCCACCACGCGCATCGTCAGCTGTGTGACGCCGCGCTGCTCCACCACCCGCCACAGTGCGCGGGCGATCGCTTCGCGGCGTCGGCGGTGATCCACCTGTTTCGGCATCGCCGACCCTCCCCTTGTTCCAATACGGTTGACATAATACATCTGACCCATAATCCTGCGGTCCACGCGAGGGAAGGAAGCCGTCATGTCCGAGCAGCCGAAGGTACGGACCACGGAAGGCCTGGTGCAGGGGCGCAGGCGGCACGGGCACGCGGTGTTCCGCGGCATCCCCTACGCCCGGCCCCCGGTCGGAGCGCTCCGCTTCGCCGCGCCCGCGCCGCCGCACCGCTGGGAGGGGACGAGGCAGGCGATCGAGTTCGGCCCCGTGGTGCCGCTGTCCCTGCCGATCGACGTGCCCCCGCAGGGCACCGACTGGCTGACCCTCAACGTCGGCACCCCGGACCCCGGCGCGGCGGGCCTGCCGGTGCTGGTGTGGATCCCCGTGGGCGGCTACCTCTCGGCGGCGTCGAGCGACCCGATGTACGACCCGGCAGCGCTGGCTGAGGCGGGAGTCGTCGTGGTGACCGTCAACTGCCGCGTGGGCGCGGAGGGATTCGCCTTCCTCGACGACGCGCCGCCCAACCGCGGACTGCTCGACCAGATCGCGGCGCTGGAGTGGGTGCAGCGCAACATCGCCGCCTTCGGGGGCGACCCCGGCAAGGTCACCGTGGGCGGGGTGTCCGCCGGGGCGGGCTCGGTCGCCGCCCTGCTGACGATGACGTCCGCGCGCGGGCTGTTCCGGCGGGCCATCGCCCATTCGGTACCGGGGCTGCACAGCACCCCCGCGCTGGCGCGGCAGGTCACCGCCGCGTTCGCGGATCGGCTCGGCGCGGCGGCCCCCACCGCCGAAGCCCTGCGCGACATCGACCCATGGCGCCTGGCCGCCGAGCTCACCTCCTTCAACGCGGGCCTTCACGCGCACCGGGAGAGCTGGGGACGGCTCACGGATACCGGCACCGCGCTGTGCCCCGTCGTCGACGGCGAGGTCCTCCCGGAAACGCCCTGGCCCGCGCTGACCGGCGGGCGTGCGAGCGGGACCGAACTGCTCGTCGGCCACACCCGGGACGAATTCCGGTACTTCAGCGTCATGAGCGGGCGATACGGCACCTTCACCGAGGAGGACGCCCGCGCAGCCCTGGAACTGCACGCCCCGCGACCGGACGGCGCGCGGGCCTACCGTGCCGCGTTTCCGCAGGCAGGCCCGGAGGAGCTGGTGGAGACGGTGTACTCCGACGCCCTCTTCCGCATGCCGTCGCAGAAGCTGGCCGAGGCGAACGCCGTAGCAGGCGGCACCTCGTACCTGTTCGAACTGTGCTGGGTCGCCCCGGTCCTCGGCGGCATCCTGGGCGCCTGCCACAGCCTCGACGTGCCCTTGGCGTTCGGCACGCTGGACAGTCCCGTCGGCACCCAGCTCATCGGCGAGGATCCCACTTCCGAGGCCGTCGCGCTCTCCCGTGAACTCCACGAGGCCTGGGTCCGCTTCGTCACCACCGGCGACGCGGGCTGGCCCGCCCACCGGCCCGGTGGGCACCTCACCCGCGTCCTGGACGCCGAGTCGAAGACTTTGCCCTACCCCGAACAGGCATCCCGTCGGATCTGGGAAGGCCGCTCCCCCGCCCCCTTCGATCTCTCGTGACGTAGGTGAACCGCCCCAGGCCGTGCCGCCGACGACGGCGGTGTAGGAGGCAGGGGGACAGGAAGCCGCCGGCATCTCGACCATGCCGCGGCACAACGCCGCGCGCGATCGACGGCACGCGGGCCGGCCGGTGCCGACGCCGCCGCGCCAGGGGATGTACGGCTCCACGGCTGCCTCGCGAACGCCATGTCCGTCTGCTGTTCGAAAGCGCGGCCGTCGACGCGCTGTCCGATCGACTGCCTCAGGCCGTTCGGGGCGGTCGCCCCGCCGACTCCCTCACCTGCCGGACGGCCTCCTGGACACCTCCGGACCAGGGCGCGCCATGGCCTGGAAGCACCCACTTCGCCCTGACCTCGGCAAGGCGGTCGAGCGAGTGCAGCGCCTGTGTCGGATCGTCGGTGAACGGAGCGGCCTGCGGGCCGCTCCGGCCGGTCAGCACATGCCGTGTGGTGAGTGCGTCGCCGACGAAGAGCGCGTCGACCGCGGGCACCTGGACGGCGACGCTGCCCGGTGAGTGTCCGGGCAGGCCGAGAACGCGAGGAGCGCCGGGCAGTTCGAGGACGTCGCCGTCGTCGAACTCCACGACCTCGCGCGGATGGTCGGTCCGCAGGCCGCCTTTGCCTGCGGCGTACCAGAGGAAGCGGGCCATGGGGCCGATCCGGGCACCACTCCAGACCGGTCGGCTCGTCACCTCGCCGCGGGCGCGGGCGGCATCGGCGTGGTGGACGTAGATCGGTACGTCGTGCTCGCGGCGGAGGCGTTCGGCGAAACCCAGGTGGTCGGTGTCGCCGTGGGTCAGCACGACGCCGCGGACGTCGCGGAGAGAGCGGCCCAGCCCCGCGAGTTCCGCGGTCAACTCCCGCCAGTGCCCGGCCAGTCCGGCGTCCACGACGGTCACGCCGTCTTCGGTCACGACCAGGTACGCCGCGACGATGTCGTTGCCGATGCGGTGCAGCCCCTCATCGAGCCTCATGGCGTGCTCCTCCTTCATGAACCGCTAACATGGCTACGTTCGATAGCCATCATGGCTAGGATACATAGCTATGAGAGGAGACTCGTGCCGACACCCAGACGGACGTCTCAGGAGGAGATCGTCACGGTCGCCCGCGACATCCTGGAGCGACACGGACCCGCCCACCTGACGATGCAAGCCGTGGCCGAGCGCGTCGGTGTGCGGGCCCCCTCCCTGTACAAGCGAGTTCGCAACCGCGACGACCTGCTTCGACTTGCCACCGAGGCCACCATCCGCGATCTGAGCGAGGAACTGCACGCGATCGATGCCACCGGCGACCCCCGACGAGTGCTCGGTGATCTCGCCCGCACGATCCGCGCCTTCGCCCATGCCCGCCCGCACGGCTATCACCTGGTCTTCACGAACGCCTCCGCCGCGGCCCGGCCGGACCCCGCGCTGTTGGCCGAGGCGGCGGCCCCGGTACTGAACCTGGCCGCCGTCCTCGCCGGCCCCGAGCACGCCCTCGAAGCCGCACGCACCATCACGGCCTGGACGCACGGCTTCATCAGCATGGAGCTGGCCGGTGCGTTCAATCTGGGCGGCGACGTCGAGAGCGCGTATGAATTCGGCGTCGACCGCCTTGCCGACGCCCTCGCCCGATGAAGCCCGCCAGGGACGGGCTCGCCGACTCGCCCGCGAGAGTCGGCACCCGGCGACCTGACGCGATCCGCAGCCGCCTCTTCGATGGCGGGCCGCGGACCATGGCTACAGCTGGAAGCCCGCCGGGCCGCGCACGGTGGCGGCTGCGAGTTCCCTGACCCGGGCAGCGGAGGCGGGCACACCGGGAGACTGTTGAACCCAGGCCACGAACTCCATGGGAGTAAGGCCGGCAGGCGGCTGTCCCGTGTACGGGAGGGCGTACAGCGGGGTGTTGGGTCCGCTCAGCCAACTGTCGGCCAGGCTGCCGAGGTCGACCGTGTCGAAACCGAGGATGTCGAGAAACTCGGCCACCTCGCTCTTGGCGGCCGGATCGTCCCCGGACAGCGGCACCGCCGTCCGGTCGGGAGCTCCGGCCGGCCGGAACAGGTTCAACAGCTGCTTGGGACCGATGGAGTGCAATGCCTTGACCACACGGGATTGAGCGAGATGGCGCTGCACCAGTTCGCTGGACGTCAGCTCGTCGTCGTCGAGTTCGGGGACCCTCCACTCCGGCTTCGGAGCGTAGTTCATGGGATCGATCACGGTCTTGCCCGCCAGTTCGGCCCGAGGCAGCCGTTCGTGAGCGGCCAACGGCACAGACGCCAGGACCAGGTCTCCCGCCTCCGCCGCCTCGGCCGGGGTCGCCGCGCGAGCCCGCTCGCCGAGGTCGGCGACGAGGTCGGCCAACGTCGCCGGGCCGCGTGAGTTGCTCAGGACGACGGCCAGTCCTGCGTCGACGGCGCGGCGCGCGACACCGACGCCGACCATGCCGGTGCCGATGATGCCGAGGGTTGTCGTGCTCACTTCTTCTCCATTCGAGTATCACCGCATCGCGGCGTCCGACGGTCGGAACGCTGCGGCGGGTTCGTCCCCCATTCCAGCCGGGGTGATCTGCACGAACAATGCTCAGAACCACCCGGAAGCGATCACATCGTGTGATAGATCAGAAGAATGGAACTGAGGGCGTTGCAGTACTTCGTGACCGTCGCCGAGGAGCTGCACTTCGGGCGTGCGGCGCAACGGCTCCGTATCGTGCAGCCCGCGGTCAGCCAGCAGATCGCCCGGCTCGAACGCGAACTGGGCGTACGTCTGCTTGACCGCACCTCACGACGAGTGCGACTCACCTCGGCGGGCGATCGGGTGCTGTTGGCGGCCCGGGAGACCCTTGCTTCGGCAGCGCGGGTGCGAGTGGTCGCCGGAGAACCGGCCGCTGCTCTCCGGATCGGGGTGGCGTCCTGCGTGACCCGACGACTCGACGAGGCGATGACCCGCCTGTGTGACAGCGAACGCCCCACCCAGCCGGAACTAATCGATCTCCCGGTGACCGCGCGCCTGGACGCCGTTCGCGACGGCGAGCTTGACCTGGCACTGGTCCGGGGCGCGGTCGCATCGACATCGGTGACCGTGGCTCGTGCCTGGTCGGAGCCGCTGCACGCGGTGCTCGTCCGCGACCATCCCGCCGCCTGTGAGCCCGCGGTGAGACTGCACGACCTCGATCCGCGCGGCCTGCGGCTTCCCGTCCGCGACAGCGACCCTCCGATGTACGACGCGATCCTGGCCGCCCTGCCGGTGGCCCCGCTGAGGCCGCCCGCCGGGGACCTGCTCCAGGTGCTGTTCGAGGTGGGTCGGGACCCGGAAGGCTGGACGCTGGCGGCTGCGGAGCAGCTCGGCGGTTCGCATTCCGAACGCCTGCGCCAAGTACCCCTCGACCCCCCGCTGACCGTCGACGGCCACGTCGTCACCTCGCTGGCCACCCCCGAGTCCTGCGTGGCGTCGTATGTGGCGGCGTTCGCGGAGTGACCAGCGGCTGCCGTCCCCTGCACGCACGGATCGATTTCGGCGACCTCTGCGTGGGAGATCCGGTCTGAGGTCTGGCCGCCGCCTGGGTACTGCTGCCGGACGGCGCGGCCGACCGCCTGTACTCGGGCAACCAGCCGATCACGGACGTCGCGACAGTGCGTCGCGCCCGAGGCTGCGCGGTACGGCAGGCCCTCGTCTGTCTCCCCATCGGAGAGGCGTCCGCAGCCGCCCCGGCGGCACACCGACCTGGTCCCCGGCCCCGGCCCACGCCGCGACGCCTCATCGCCAAGGCCGGTTTCTGTTCAGTCGACGGCCCGTTCGCTCAGGTCGAAGTCACGGGGCAGGACCGCGTAGGGCGGCCACGGGAACGAGAAGCCCACGGGGTCAGCCGATCACCTGGTCTCCCACGGCGAGGAGGGTCATCGTGCGGCACGGAATCCGATGACGAAGGTCGGCCGGCGCGTCGTCGGTGATCGCGCTCGGCCCGTCAGACGAGGACGACGATGACAGTCAGCTCGCTGGCATGCCGGTGACCACGCCCCGTCAGAGCTCCGGCGATTCCGTCGAACAGCCTCGTCGGACCGAGGCCAGCCTGCGGCGCAGGTGCGCCCGCTCTGGTTCGGTGTGTGCCAGTTCGAGCGCTTCCCGGTACGCCGATGCGGCTTCGTCGCACCGATCGAGTCTGCGCAGCAGGTCGCCTCGGGCGGTCGGGTACGGGCCGTAGCCGCGCAGTCGAGGTTCGTCCGCCAGCGCGGCGAGCAGCCGCAGGCCGGCCTCGGGGCCGTCGCGCATGGCCACCGCCACCGCCCGGTTCACGGCCACGACCGGGGACGGCGTCAGTCGAAGCAGGACGTCGTAGAGGGCGACGATCTGCGGCCAGTCGGTGCAGTCGACATCCTGGGCCTCGACGTGCAGGGCGGCGATCGCGGCCTGCACGCCGTACGGTCCCGGCGGGCCGCCGGTCAGCGCGGTGACCGCCAGTTCCCGCCCCTCCTCGATCATCGTCCGGTCCCAGCGGGAGCGGTCCTGCTCATCAAGCAGCCGAATCTCCCCGTCGAGGCCGGTGCGGGCGTCGCGCCGCGCATGCGTCGACAACAGCAGCGCGAGGAGTCCGGCGATCTCCCGTTCGGCCGGGAGCAGGCGATACAGGATGCGGGTCAGTCGGAGCGCTTCCTCGGCGACGTCGAGACGCTGTAGGTTCGGGCCCGAGCTGGCGGCATAGCCCTCGGTGTAGAGGGAGTAGAGGACCTGGAGCACGCCGGGCAGGCGGTCCGGCAGTTCGTCGGGACCCGGTACCCGGAAGGGGATGCGGGCCTGCCGGATCTTCCGCTTCACACGCACGATCCGCTGGGCCATCGTGGCCGTCGGGATCAGGAAAGCCCGCGCGACCTCAGGCGTAGTGAGACCCGCCAGACACCGCAGGGTCAGGGCTCCACGATCCTCGGCGGACAGCGCCGGATGGGCGCAGGTGAAGAAGAGCTGCAACCGCTCGTCCGGAAGGTCGCCGTCGGCGTCCGCAGGCGGCGACGGGTCGGCTCGGTCCGCCTCCACCTGTAGGACCGCGAGCCTGGCGGCGTAGGCGGTGTCTCGCCGCAGTCGGTCGACGGCCTTGCGGCGCGCCGTCGTGAGCAGCCACGCTCCCGGCCTGCGGGGCACTCCGTCGGCCGGCCAGTGCACCAGCGCCGCCTCGACGGCCTCGGAGGCGACCTCTTCGGCCAGGTCGAGATCGCCGAAGCGGTGGACGAGAGCGGCGAGCAGCCTGCCGCGTTCCTCGCGGAACACCGCCTCGATCGAGGTGGCCGCCGAGGGTGAGGCACTGTCCGGGCACGTCGAGGGTCGCCCGTCGCGCAGGCCTTCGGCTGCTGCGTCGCTCTCGCCCATCGCCGTCAGTCGGTGCTGTCGCCGAAGTCGGCGATCGGCCGAACCACGACGGAGCCGCCGCCCCGCGAGCCGGGACAGCGGGCCGCCCAGTCGAGGGCGACGTCCAGGTTCGGCACGTCGATGACCTCGTACCCGCCGAGGACCTCCCGGGTCTCGGCGAACGGTCCGTCGGTGACGTTGCGCTCGCCCGCGGCGTCGACCCGGACCGTCGTGGCGGTGGTCAGGTCCGCGAGCGAGTGACCGCCGACCAGGACGCCGGCGTCGCGCATCGCCTTCTCGTGCTCGATCCAGTCCTGCGGCGTGCACTGGCTGGCCGCGTCGACCGAGGCCGCGTAGATCAACAGCATGTACTTCACGATCTGTCTCCTGTCGTGGTCTGGCACGGCGGGGCCGCCGTACTGGATGACGACGGACGGGGGATCGTCATATCGACCGAGGTCTCCAGAATTTTTTCGCCGCCGTGGTCGAACCGGCGGCGACGGGCCGGGCCGCCCCTCCGCGCCAGAGCGCCCCAGCCGTCATCGTGCCTGGTCGGTGGACTGCCCGTCGTGGCGGGTCGGCGCGGGCGGTCATGACGGCCGCGACGCGGATCTCGGCGAGGCAGTCGGCGGGCGGGGCGCCGTGCTGTCGTGGCGGTGTCGAGTTCGGTCAACCGCCGCTCGGGCACGCCGCACCCCCCGCGCCGGCCGGCCCCCCGGCGCGCAGGCCGCCGAAGAACTGCCGGAGGTCGGCCACCAGGTTCTCGGGGTCGGCCATGGCGACCATGTGACTGGGGCTGGTGTGATTCGACCAGCGGACGATGGTGTTGCCGCGTTCGGCGATCCGCCGGAAGGCCGTGGGCCCACCGTGGGACACGCCGGTCGGGACGACGGTCTGATCGATCGGCATCCCGGCGGCGTCCTCGAAGTAGGTCCATGCCGAGGACGCCGCGGTGCCGGTGAACCAGTACAGACTCACGGTGGTGAGGAACTGATCGCGGTCGAGACAGGCGACCGGGGTGGTGCCCTCGGCAGGCCAGCCGTCGAACTCGGTGAACCGTTCGAGGAGGTAGGCGAGCTGGGCGGCCGGGGAGTCGTGGAGTCCGTAGGCGAGGGTCTGCGGG
Source organism: Actinoalloteichus hoggarensis (assembly GCF_002234535.1). Classification (NCBI taxonomy): domain Bacteria; kingdom Bacillati; phylum Actinomycetota; class Actinomycetes; order Pseudonocardiales; family Pseudonocardiaceae; genus Actinoalloteichus; species Actinoalloteichus hoggarensis. Next base: position 3,248,708 of record NZ_CP022521.1, read on the forward strand.
CGACGCGCCAGATAACGCGCGTAGCCGCTGCCCGTCTCGCCGAACAGGTCACCGAGCCAGGCGATCTGGTCGCGTTCCTCCTCGGTGAGTTCCTCGATCTCGGCGGAATCGCCGGTGGGCATGCCGAGGCCGCCGGTCAGGTGAACGCCGATCAGGTGCTCCGGGTCGGCGAGCGCCAGTTCCGCCGAGACCAGCGCGCCGACGTCGTTGCCGTGGGCACCGTAACGGCGGTAGCCCAGTCGGCTCATCAGCGCCGACCAGGCGCGGGCGACACGGGCGGCGCTCCAGGGTTCGTCGTCGGCCGGTTCGGGGAAGGGGGAGAAGGCGAAGCCGGGCAGGGACGGCGCCACCACGGTGACTGCCCGCGCGGGGTCGCCGCCGTGGGCGCGGGGGTCGGTGAGGGGTCCGAGGATCGTCAGGAACTCGGCGACCGAGTTCGGCCAGCTGTGCGTGAGGATCACCGGCAGCGCGTCGGGTTCCGGCGAGACCACGTGGAGGAAGTGCACCTCCTGTCCGTCGATCTCGGTGCGGAACTGTGGGAAGCGGTTCAGCTCCGCCTCGTGCCGACGCCAGTCGTAGTCGGTGCGCCAGTGCTCGGCCAGTTCGCGGAGGTGATCGACCGGAATCCCCCGGCTCCACTCGGCGCCGGGCAGGCGGGCCGGCCAGCGTGTTCTGGTCAGCCGATCACGCAGGTCGGCGAGGTCGGCTTCGGGGACGTCGATGTGGAACGGGCGGATCTCGGCACTCATGCGTCGGTCTCGTCTCGTCGGCGGGCGGCCCGGCCGGGAGCCAGGACGAGCGGTGTCGTTCTCGGCTCCCGGTGCGCTGAGGGTCAGCGCCGGCGAGACGCTAACGGCCGTATAGGTCCGTTCCCGTCCTATACGTACCGGCTCGACGCCGTGCGGACGCCGCGACCGATCACGCGGTCGCCGGGCCCGGCGTCCCGACCCCGGATACGCGCCGACGACACGGCATTCCGAACCGTTCGAGCCGCGTCAGCCCACCGCCCGCCGGACCAGCTCGGTGATCGTCTTCTCGGCGGCGTCGCTCAGCTCGGTCACCGCGTAGGAGGTGGGCCACAGACCGTCGCCGCCGTCGAGCCGCGCCTCCGGAGTGAAGCCGAAGGTCGAGTAGCGCTCCTTGTCGACGTCTCCGCTGCGGAAGAAGCACACGACCTTCCCCTTGCGCGCATAGGCGGGCTGGCCGTACCACAGCTTCGGACCCAGCTCGGGCGCGTTGGTGGTGACGATGGCGTGGATGCGTTCGGCGGCGGCACGGTCGGGCATCGCCATCTCCGCGATCTTCGACAGTACGTCGAGTTCCTCGGCGGCCGCCTTGCCGCCACGTCCGCGACTCGCCTCCGTCTTCAGTTCGGCGGCGCGCTCCCGCATGGCGGCGCGTTCTTCCTCGGAGAAGCCGTTGGTGCTCATCGCTGTCGCTCCCTGCTCGCGATCGGAGGTGTAGTGCCGTCGACGTTAGGAGTACTTCGGGCGTCGGCGCTTCTCGATTCCTGACCGACGTCGGCGGTGGCGACGCGAGACCGGTCAGGAATCGAGAAGCCCGTGGCGGGTGCCACTGCCTAGCGTGCTGATCGTGAACGTCACCATTCATCACGTCTTCCTCCCGCACACCGACGCTGAGGCCGCGATCGGCTTCTACCGCGACGTGCTGGGTTTCGAGGTCCGCGACGACGTCGGCTACGACGGCATGCGCTGGATCACCGTCGGACCGGTCGGTGAGGAGGGCACGTCCATCGTGCTGCATCCGCCTGCCGTGGACCCCGGCATCACCGAGGCGGAGCGACGCACCATCGTCGAGCTCATCGCCAAGGGCGTCCATGCCTCGGTCACGCTGGCCACCGGTAACCTCGACGGCCTCTTCGACCGCCTCCAGGCCGCCGGAGCAGACGTCGTCCAGGAACCCGCCGACCAGGGTTACGGCATTCGTGACTGCGCCTTCCGTGATCCCGCGGGCAACCTGCTCCGCATCGATCAGCTCGCCTGAACGAGCAGTTCCGGCCGAGCGGCCTCCCGCCACGACACGGCGGATCCTTCCGATGGCACTCTCTCTCGACATCATCGCTCTCGGCGTACCGCGGCTCGCCGCGGCTCGCGACTTCTACGCCACCGCGTTCGCCGCCCCGGTCGCCGACGACGACCAGTCCGTCCGCCTGCGGTTGCACGGCGCGGGCAGGCTCACGCTGCATCCGATCGACGAGCTGGCCGCCGAGGTCGCCGTCGACCCGGCGACCTCGGGTTTCCGGGGTTACGTCCTGTCCGTCGCCGTCGAGTCGCCCGCCGAGGTCGAGGCGCTGCTGGGGACAGCGGCGGCGCAGGGGGCGACGGTGGTCAAGCAGGCGAAGAAGGAGTTCTTCGGCGAGTTCACCGCCGTGCATCGAGCCCCGGACGGCGCCGTCTGGAAGCTGGCGGCCTCGTCGAAGAGGAATCCCGACCCCGTCCCGGACCCGCCGCGGCCGACCGAGACCGCCGTCATCCTCGGCGTCGCCAGTCCGAAGGCGTCCACGGTGTTCTACGAGGCGCTCGGCATGAGCGCCGACCACGACTACGGCGACAAGTTCATCGACTTCACCATCGCCGAGGGCGTGTGCAGGCTGGGGCTGCTGCCGCGTAAGCCGTTGGCCAAGGACGCCGGGGTGTCCGAGGCGGGTGACGGGTTCGCCGCGCTCGTCCTCACCCACCTCGCGGCGTCGCCGACCGAGGTCGACCGGCTGCTCGCCGCGGCGGCGGCCGCGGGCGGCCGGGTCACCGCGCCCGCGAGGCGCACCGACGACGGCGCCTACGTCGGGCTGTTCGCCGACCCCGACGGCCACCACTGGAAAGTCGTCGCCTCGGTCTGATCCGGGGGCCGCGACGGCTCGGCCGCGCTCGGGGCGCGGTCGCGGGACGGCCGTCTTGTCGACGGCGGCGATCACCCGACATGGGTGCGTTCCGCGAGAACGACGGAAAGGGGGCCGTCGCTCGCGTCTCGGGGAACGGGCTGCGGTCGGCGGCAGGCGGCCGACCGCGGCCGGCGACGACCCGGCCCTCGCGGGCCGTCCTCGCCGCGGCGCGAACGGGTCGTCTCGGCGCGGTCGGTGACGTGGGTCCGCCCCGGCCGCCGACGCCGCCGAAGCAGGCCGCCGGTGCGCACCGTTCGTCGGCACGGTGGCCGATGCCCCGCAGGTCTCGCAGCCGGGACGGCAGGCGGTCTCGGTGATGCGGTCGCCGATGCCCCGAGCCGGATCGGCGGGTCGTCGGACGGGCGGAGATCCTCCGCAGTGGCCGGATCGTGTCCGCCGGCGGCCGCGGTGCGACCTGTCCGGCCGCCCGCGCCGACCGAACACGCACGTCCGCGGGCGCTCCGGCCGCCGTGGTTCGGCGACGAAGGAGGTCCGCCGCCGGGGATGTCGGGCTCCGGGTCGACACTGTCGGTCATGAGTTCGACCTCCGGCAGGCTGCTTCGGCTGCTGTCGCTGTTGCAGACCCCGAGGGAGTGGCCGGGCGGCGAGCTGGCCGAGCGGCTGCGGGTCAGCCGCCGCACGGTGCGACGCGACATCGATCGGCTGCGCGAGCTCGGCTATCCGGTCGAGGCCGCCAGGGGACCGATCGGCGGCTATCGCCTGCGCGCGGGACAGGCCATGCCGCCGCTGCTGCTGGACGACGAGGAGGCCGTGGCGATCGCGGTGGGCATCCGGCTTGCCACCGGCCATCCGGTGACCGGCATCGAGGAGGCGTCGCTGCGGGCGCTGGCCAAGGTGGCCCAGGTGCTGCCGTCGCGACTGCGGCAGCGGGTCGACACACTCGGCTCGGCGACGGTGCCCATGACGATGGGCGGCGGTGCGAGCGTGAGTCCGGAGGTGCTGGCGGTGATCGCGGGCGCCGTCATCGCGGGCGAACGGCTGCGGTTCGGCTACGCCTCGGCGGACGGGCGCACCGGACGGCGGCTCGTCGAGCCGTATCGCCTGGTGGCGGCGGAGCGTCGGTGGTATCTGCCCGCCTTCGACGTCGAACGGGACGACTGGCGGATCTTCCGGGTCGACCGGATCGACGACGCCGCGCGCACCGGAGTGCGGGTGCCGCCTCGGGAGCCGCCGATCCGGGACGCGGCCGAGTTCGTCACCAGCAGATTCTTCTCCCTGGCGCCGGTGTACGAGATGGTGGCGACGCTGCGACTGCCCGCCGCCGAGGCCGTCCGTCGTCTCGGTGCCGATCCCGCCGAGGTGACCGCGATCGACGACACCAGCTGTGTGGTGCGTGGGCACGCGGACACCGTCGAGTGGCTGGCCGCCCGGCTGCTGTTGGCGGACTGCGAGTTCGAGGTGCACGCACCCGAGGAGCTGCGCGCCCGGCTGCGAGGCTGGAGCCGTCGGGCCGGACGGGCGGCGGACGACGACTAGCGGCCCCGTTCGCCCCGCCTGGTGCGACACCGCCGTGACATGTCGGTCAGGCGTCGTCCTCGACCTCGGCCGTCAGCGACTTCAACATCCACAGCAGCGGATGGTCACGCAGCGCCGAGGCGGAGTGCCGGTGACAGCAGGCCCCCGGTCGTCGGCGAGCACGGCGTCGCGCACTACGTGCGGCTGTCGGGCGAGCTCTGGACCGATCAGGGCGTCCAGCAGCGCGTCCCGCGACGCGAAACACAGGTGTAGCAGGACCTTCGACACCCCGGCGGCCCTGGCGATGTGGTTCGTCGACGCCTTGGCCACGCCGTGGCGGAGCACCGAGGCCTGAGTGACGTCGAGGATCTCTCGGGCGTCGGGAGCAGGTCGGGGCATGCCACGGAGATCGCCAGACGGCCGACTCGGGTCGACTGGTCATCTCGCGGTGTGTGCTCGGTCAGGACTGTTCCCGGCGCAGCGGTCCGCTCGGTCGGTAACGACCAGGGCTGGGGCGGCCGCGGCGTGCCGCCCCAGGGCGATCGGGAGGCTCAGTGCCGATGGTCGCGTCGATGTGCCTGCCCGGACGCCGCGTCGATGACGCGGTTCCCCCGGTGTCTCTCGGCGCGCAGTGCGGACGCCGGCTCCGTCCGACTAACGGCGTCGACGTCGAGTCGACCCGCCGCCTCACCGCGTACCGGCCGCCGCAGGCGCGCGACACGGTGCCCGGACCGCGCGGCCGCCGCCAAGGCCAGCGGGTCTCCCCCGCGCGGCGTTCATGGTGATCGAAGACCCTGGTCGCCTGTGCGCTCAGGTGCGTCGAGCGTGGACGAGCCAGTGCGCCGCGTCGTACAGCGCACCTCGATCGGTGCGGTGGTCGGCGACGTCGCTTCGGAGTGCGTCGAGGGCGCGGGCACGGGATTCGTCGTCGAGTCGGTTCAAGGCCGAGGGGAAGTGGTCCGTGATGAACTCGAATGCGTCGTCGACGTCACGGCCGTAGTACATGGGAACGGTCAGCCCTGTCAGTTCGACGTCGGTGAAATCTGTTTCATGCAGCAGCCGACGCACTCGATCGGGGTCGCTCAGTGAGAACGGCGTCGGCGCCTCCGGGGGTGGCGGCGGCAGTTCGCGACCGCCGGACGCGATGGTCCGGAACGTGCTGATGCCCTCGTTGCGGTCGAGTGCCTGCCAGGTCAGCTGCACGAAGCGGCCGCCTGTTCGGATGGCGCGCGCGATGTTGGCGAACGCCGCCTGCCGGTCACCGAAGAACATCGTGCCGTGTCTGCTGAGAGCGCGACGTCGAAACGCGACTCGCCGAAGTCGTGGATCTGCGCGTCCGCCTGCACGAACGTCGCGTTGGTCAGCCGTTCCCCAATGGTCAGGGCGCGCGCCAGGCTCAGCAGGGTCGACGACAGGTCGACGCCCAGCGCGGAGCCGTCCTGGGCGATGCGGGCCGCGTCGCGGGTGACCTGGCCGCTCCCGCAGCCGATGTCCAGTATCGCCGAATCCCGTTGGATGTCGGCCGCGGTCAACAGCCCACCGTGGTAGCCGGCCATACCCTGATCGAAGCGGTCGGCCCGCTCGGTCCAGAACGCTCCGCCGTCGCCGTCCCAGGAACGGAACTGGTCGGTGTTGGACGTGCCGACGGTCGGCGTGTCCGTCATGGTCACTTCCTCGGAATAGGCGGCCTTGGTCACACGGCTGCCAGGCGACACGTGATCCATGTCATGGCGAACTCGACTGTCGAGGTCACCTCGATCTTCGTGGACGTCCCGGGCCACGAGAGCCGCAGCGTCGCCATGGGGCCGACCGTAGTCCTCGAAGACCCGGCCGTGATCGGCTCTCGTCACCCTGTCTGGTCCTGAGGAGTCGCCGTCGAGCGGCGCGGGCACAGCGTCACGAGCCCCGGATCTCCGCAGACGCTTCTTTCCGGGCCCGAGCCGTTCGACGGGGAGATCCCGAAAGAGCGGCCGTGAGAACGACATCGAGATCGGCGGCGACCGGGTTCCACGGGCGTGTGCGATGCCGAGGAGATCGACCGGTGCCCGGTGAGCACGGTGCCGCCGGGGGCCTGGCCCTCCGTCACGCCGGCCTCCCTTCACCGTCCCACCGAGGTGCGGCCGGCCACCCCGGTGTCGTCGGCTGCCCGCGCGTCGCCCCGTCGACGGCGATGTCCAGTGCGGTCAGGAACGCCGTCGCCGCCGGGCTGAGGGTGGCGCGAGTCCAGACGAGATGCTCGATCCGCTCGGGCGCGTCCCGGACCGGGATCGTGACCACCCCCGTCAGGTCCGGCGCGTAGTTCGACGGGAGCAGCGCGACGCAGAGCCCCTGTCGCACGAGGCGGATCATCATGAGATCGACGGTGGTCACCTCGAAGGCGACCTCGCGGTGCACGCCCGCGGCGGCGAAGGCCTGGTCGGACTGGGCGCGACCCGCCGTTCCCGCCGGGAGGTCCACGAACGCCTCGTCGGCCAGCCGCGCCAACTCGATCTCGGACTCCCCCGCGAGCCGATGGTCGGGCGCGACCACCGCGACGAGTCGGTCCTGAGCCAGCGGCCGGGACTCCACCCCCCGCGGCCGGGCCGTCACGGGCAGGCCGAGGAAGGCGAGTTCCAGGACGCCGTCCTTGACCTGCTCGACGAGCTGTTCGCTGGGGCCGACGCGAAGGTCGATCCGCACCTGGGGACAGCGCTGGTGGAACGAGTGCAGCGCGGCCGGGACGTCCACCGCGGCGACGGTGGGGATCACCCCGACGGCGAGCCGACCCCGGATCTCGCCGACGGCCGAGGCGACTTCGGCGGCGGCACGCTCGGCCGCGTCGAGACACTGCCGGGCGGCAGGCAGGAACGCCTCCCCCGCGTGCGTCAACCGCACGCGACGGCTCGTGCGCTCGAAGAGTCGAGCCCCGAGTTCCCGTTCCAGTCTCGCCACCTGATGGCTGAGGGCGGACTGGACGACCAGACATCGCTCGGCGGCTCGGGTGAAGCTGCTCGTCTCCGCGACGGCGACGACGTAACGCAGCTGCTGAAGCTCCATTCATCCATCGTGAATCACGATGGATCACGTGACAAGCATGTGTTGGACTCATTGATCGGGGGCGTCGATCCTGGATCTCGTGACGAACCTGACGACGAGATCGATCCCGGCCGGGCTCGCCGGCATCGCACTGACGGCGTTCGCGCCCGCTGTGTGGGGAACGACGTACGTGGTCACCACCGAACTGCTCCCGGCGGGGCATCCACTGTTCGCCGCGCTGGTGCGTGCCCTGCCCGCCGGGCTGATCGCGCTGGCGATCACCCGAACCCTGCCGCGCGGGACGTGGTGGCTGAAGGCGGCGACGTCGGGCGTGCTCAACATCGGCGTGTTCCTGCCCCTGCTGTTCGTGTCCGCCGAACGACTCCCCGGCGGGGTCGCCGCGACTCTGGCCGCCGCGCAGCCGCTGCTCGTGGCGATCCTGGCCGTCATGGTGCTCGGACAGGGCGTCTCGGCCTGGACGCTCGGCTGGGGTGTGGCGGGCATCGCGGGGGTCGGGCTGGTGGTCCTCGGACCGGACGCGGCCTTCGACGTGGTCGGCGTGGCGGCAGGTCTCGGCGGCGCGGGAGCGATGGCCCTCGGCGTGACGCTCACGAAACGCTGGGGCCGCCCGGATGGCGTCGGCTCCACGGCGTTCGCCGGGTGGCAGCTGGCCGCGGGCGGGCTGCTGCTGGTGCCCGTGACGCTGCTCGTCGAAGGGCCGCCGCCCGCGGTCGACGCGGGCGCCCTGCTCGGCTACCTCTGGCTCGGCATCCCCGGTGGGCTGATCGCCTACATCCTGTGGTTCCGCGGCATCACCACGCTGCCGGTCACCTCCGTCGCCGTGCTCACCCTGCTGTCGCCGATGATCGCCGCCCTGCTCGGTGCCGTCCTGCTCGGCCAGCTGCTCGGTCCCGTCCAACTGCTCGGCTTCGCCGTCGCGCTCGCCGCGATCGTCGCGGGCCAGATCACCCCGAGAACCGTCAAGGAGAGGAACGACAGTTGAAGATCACCGTCATCGGAGCCGCGGGCATGGCCGGTTCTCGCGTCGTCGGCGAGGCCGTCGACCGAGGGCACCACGTCACCGCCGTCGTCCGTCGGACCAGGCCGGAGTCGCTGCCCGCCGGGGTGTCCGTCGTCCAGGGCGACGCCGCCGACGTCGCCCACATGACGAGTCTGTTCGGCGGCTCCGACGCGATCGTCGGCGCCACCCGCCCCGCCCCCGGCGCGGAGGACACCGTCGCGGCGACGACCACCGCCCTGCTCGACGCGGCCGTGGCAGCCCGAACTCGTGCCCTGCTGATCGGCGGGGCGGCACCCCTGCTGAGCCCTCGAGGCGGACTCGTGTTCGACGACGACCGATTCGTGCCGCCGTTCGTGCGGACCATCGCCGCCGCCAGCCTCGTGCAGCTGGACGTCTGCCGGGCCCATCACGCCGACTGGGTCTACCTGAGCCCGCCCGCGCTCCTCGAACCCGGTGCGCGCACGGGCGGCTACCGACGTGGGACCACCGGCCTGATGGTGGCGGCCGACGGTCGATCGTGGATCTCGGCCGAGGACTTCGCGATCGCCGTCGTCGACGAGCTGGAGAGGCCCGGCGAGAATCGACACATCACCGTCGGCTACTGACGCCGGGCCTTCCGAAGCAGTTCGTCGGTGCGGCGCCTCGCGACGACGACGGCCGCCGTGTCGGGTCGGCAGGCGGGAGCGGCCTGCGACGTGCGGGCGAGTCGAAGACGGGGACGCCTGTCGGGCCGGTGCTGGACGGCGTGCGACGTCGATCGTCGAGCACCGGTTGGATGAGGAGCTGGAAGACCGGCTTCGGACCGCCGTGGTTCCGCGTCCACAGGAGGCACGCCGGACGACCGCAGGCGGTGTCCGTCTCCTGGTCCGCCCATGCCCGTTCAGGACGGTCCGCGCACCGCTGACTCGAGTGGCGGCTCCCGTGCTCCCGGCCTGCCGCGGCGTGCCTGTCGTCGCGGTCCCGCCACGCCGCAGGCGCTGTCACGGCCGCAAGCACCGGCTGCGACGGCGCTGTCGGCCACCTGATCAACCGGCCGTGGCGCCGATCTGGCGCTCCCGTACCGGCGGAGACACCCGGACCCGGCGGCGCCGCGTTCCGATCGGTTCGCCGTCGCGGGCGGCATCGACGACCTGGGCACATCCGCTTCCACCGGCTGCACGTCTCCGGTCCCACAGCGTGGCTCGACGTGATAGTCCACGCACGGGACGCGCGGCCGAAGGCTCCTCGGCTGCTTCAAGGGCGCCTCCGCCGCGGCGAACCCGCGCCGTCGCCGACAGCACCGCCGAGGCCGGACCCCGGCCGTGTCCCCGGTGGCGCCGGTGGCGGAGCCGTGGGCCGAACGGACTGTCGCCCGACCGTCGCGCACGAGTCCGTTCACCCCGGTCCGGGCGGCGGATCGACCGCCTGCCTCGCCCCTCGGGTCGGCCGTGTAGAACCGGTGCGGTGGCAGACCGCATCCTTGCCGACCCCACCGTGTCGGGCAGGCCGAGACTCTCCCGGATGCTGCTGGACGCGGCCGCCGCGCTCGTGGTCATCGGGGTGTTCTGGCTGCCCTCCATCGCGGGGGCGCCCGCGCCGTGGCTGATCGTCGTCGGCGTCGCGGCGGCGGTGGTCGCGGGGGCGGCGATGCAGACGCGCAGGCGGCACCCGAGGCTCTCCGCCGCGGCGGCGGCCGCCGCGACGATCGTCGCAGGCGTCCTGGAGGTCACGCAGGACCCGATGCTGGCCGCGGCGTGGTGTCTCTATCCGGTCGCCCTCGCGCGGGGCGACCGCTCCCGCGCCCTCGTCGTCGGTCTCGTCATCGCCACGGCCGCGGCGATGACGATCGGGATGCCCGTGGCGGGACCGGACGACACGGTGCAGCGGCTGGTGATCGCGGCCGCGGCGCTCAGCGTCGCCTGGCTGGCCGGAGTCGCCGTGGGACGACAGATCGACGCGGCCGTGGCGGTCGAACGTGCCCAGGCACGAGAACGGGCCGCGCGACTGCAGCTCGACGTCGCCCGTGACGTCCACGACGTGGTGGGGCACGCGCTCGGTGTGATCGGCGCCGAGGCGGGCGTGATCCGGGCCCTGCCCGACGCCGACGAGCGGGAACTTCGGGACGCGCTGACCGACATCGAAGGGCACGCCAGGAACGCCCTGGAGGAGATGCAGGTCCTCGTCGGTTCGCTGCGGACCGACCCGGCCGTCGCCGCACCGTCGGCCGGAGCGGCTGCGACGGGCGGCGGCCTGGGCCGCCTGCCCGCGCTGATCGACGCGACGCGATCGGCCGGAGTCGACGTCGCCTCGCGGATCGCCGTGCCCCCGTCGGTCGACGAGGCGACCGGCATGGTGGCGACTCGAATCGTCCAGGAGGCGCTCGGCAATGTCGTGCGTCACGCGCCGGGCGCGGCCTGCACCGTGGAACTCGGCCAGGACGGCGACGTCCTCGTGGTGCGCGTCCGCGACGACGGGCCGGGCATGCCGAACCTCGCGGCGGGCGGCTTCGGCCTGACGGGGATGCGGGAACGCGCTCGGCTCGTGGGCGGCACCGTCGAGTGGCGGAACCGGCCCGGTCGAGGCTTCGAGGTCGAGGCACGGCTGCCGTCGGCGGGTGCCCGGTGACCGATGACGAGGCCGTGCCGATCCGGGTCTTCCTCGCGGATGACGACGACCGCTTCCGCGCCGCCTACCGAAAGCTGTTCGACCGCACGGCCGGTCTCCGGGTCGTCGGGGAGGCGGCCGACGGCATCGAGGCGGCCGACCGGATCCTGGCGTCGACCCCCGACGTGGCGCTGCTCGACGTGCAGATGCCGGGCGGCGGGCTGGCGGCGGCCCGGCGAGTCCTCGGGGCGACCGACCGCATCCGGGTGATCATGCTGACGACGTTCGACCTGGACGACTACGTGCACGAGGCGTTGGCGCTGGGTGTCGCCGGTTTCCTGTTGAAGAACGCCTCCCCGCCGGAGGTGCTGCGGGCGGTGCGCACCGTCCACGCGGGTCACGCCATGCTCGCGCCGGAGGTCACCGCGAGACTGATGCGCAGGCTCGCGCCGCCGAGGCCGCCGCGACCCCACGTGTTCACCCGACAGCCGCTCTCCGAACGCGAGCTGCAGGTCGTCCGCCTGGTGGCGCGCGGCTATTCGAATCAACGGATCGCGGACGAGCTGTTCCTGAGTCTGGAGACGGTGCGCACGTACCTGCGACGGATGTTCCTCAAGTTCGACGTGCGCGACCGCACGCAGCTGGCGGTGCTCGCCTATGAGGCCGGGCTCCTCCACGAACCGCGCTGAGCTGTCTACTTCCGGGGGACGCGGGCACGGGCACGGCTGCCGCAGGCTGACCGCACCAGCCGACGGCGATGAGACGAGTACGCACATGATCGAAGTTCTTCAGCTGACGAAACACCACCGGAACACCACGGCAGTCGACGACGTCACGTTCGCCGTGCGACCGGGCCGCGTCACAGGCTTCTTGGGACCCAACGGGGCGGGCAAGTCCAGCACCCTGCGGATGATCCTGGGCCTGGACAGCCCCTCCAGCGGCACCGCGTTGATCGACGGCATGCGTTACCGGGAGCTCAGGCACCCGTTGCGCACGGTGGGCGCGCTGCTGGACGACGCGGGGCCGGTGCCGGAACGTCGGGCGATCGACCACCTCCGTTGGATCGCCCAGTCCAACCGTCTCCCCGGGCGGCGGGTGGCGGAGGTGCTGGAGGTCGTCGGGCTCGCCCACGCGACGCGACGGCGGGTGCGGAAGTACTCGCTCGGGATGCGGCAGCGGCTGGGCATCGCCGCGGCGCTGCTCGGCGACCCCGAGATCCTCATTCTCGACGAGCCGGTCAACGGTCTCGACCCCGAGGGGATCCGCTGGATCAGGACGTTTCTACGCGACTACGCGGCGGCGGGTCGGACGGTGCTGTTGTCCAGCCATCTGATGACGGAGACGGCCGACACCGTGGACGACGTCGTCGTCATCGACCGTGGACGGATCGTGACTCAGGGACCGCTGGTCGAGGTGACCGCCGGACACCGGTCCTTAGAGGAGGCGTTCTTCGCTCTCACCGCGGACCGGCGCGGATCGGAACGGTGACGGCCGTGCTCGCCGCGATCCGATCCGAACTGACCAAGATCATCACCCTGCCCGTGTCCTGGATCTTCACCGGGCTCGTCCTGGCCCTTCAGGTCTTCGTGCTGGTCCCGTCGGCGGGACTGTCCGCCGAGGCGATCCAGAACCGGACCGAGGACGGCCTCGTCGAGTTGTTCGTGGGCAGTCCGCAACCGGTGGATGAGGCGGTCCTGGGCCTGCTCGGCGCGTCGTCGCTGCAACTCAGCCTGCTGCTGCCCGCCCTGGCCGCCGTGATCGCCGGGCAGGAGTTCCGATCGCGCCAGCTCGCCTCGACGCTGCTCGCCACCCCGAGCCGAGGGCTGCTGCTCACCGCGAAGGTCTTCGCCACCGCGATGTTCCTGCTCCTGGTGGCCGTCCTCATGACCGTGATCAGCACCGTTGTCACCTACACCGTGATCCGCGACTGGAATCCAGGCCTGCTGCTCTCCCCGGAGGCGTTGCTGATCAACGGACGGTTCCTGGCGTTCGCGGTGCTGTTCTCGCTGGTCGGCCTGGCGCTCACCGTCATCGCGGGCAGCACCCTGGTGGGCATCGTGGGCACGGTCGCGCTGATCGCGTCGACGATGACGCAGCTGTTGACTCGCGTGTCCCCGACCTTGGACGCGCTGACGCCGCTGAGCGCGGGGCGGAACCTGCTGCTGGACCCCGGCCTCAACCAGCTCACCGCGAGCCCGACGCACGCGCTGATCGTGCTCGTCTGCTGGGCGTCGGGCACGATCGGCGTCGCGGCCGTCGTCCTCACGAGGAGGGACGTGTGAGGGGCTCGGCGCGGCGGGTGGCGCGGAACGAGCCGACGACGAGCGTCCGATTCGTCGACGTGCTGTCCGCCGAGTTCGGCAAGGCCCGCACCCTGCCTGCGGTGTGGATCGCGCTCGTCGTCGCCTTCCTGGCCGCATCACTGCTGGGCGCGCTCGCGGCGACGGACACTCTGCGTTTCGCCGGGCCCGACGGTGAGGTCTCGATCGGACAGTTCGGGACGCTGCTCCTGTCGCCGGTCTACGCCTTCCTGGTCGTCGGCGTCTGTGTCGCGGACGAGTACCGAGCGGGACAACTCGGTGTCAGCCTCGCAGCCGTGCCGAACCGCACCAGGCTCGCCGCGGCGAAGACCATGGCAGCGGCGGTGCTCGGCGTCCTCGCCGCCGTCCCCGTCCTCGGTCCCGGCCACCTCCTGCGGCATCTCCCCGACCTCTCGGCCGGAGTCCTGACGGCAGCCGAGGTCACGGCGGGATTCGGCGCGTCCGTCGCCGTCCATCTGCTCTTCAGCCTGATCGGCTGGGGCTTCGCCGTCGTGACACGGAGTGTCGTCGTCCCCGTCGCCACGCTCTTCGCCATCCCGATCCTGCTCTCGCCCATGCTCCAGGGCGTGCTGCCGACCGTGGTGCGGCTGCTTCCGCACGAAGCCGCTCTGAGCGGGCTGGGCACTCCGATCGACCCGTCCGTCGCGCTCGGTGCCGACACCGCCTGGCTCGTCCTGCTCGGCTGGGCGGGGGCCTTCGTCGCCGCGGCCTGTCGATGTCTCGTCCGCCGAGACGTCAGCGGCGCCTGATCCGGGAGGCGCGGCTCCGGCGGCACAGTCGCGTCGGGCCCGCCGCGAGAGGTCGCCGCGAGTGACCGGTCTTCGAATACCAAGGCGCTGTGCGAGTTCTCCGCGGAACTCGGCCGGGAACTGACCGAGAGCGGGGAGCCGCAGGCCCCGAGGGGGTTGGATCGCCCGGCATCGGGCAGCACGTCTCGCCGGGCGACGAGGGCGCACCGTGGTGACTACACCGTTGAGGCCGCCCGCCTGCACACAGTTTCCCGGAACGGGCGGTACCTCCTCGGCCGTGCCGCGCCGGCTGCGGCGGACACCGAGTGGTGGAAGCCACCGTCGCACCGCCGAAGGCTCGGTGTCCGGCCCGGTGAATCCCGTCCGTTCCGGTCCCGCGCGCGGTGCGACCGTGCCGTCGGGTGTCGAGGCGCTCAGCGGCCGGTCGCCGCCGAGGTCGGCGCGGCGACGCCCACGCGGCGGCGCCGGTACGACAGGCTGAAGACCGTGGCGGCGGCCAGCGCGGCGCAGGCGATCGCCAGGGTGACGCGGTAGCCCCCGTCGAATGCCGAGACGGCGGCGTCGATCAGCGGCCCCGCCTGCTCGGCGGGCATTCCCGCGGCCGCCGCGCGGGCCTGGTCCATCCCGTCGGCCGCCTCGGCCGGGGTGCCGGCGGGCAGGACGACGGCGCGGGCATAGACCGAGGTCAGCGCGCTGCCCAGGATGGCGACTCCGGTCAGGCTGCCGAGTTCGTAGGACACCTCCTCCACCGAGGACGCCATTCCCGCGCGATGTGCGGGCGCGTTACCCACGATCGCCGCGGAGGCCGCCGTCATCGCCACGCCGACGCCCGCGCCGATGACCACGAGACAGAGGACCACCGCGAGCCTGCCGACGGTGCCGACGAGGAGCAGACCTGCCACCCCCAGCGTCGAGGTCAGCAGCCCGCCGGTGATGAGTGCTCGCGCGCCCACCCGATGCAGCCTCGCCCCGGCCAGGACGCCCACCGGCAGCGAGCCGAGCGCGAACGCGGCCAGGATCAGGCCTGCCTGCAACGGGCTGTCGCCGAGGACCAGCTGCAGCCGTTGGGACAGGATGAGCTGCACGCCCGCGGTGGTGAACATCGCGGCGGCCGCGGCGACGACGCCGATCAGGATGCGCGGGTCCCGGAACAGGGCGAAGTCGATCAACGGGTAGGCCCGGCCACGCTGCCGCCGCACGAAGAGCCAGAACCCGAGCACGGCCGCGAGCGTCGCGACGCCGACGGCGAACAGCGACGGTGCCGGATTCGTCGCCTCCTTGATCGCGTAGACCAGCCCGACCAGCCCCACCATGATCTGTACCGAAGCCAGCGGGTCCCATGGCTTGTCGGCGCCGGCTCCCCCGCCGCCGGGTGCGACGAGGACGGTGAGGACCAACGCGACCACCACGATCGGCAGGTTGATCAGGAAGACCGATCCCCACCAGAAGTGCTCCAGGAGCAGACCGCCGACGATCGGGCCGAGCGCGGCGCCGCAGACCGAGACCGAACCCCAGATCGCGATGGCGATGTTGCGTTCCCGCTCGTCATCGAAGGTGGTCCTGATCAGCGACAGCGTGGCGGGCATCATCGCCGCCGCCCCGACGGCGAGGAACGCCCGCGCGGCGATGAGGATCGCGGGCGAGGTCGCGTACGCGGCGGCCGCGGACGCCACGCCGAACACCAGCAGACCCGTCAGATACATCCGTCGATGCCCGACGCGGTCACCGAGTGTCCCGGCGCCCATCAACAGACCCGCCATGACGAGGGGATAGGCGTTGATGATCCACAGCTTCTCCGAGGCGTCGGCGTGGAGATCGGCGGTCAGCGTGGGCAGAGCGGTGTAGAGGACGGTCATGTCCACCGAGATCAGCAGGAGTCCCAGTGAGACGGTCAGCAGCACGGTCCAACGGTGTGCGGGCATCAGGTGTTCGACGACTTTCTTTCGGGGGCCGTCCTCGTGACGTGTGGCGGGCCGGGACGCGGCCGCGGACGGGTTCGACTCGCTCGAACGGGCACCGGAGTGCGGTTGCTCGGGGGCGGTGCGGCCGGGATCGACCGCGGCCCGCCTCGGGACGGGGCGGCTCGGAATCCGATCCGGCGTCAAGCCTGAAGGCCGGGCGGCGCGGTCAGCGCGGCGATGCGTCGGGTCAGCGCATCCCGGACGGCGGGCGTCAGCGGGACCGCCTTGGTGGCCTCGAGGAACCACAGCCCATCCGAGGCCAGCCGGGCGATGAAGAGATCCAGCGTGGCGGGCTCGACGGAGGTCGGCGCGGGCACCCAGCGTCGCGCGAGGTCGTTCCACACCTCGGCCAGGGCCGGGTGATTCGCCGCCTCCACCATGAAGGCGAGTTCGGCGGTGCTGCTCATCTGGTCGCTCAGGTTGAGTCGGGCGTAGGCGGCGGCCCGCTGCCGTGGCGTCGCCTCGTCCTGCGGCATGCCCAGCTCGGCGAGCAGCCGCGCCTCCCACTGATCGACGAGCCGCCGCTGGATGGCCAGCAACAGGTCGTCACGAGTGCGGAAGTGGTAGAGCAGGCCGCCCTTGGTGACGCCTGCCTCCTCGGCGGCGGCGTCCATGGTCAATCCCGTGATGCCCGCGCGCTCGGTGACCCGGATGGCGGCATCGAGGATCGCGGTCCTCGCGCTCGGCCTCATGCCATTACTGTACCTTCCGGAAGGTACAGTAATGGGGTGTGATCGTCGCCGCGGCGACACCGGCCGATCTCCGCCCCGGCGGCGTCCGGGCACACCCCGCCCGACCCGGGAAGGCTCCGCGCCGTTCGTCCCGGTCGCGGGCCGCCACCGCCGAGCGCGACGACCGCCGACCTCACCCACGCAGCGTCTGCCTGATCCGCGCCGCCTGCTCGGCAAGGTGATGTCGTTCAGGGAGGGTGACGGCCGACCGGGCGGCCTCGGCGTACAGCCGCGCCGCGTTCGCGAGATCACCGGTCTTCTCGTGCAGGTACGCCGCCGCGGCGGCGCGACGGGGCAGGCCGGCGTCCACGGCCGCCAGGGCGGCGAGGCCTGCCGCCGGGCCGTCGGCCTCGCCGATCGCGACGGCCCGATTGAGTCGCACGACCGGGCTCCGCGTGAGGCGGAGCAGCTCGTCGTACCAGTCGACGATCTGCGGCCAGTCGGTCTCCTCGGCGCGCGGCGCGTCGGCGTGCAACGCGGCGATCGCGGCCTGCGCCTGGAACTCCCCCAACCGATCGCGTGCCAGCGCCGCCTGCAGGACGGCCACCCCCTCGGTGATGAGCGAGGTGTCCCAGCGCGACCGGTCCTGGTCCGCCAGCGGGACCAGGCTGCCGTCCTGCCGAATACGGGCCGGTCGCCTCGCGTGGTGCAGCAGCATCAACGCCAGCAGCCCCCGGGTCTCGGCGTCGTCGGTCAGCGACGCCAGCTGCCGGGTGAGCCGGATCGCCTCGGCCGCCAGGTCCACCTCCCCGGTGTAGCCCTCGTTGAAGATCAGGTAGAGGACCCGACGTACCGTCGACGCCTCGCCCGGCTGCTCGAACCGCACACCCTCGACCCGACGCCTGGCCCGACTGATCCGCTGCGCCATCGTCGCCTCCGGCACCAGCCAGGCCGCGGCGATCTGCCGGGTGGTCAGGCCCCCGACGGCCCGCAGTGTGAGCGCGACGGCGGACGCCCGCGTCAACGACGGATGTGCGCAGAGGAAGAACAGCCGCAGCGTGTCGTCGACGTCCTCGACGGGCCCGGCGGGCGGTTCGGCGTCGACGGCCTGCTCGCGGTCGCGACGCGAGACCTCCGCACGGCGCAGATCGAGGAACTTGCGCCAGGCCACCGTGATCAGCCAGCCCCTCGGATCGTCGGGCGGTCCGTCGGCCCAGGTCAGCACGGCCTGGACGAGTGCCTCCTGCACGGCGTCCTCGGCGGTCGCGAAGTCGACTCCGCGACGGACGAGGACGCCGATCACCGCGGGCGTCAACTCCCGCAGCAGCAGTTCGTTCATCACACGATTCTCTCCGGCGTCCCGATCACTCCGCGATCGTCGGCGGCGCGGTGAGGAACGGGCGCACCTCGATCCACTCGTGAATCGGCCTGCCGCCCGCACCGGGGGCCGCCGACAGCTCACCCGCGAGCGTGAGCGCGCGTTCGTAGCTGTCCACGTCGATCATCATCCAGCCCGCGATCAGGTCCTTGGTCTCGGCGAAGGGCCCGTCGGTCACCGGCGGGCGCCCCTCGCCGTCGTACCGGACGAAGGTGCCCTCCTCGGCGAGGGCGTGGCTGTCGACGTACTCGCCCGTGTCCGTCAGCCGATCGGCGAAGTCGGCCATGAACCGGACGTGGTCGCGTACCTCCTCGGGACTCCACTGATCCATCGGAACCGGGTTCACCGCCTCGGGTGCGCCCCGGTAGTGCTTGAGAAGCAGATACCTCGCCATGTCGACTCTCCCTTGTCGCTCCTACGGCCCCGACGGCCGCGTTCGCTCTGGGACGGAGCCGCCGGGCCGGTCTCGACATCCTCGCCGTGACTTCTTCGAAGAATCTTCGGGCGTCGCCGTCCGACCCGCTCGGAGCGCCTGCCGACAGAGCGTTCCGCCCGCCGATCTCGTCATCGGCTCCGTTCGTGCGCGCTGCGGTGACCGGTCGTATGAGTCGACGGCGCGATCCTGCCCGCGCCTGCGACGCCGAGCCGGGGGCCGGGCCGGTCGGACCACCTTCCGACCGGCCCGGCGACGACCTCGACGGCCGCTCGTCGGGTCGACGTCACGCCGTAGACGTCCGCGCCCCGCGACCAGCCAAGACGTCAGCCGGTGGCGGCGCCGCGACGGGATGACGGCCTCGCCGTCGCCCCCGTCCCGCCGGTGACGATCCAGGCGACACCGGCCACGATCAGCGCCGCCGCCGTCAGCAGCGCGCTCACCCATACCGGGCCACGGAAACCGAGCCCCGCGTCGATGGCGACACCGCCGAGCCACGGACCGAGCGCGGCGCCCACGTTGAACGCCGCCGTGGCGAACCCGCCCGCCAGCCTCGGCGCGTCGACCGCGACGTAGAGCACCTGGGAGACCAAGGTCGAGCCGACGGCGAAGGACAGCGTGCCCTGCACCAGGATCAGCGCGATCGCCGCAGACCTGCTGCCCGCCGACAGGGCGAGCACGACCCACCCGAGGCACAACACCGTCCCTCCGATGGTCAACAGCGGGACCGGCCGCACATCGGCGATCCGACCCGCCAGGGTCACCCCGAGGAAGGAACCGATTCCGAACAGCGCGAGCCCGGCGGGCACCCAACCCTCGCCGAGACCGGCCACGTCGGTGATCAGTGGGGCGAGGTAGGTGAACGTGCAGAAGGTCGCCCCGTTGACCAGCGCGGCCAATGCCAGGACCGTCCCCAGCCTCGGATCACGCAGGGCGCGCAGTTCCCGACGCGCGCTCGGCACGGAGCCGTCGGCGCCGCCGGCGGGCACCGCCCGCAGGATCGCCACGATCGCGGGCATCGACACCAGCGCCACCGCCCAGAACGCCGAACGCCAGCCCCAGACCTGCCCCAACAGCGCCCCGGCGGGCACCCCCACGACGCAGGCGAGCGTGACTCCGCCCAACAGTGTGGCGGTGGCGCGGCCCTTGGCACCGGGACCCGCCAGCCCGGTCGCGGTCACCAGCGCCACCGCGAGGAAGCCCGCGTTGGCCAGCGCCCCGATCACCCGGGTGACCAGCAGGACCTCGTAACTGGTGGTGAGCGCGCCCACGACGTGCACGAGCAGGAAGACGGTGAGGAAGGCGAGCAGCGCGCGCCGACGAGGCCAGCGCAGGCTCACCACGGCCATGAGCGGAGCGCCGATGATCATTCCGACGGCGAAGGCCGAGGTCAGCGCCCCTGCGGCGGGGATGGACACACCCAGGTCGGCGGCGATGGCCGGGCCGAGCCCGGCCAGCATGAACTCCGACGTCCCCTGGGCGAAGACGGCGAGCGCGAGCAGATGGATCGTGAAGGGCATGACAAGACTCCGAGAACCACATCGAGGAAACGACGGGGCGTCGGCGGGGTACAAGCGGGTCGGGAGTCGACGACGGCAGGCCGTCGACCGCGCAGACCCGCGTATCCCGCGCGCGGCGAGACCTCGCGGCGTCACAGGGGCGACGCGCGATCGAGGTCGGACGGGAAGCGCGCTACGGCGCCCCGGTGGCGGCGGTGATCACGTCACAGCGAGCCCACGCGGCCTCAGAGAGGCCGTGCGTCGACGGCAGCACCAGGAAGCCACCGGAGAGCCGGTGGCCTGCGTCTTGACGCCTCGGGGCTGGACACGGCGGAAGGCTAGCCGGGCGGGCCCGCGCGCGTCCATCGGATTTCCGTCCGTGTCGATCCGCCTCGTCGACCGGCCCTGCTCCGCGTGCTCCCACCGTCGTGGTGCCTCCCGGGCGCGGGGGCATGACGGTGGGGCCCGGCCGCGTCCCGTCTGCCGAGCATCGGACACGGGACGCCCGAGACCGCCCCGGCGTTCTGTAGCGGACGCTATAGCCTGGGCCGATGGCAGCGACACGTGGACGACCTCGGGCCTTCGACCGGGAGGCCGCCCTCGCCGCGGCGACCCGACTCTTCTGGCGGCACGGGTACGAGGCGACCTCGATCGGCGCGCTGACCGAGGCCATGAACATCCGGCCGCCCAGCCTGTATGCGGCGTTCGGTGACAAGAAGACCCTGTTCGAGGAGGTCGTCACCACCTACCGCCGGACCAGGGGCGCGTTCATGCTGCGGGCCTTGGACGAGGAGCCGGACGTCCGAACGGGTATCGCCAGGATGCTGCGGGAGGCCGCCGTCGAGTACACCGATCCCACCGTGCCGCCCGGCTGCCTGGTGATCTCGGGTGCCGCCAACTGCTCCCCCGCCAACGCCGACGTCGCCGCGCGCCTGCGGGAGCTGCGCGACGCCAACCTCGCCGTCTTCGAACAGCGACTGGGACACGCCGTGGCCGTCGGGGAGCTGCCCGACGACACCGACGTGTCCACACTGGCCTCGTATCTGGCCGCCGTCATCCAGGGCATGTCGCAGCGCGCGCGGGACGGCGCCACCACGCGCGAGCTGACGGCACTGGCCGAGACGGCCATGCTCGCCGTGCCCGGCCGGGTCGACGAACCCGCCGACGACTAGCCGGCCGCGGCGCGACGATCCAACGCCGTACCCGGGCGCGGTCGGCGTCGATCGCGGGCAGCCGCCCGGCGACGACCGACGTCACCACCGGGGCTCGGAGCACACGAGACGAGGCCGAACGCGAGATCCTCGAGTCCGCGGCGGCGGAACACCGGAAGTCCCACGGCGACACGCCGCAGCCGACTGTCACGTCCATAGACTCACTGCTCATGGTCAGCCTGCGTCAGCTCGAGTACCTGGTCGCCGTCGCCGATCACGGCTCCTTCACGCGGGCCGCCGAACAGCTGCACGTCACCCAACCCGCGCTGTCGCACCAGATGCGCATCCTGGAACGATTGTCAGGCGGCCCGCTGGTGGAGCGGCTCCCCCGCTCGGTCCGCCTGACTCCGGCAGGACGGGCGATGCTGCCGCATGCCCGCGCCGCGCTCGCGGACGCCTACCGGGCCCGCTGTGCGGCCCGGCAGGTCTCGGGCCTGGATCAGGGTGAACTGCGACTGGCCGCCGTGTACTCCGTCGGCCTCGGCGTGCTGCCCCCGGTGCTGCGCCGCTGGCGACAGCGGCACCACGACGTCCAGATCAGCCTGTCGGAACACCGGCACACCGAGGAGCTCGTCGCCACGATGACCGAAGGCGGTGCCGATCTGGCCGTCGGCCCCTCGCCGCGTCGGTGGAGCGGTCCGGTGTGGATGCTCGGCGACGAGGAGTTCGTCGTCGTGCTGCCTCCGGACGATCCGGCGGGCGCCGACGGCGCCCGCCGTGTGGATCTCGCGGAGCTGGCCGACCGAACGTGGGTGCACTACGCCTCGGGCAACGGCCTGGCCGAGGTGGTCGACCAGGCCTGTGGCGAGGCGGGTTTCCGGCCTGCGGCCGCCGTGCGCACGGAACAGACCGCGGCCGCCCCGGTGCTGGCCTCCGCCGGACTCGGTCCCGCGCTGGTACCCGCCAACATGGTCCCGCCTGCCTTCGACGGTCTGGTCCTACGGCCCGACCCGCCGGTGCGCCGCTCGTTGACGGCCTACACCCGTCCCGACCCCGATCCACTCACCGAGGCCTTCGTCGAGATGCTCATCGAGACCGCCTGCGTACTCCCCGAGACACTGCGTGACCGACTCGGTCTCGATAACGGGTTCGGCCACCTGGGATCGCCCGGACGCCCACTCGAGGCCGTCACCCCTCGTGACCCCTCCCCACCCACCGCAACCAGGTGATCGGGGTCACTTTTTGGCTGGTTCCCACAAGTTCGGGCACGAGGCACGGTCGGTGACGGCATTTCTTTACCCGCCCTTACACGAGAGTGTTCATGGTGGGAGTGGGTGCGTCCGCCCAACACATGTCTAGTGCAGGAGGCTCGGTCGGTGTTCAGTCGTGTCGCCATCGTCAACCGGGGAGAGGCCGCGATGCGGTTGATCCATGCCGTCCGGGAGCTCTCCGCGGAGACCGGGACGCGGATCGAGACCGTCGCGTTCTTCACCGACGTCGACCGCACGGCCACCTTCGTCCGGGAGGCCGACCACGCCGTCGATCTCGGCCCGGCCTCCGCGCGGCCGTATCTGGACCACGCGGTCCTGGAACGAGCGCTGCGGGACAGCGGCGCCGACGCGGCCTGGGTCGGCTGGGGCTTCGTCGCCGAGGACCCCGCGTTCGCCGAGCTGTGCGAGCGGATCGGCGTGACCTTCGTCGGACCGTCCGCCGAGGCCATGCGCAGGCTCGGCGACAAGATCGGCTCCAAGCTGCTCGCCGAGGAGGTCGACGTCCCGGTGGCGCCGTGGAGCCGGGGCGCGGTGGACGATCTGGCGACCGCGGTCCGCGCGGCCGAGGAGATCGGCTATCCGCTGATGCTCAAGGCGACCGCAGGAGGCGGCGGCCGGGGCATCCGCAAGGTCACCTCCCCCGAAGAGCTCGCCGACGCCTACGAACGCACCAGGATGGAGGCTGAACGGGCCTTCGGCAGCGGCGTGGTGTTCCTGGAACGGCTGGTCACCGGCGCCCGACACGTCGAGGTCCAGGTGATCGCCGACGGCCGGGGCACCGCGTGGGCACTGGGCGTGCGGGACTGCTCCGTGCAGCGTCGGAACCAGAAGATCATCGAGGAGTCGGCGTCGCCGGTGCTCACGCGCGAGCAGGCCGACCACCTCAAGGCCGCCGCCGAGCGGCTCGTCCTGGCGGTCGGATACCGGGGCGCGGGCACCGTGGAGTTCCTGTACCACCCCGGCGAGAAGATCTTCGCGTTCCTGGAGGTCAACACCCGCCTGCAGGTCGAGCACCCCATCACCGAGCTGACCACCGGTTTCGACCTGGTCAAAGCACAGCTGCACGTCGCATCGGGGGGACGGCTGGAGGGCAGGCCGCCCGCCGAGAGCGGCCACGCCGTCGAGGCACGGCTCAACGCCGAGGACCCGGATCGCGACTTCGCGCCCGCGCCGGGACACATCGTCCGGCTGGCACTGCCCGCGGGCCCCGGAATCCGGGTCGACACCGGGGTCAGCGAGGGCGACACCATCCCGGCCGACTTCGACTCGATGATCGCGAAGATCATCGCGCACGGCCGCGACCGAGACGAGGCACTGGGCAGACTGCGCCGCGCGATGGCGCAGACCACGGTGATCATCGCGGGCGGCGCCACCAACAAGAGCTTCGTCCTGGACCTGCTGAACCAGCCCGAGGTGATCGACGCCGTCGCCGACACCGGCTGGATCGACCGGGTCCGCGCCGAAGGCAGGCTCGTGGCCCGGCAGGGCTCCGCGGTCGCACTCGCCGCCGCCGCCATCGAGGCCTACGAGGACGCCGAGAGCGTCGCCCGTCAACGGCTGCTGACCACCGCGCACGGCGGCAGGCCACAGGTCCAGCTGGACACCGACCGCGCGCTGGAACTCAAGCTGCGCGGCGCGGGATACCGTGTGCACGTCGGACGGGTGGCTCCCACCCGCTTCCGCGTCGCGATCGCCGCGGGCAACGGAACACCGCGTCCCGCCGACGTCGAGATCGAACGCTTCGACCGGCACACCGGCCACCTCATCGTCAACGGCACCCGGTTCCGGCTCGTCGTCAACGCACACGGGCCCACCCACCTGGTCGAGGTCGACGGTGTCGCCCACCGCATCAGCCACGACGAAGGCGGCGTCCTGCGCGCCCCCTCCCCCGCATTGGTCGTCGCCACGCCGCTGGAGGTCGGCGCGGAGGTGGAGGCGGGCTCTCCGGTGCTGGTGCTGGAGGCCATGAAGATGGAGACGGTGCTGCGCGCCCCGTTCCGTGCCCGGCTGCGGGAACGCCCCGTCGCGGTCGGCAGCCAGGTCGAGACGGGTGCTCCGCTGCTGTGGCTCGAGCCGCTCGGCGACGCCGCCGACTCCGGCGCCCAGCAGGACACCGCCGCCGTCACCGAGATCGACCTGCCGCCCGCGCCCGTCGACGTCCCCGCCGCCGACCGGGTCGCGGCGGGACTGCGGGACCTGCGGTCCCTGCTGCTCGGCTACGACGCCGACACGCACGACGGCACCCGCGTGATGGAGGACTACGCCTCGGCACGTGCGGAGGTCGCCCAGGGCAACGGCAGGCCGCTGGCGGGCGAGATCGCCCTGCTCGGCGTGTTCGCCGACCTGTCGGAGCTGTCCCGAAACCGCCCCGCGGGCGCGGAGGGCACCCCCGAGACCCAGGTGCACAGCCCCCGCGAGTACTTCCACACCTATCTGCAGAGCCTCGACGCCGACCGCGCCGGGCTGCCCGCCGAGTTCCAACAGCGGCTCACCAGGGTCCTCGGCCATTACGGCGTGCCCGACCTGGAGCACACCCCCGAACTCGAGGACGCGGTCTTCCGGATCTTCCTCGCGCAGCGGCGCGCGGCCACCGACGTGGCCGTGGTGACGATGCTGCTGCGGCGGTGGCTGACCGAACCGCCCCCCGGCGAGGCCCTGCGCGAGCCCGCGGGCCTGGCGCTGGAACACCTCGTCGCCGCCACGCAGGTCCGCTTCCCCGCCGTGGCCGACCTGGCCCGGTCCGTCGTCTTCCGCTGGTTCGCCCAGCCGATGCTGCGACGCAACCGGGCACAGATCTACGCGAGCGTCCGCAAGCACCTCACCTACCTGGACGCCCACCCCGACGCACCGGACCGCGCGGAGCGGATCGCCTCGATGGTGGCCAGCGCGGAACCCCTCGTGCGACTGCTCGGCCAGCGCATCGGCAGGCGCGGCGCCGGACTGGCCCCGATGCTGGAGGTGCTGACCCGCCGGTACTACGGCAACAAGGCGCTGCACGACCTGCACGCCACCGAGATCGCGGGCTGCACGTTCGTCGTCGCCGATCACCAGGACGACACCGGTCGGTCGGCGGTGCTGACCACGGCCGTCGACTTCGCGTCGCTGCCCGCGGCCGTGCGGGCCATCGACGACCTGGCCCCCACCGACGACGTGGTCGCCGACATCTACCTGACCTGGGCGGACCAGCCGGAGGACCCGGACGCGATGGCCGCCGAGCTTCGCGAGGTGCTGGCCTCCCAGAAGCTCTTCAGTCAGGTTCGCCGGGTCACGACCACGGTCGCCGGTCGCAGCGGCGCGGTGATGCACCACCACTTCACGTTCCGCCCGTCGTCCACCGGGATCGCCGAGGAACGACTCATCCGCGGCCTGCACCCGCTGATCGCCCAGCGGATGCAGTTGGAGCGGCTGCGCAACTTCGACCTCACGCGGCTGCCCTCGGCCGACGAGGAGGTGTACCTGTTCCGCTGCGTCGCACCGAGGAATCCCTCCGACGAACGGCTGGTGGCCCTCGCCCAGGTCCGGGACCTCAGCCCGCTGCGCGACGGCGACGGCAGGCTGGTGGCGCTGCCGTCGATCGAGGACACCCTGGCGGGCTGTCTGGACGCGATCCGCAAGGTGCAGTCGGGGCGCCCCGCGAACAAGCGCTTCGACACCAACCGGGTGCTGATCTACGTCTGGCCGCCGAGCGACCTGACCTACGAGGACCTCACCACCGTCGCCCAGCGCATCCTGCCCACCACCACGGGCGCCGGTCTGGAGGAGGTCGTGTTCCTCGCTCGCCAGCGCGACCGCGAGAGCGGCGAGTTGACCGACATGGCGGTGCGCATCGGCTACGACGGTGAGTCGGGCATGCGGCTGGAGGTCGGCGACCGGCCGACCGGACTGGTCGAGCCGCTGGACGACTACCGACAGAAGGTGCTGCGGGCCAGCAGGCGCGGCACCGTCTACCCCTACGAGCTCACCGGCATGCTCGCGGGCGCCCGCGGCGGCTTCGTCGAGCACGACCTGTCCGACGACGGCGTGCTCGTCCCGGTGAACCGGCCGGCGGGCCGGAACACCGCGGCCCTGGTGGCGGGCGTGGTCACCACCCCGACCGCCCTGCACCCCGAGGGCGTGTCCCGCGTGGTGCTGCTCGGCGACCCGACGAAGTCACTGGGGGCGTTGTCGGAACCGGAGTGCGCGCGCGTCATCGCCGCGCTGGACCTCGCCGAACGGCTGCGCGTCCCCCTGGAGTGGTTCGCCCTGTCCTCCGGGGCCCGCATCTCGATGGAGTCCGGCACGGAGAACATGGACTGGGTGGCCGCCGCGCTCAAGCGCATCGTCACCTTCACCCAGGACGGCGGCGAGATCAACATCGTGGTCGCGGGCATCAACGTCGGCGCCCAGCCCTACTGGAACGCCGAGGCCACGATGCTCATGCACACCAAGGGCATCCTGGTGATGACACCGGACTCGGCGATGGTGCTGACCGGCAAGCAGTCCCTGGACTTCTCCGGCGGAGTCTCGGCGGAGGACAACTTCGGCATCGGCGGCTACGACCGGGTGATGGGACCGAACGGGCAGGCCCAGTACTGGGCGCCGAACCTGACCGCGGCCCGCGACGTGCTGATGGCCCACTACGAGCACACCTACGTCGCACCGGGCGAGACGGGACCGCGACACGCGGGCACCACCGATCCGCATGACCGGGACATCTCCGACTTCCCGCATGCCGTGGAGGGCAGCGACTTCACCACCGTCGGCGAGATCTTCTCGGCGACGGCGAACCCGGATCGCAAGAAGCCCTTCGACATCCGCACCGTGATGCGGGCGGTCGCCGACCAGGACCATGCGGCGTTGGAGCGTTGGGCGGGCATGGCCGAGGCCGACACCGCCGTGGTGCAGGACGTACACCTGGGCGGCAGGCCGGTGTGTCTGCTGGGCATCGAGTCCCGTTCGGTGGCTCGCCGCGGGTTCCCTCCCACCGACGGCCCGGACACCTACACCGCGGGCACGCTGTTCCCCCGCTCGGCGAAGAAGGCGGCCAGGGCGATCAACTCGGCCAGCGGCAACCGGCCGCTGGTGGTGCTGGCGAACCTGTCGGGCTTCGACGGCTCCCCGGAGTCGATGCGCAGGCTGCAGCTGGAGTACGGCGCCGAGATCGGCCGGGCCATCGTGAACTTCGAGGGTCCGATCGTGTTCTGCGTGATCTCCCGTTATCACGGCGGCGCGTTCGTGGTGTTCTCCAAGGCCCTCAATCCGAACATGACGGTCCTGGCCGTGGAAGGCGCGTTCGCCTCGGTGCTCGGCGGCGCCCCCGCCGCGGCGGTGGTCTTCGCGGGTGAGGTGAACCGCCGTACCGCCGCCGACCCCCGGGTCGCCGACCTGGAGGCGCGTCTCGGGGCGGCGGCGGGCGCGGAGCGGGCCGAGTTGAGCGCGACGCTGGCCGAGGTGCGGTCGGCGGTGCGTGCGGAGAAGCTGGCCGACGTGGCCACCGAGTTCGACCGGGTGCACAGCGTCCAGCGGGCGATCGAGGTCGGCTCGGTGGACGCCGTGGTCCGTGCGGCCGAGCTGCGTCCGAGGATCATCGAGGCCATCGGCGGGGTGTGACCGGCTGACCGTGTGGTCCGCGTCGCCTCCGTTCGTCGGGGCGGCACGGACCACCGGGGCCGACGCGGGCGGCGGGTCACGGACCCGCCTCGCCGGTCAGGGGATGACGCGTCGCGTCCGCAGACGGGTGAAGACGTCGAAGAGCATCTGATCGGTCTGGACGTACTCGTGGAACCCATGACGGCGGGCCTTGGATCCGTCGCCGAACATGTCGTAGTCCCAGGAGAACACTGCGTCGGCGAACGACCAGGAGGAGACCGCCGCATAGGAGTTCGGGGCCAGGCCCTCCCGCGAGACGATCGCGTCCCACAGCGGCTCCTTGTCGGCCATGACCTCGGCCAGCGACATCGGCAGCGGCGGTGCGGCCTCGAGGTCGAAGTAGCCGGCGATCTTCGGCCACAGTTCGCTCCAGCGGAAGAGGTCGCCGTTGCCGATGTTGAAGGCCTGCCCCGTGCATCCGGGGTCGGTGGCGGCCCAGACGGTCGCCTTGGCCAGCAGTCCGGAGTCGGTCATCTCCAGCAGGCTGTCGTAGGCGCCGGGGCTGCCGGGGAAGCGCAGCGGAAGCCCGAGCTCCCGGGACAGGGTGGCGTAGACGGCGATCGCCATCGCCAGGTTCATCGGGTTTCCCACGGCGACCCCGGAGACCACCGAGGGGCGGATCGCCGACCAGCTCCAGTTCCGACCTTCCGCACGGCGTTGCAGGAACTGCTGCTGATCGACGTTGAACTCCGGCGGCATGTGTCCGGCGTCGGTCTCCCTCGCCGGTGTCTTGAAGGGGCCCAGGTGGGCGCCGTAGACCTTGTAGCCCTGCATGAGGCTGACGTGTTCGAGTCCTCGGGCGACCGGTTCGATCGCGTCGACGACGTTGGTCAGCATCGCGAGGTTGGGCGGCACCAGCGCCGACCAGCTGGGTCGGTCCTGGTAGGCCGCGTAGAAGATGTGGGTCACGTCGGTGAGCCCCGCGAGCGTGGAGCGGGTTTCTTCGGTGTCGAGCAGGTCGACGCGGACGTGCCGCAGCCGGTCGGCGCAGCGACCGCCTCGGCGTGAGAGGCCGACGACCTGCCAGTCGCCGAGTTCGAGAAGGTGCTCGACGAGTCCGCCGCCGATGACTCCGTTGGCGCCGACCACGAGTGCGACCTTGTGTCGAGTGCTCATGACTCCTCTTTCGATGCGACGTCCGCGGAATCGGGACGACGTGCGGGCCGTGATCAGGACGGCCGTCGCCGGAAGGGCCTCGGCTGCGGGCGGTGGCGACGGCCGAGTTCCAGCCTCGTCGAGCTCGACTCATGAGTCCAAGGAATCTTTCTCACCTGTTCGATGAGCGATGCTCATGGCTGTTGGCGCCGGGCTCGCGCTTCGGGCGGCGTGGGCCGCGGGCGGCCGGTGGAAGAACCGGAACCGGGGCGCGGGCAGGGGGCAGCTCAGCCGGCGGTGGGCGTCCTCGGGGTGTTCATCGGGGGGCCGGGGCGATCGCGGCGTGGCAGCCGCTGGACGGCCAGGTCGTAAGAGTCCTCGACTACGTCGGTGATCAGCCGCTTGACGATGCCGGGTCCCGCCTCGAGCGTGATCCAGTGGCGTTCGTCGAAGTAGCGGCCCGGCGTGACCGAGGCGTAGGCGTGCACGTGGGCGCGGGCGTGCTCAGGTTCGCACTCGACCGTGATGATCTGTTCGTTCGGGTCGTCGGTGACGATGAGGAACACCCTGCCCGCGACCTTGTACACGTCGAGCCGGGGGGTGAAGGGGCGTCCGCGGCTGACCTCGGGCAGGGCGAGGGCCGCCTTGCGCGCGGTGTCCTGGAGCCGATCGCCGGCCGCGCTCACCGGGATACCCGCGTGCCGCCCGCGTAGGTGTGCGGGTCGACGGGCTGGTCGCTCTTGGGCAGGCGAGTGACGACGAGCCGGTAGGACTCGGTGACGAGCTCTCGGATGAGCCGCCCGTCCACGCCGTCGCCGTCCTCCAGCGTGATCCAGTGCTTCTTGTTCATGTGGTAGCCGGGGTGATGTGGCTGTTGTGCTCTCGCAGGGCGAGGGCCCCGGCGGGGTCCGCCTTGAGGATCACGACCGGACGCCCGGGGACCTCGGTCATCGGCATGAACACCTTGCCTCGCACTGTGAAGACGTCCCAGTCGTCCCCGAAGGGGCGGCCCGGTCGGGCTCCGGGAAGCTCCTGCGCACAGTCGGCGGCGATCGTGTGCGGAGTCATGGGGTGTCGTCCTCCTTGAGGGGTCGGCTGCGGCACCGGCCATTGCTGAGTGTGCGCCGGCTGTCGCGGCGGCACAGTTCAGCCGCGCGGCGGAGAGGCGCCGACGCCCGCCTCTCCGCCGCGGGCCGGACCGGCCGTCCACGCCGGCGAACTCGTCCCCGCCGAGCCTGGCGAGGAACCGTCGGTCTTCCATCCGGTCGCGGAGGGTGGCGGCGCATCGAACGCATCCTCGCCGAGCGCGGCGCGGTCGCCGACTTCAAGGACGTCAACGACCTGCGCGGCCACAGATGGGTGACCAGGTGTCATGTGCACCCTCGGCGTCGAGCCACTGAACCGGACTACTCCGCGTTCCTCGGCATGGTCCATCCGAAGACCTGCCGCTGGAACCGGCACAGCGGTGCGTGAACTCATCGACCGGCGACGCCTGCTCGCAGCCGGGAGTCCGCGGCGGTGCCCGGGTGGGAGACCCGGAGTGCGGCCGGTCCTCTCGGTGTCTTCGGATTGCGCGGACCTCGGCCGTTTCGCCGGCGACCGCGCGGGCATGGCCCTCGACGCGGTCGCGGCCGGGGAAGGCACGACCGGTCGGTGAGCGGCGGACGGCGCCCTGAGTGCTCGTCTCTCAGTCGTTCAGGACGATGATGTGCTGACGTCGGCCTCGACGTCGTTCCAGGCCGTGGCGGTTCTCCGCCGGGCGGTGAGGGGCCTTTCGGCGAGGGACTCATGCCTGCGGGCGATGACGTCGGACGGCGGTGTCCACGGCGCCTGGGCGGCCAGGCGCGCCGGCGTCCTCAGGTTCCCGCGCACCGGCGCGTCGGTCCGAATCTGTTCGACCAGGGCGGCCGCGGCGCGCCCTGCATGTCGTCGCCGTCCGCGCGCCGGGCATGTTCTGGCAGACGAGTCCGATGCCGGGGTCCAGTCGACGTTCTAGCGGGAGGTCGGCCGTCGGAGGCCGCGTAGGAGCAGGTCGACGAGTCGACGCGGGTCGTAGTCCGGGTCGCTGTCGTGCCCGATGCAGAGGTTGCCGATGCCGCGCATCAATTCGTAGGGCGTGGTGCCGGGCCTGATCTCCTCGGCCTGGACCGCGGCGTCGAGGAGTCCGGCGGCGACGGGGACGAGTCGGTCGAGGAAGTAGGCGTGCAGTGTGGCGAAGTTCTCGTTGCCCGGCTGCATCGCGCCCGCGAGGCCGTGTTTGGTGACGACGAAGTCGATGTAGAGGTCGGTCCACCGCCTCAGCGCGTCGAAGGGCGAGTCGGCGGCGGCGGCCAGTCGTGGTCCCGCTGCGGCGCAGGCCTCCACCTGGTGGCGGTAGACGGCGACGACGAGGTCGGCGCGGGTCGGGAAGTGCCGGTAGATCGTGGCGACTCCCACGCCTGCCGCCGAGGCGATCTCCCGGATGGGCGCGTCGACGCCAGAGGCGACGAACACCTGGGCGGCGGCGGCCAGCAGGGCCTGCTGGTTGCGCACGGCATCGGCCCGGCGCCCCCGGGCGGGCGTCTTCTGGGACGGATCGGTCTCGGACACCTTCACTCCTTCTCTCGGGCGTTGACAAGACGGAACAGTGTTCCGTATGTTTCCGGAACAGTGTTCCGTTTATGGGGGTGGCTGCCGCGGCAGGAGCCGCCGCCCCGTGATCCTCGCCTGCCGCCTCCCGTCATCGGCTCGACGGCACCCCGACGACGGCCACCATTGAGAAGGAGACCACCCCATCATGAGCGAACCCGCCTTCGCGACCGAGCGAGTCGACGCGCCGACGCCCGTCCTCTCCGTCAACCCCGTCGTGCTGCCCGTTCCCGGCCGCGCCGTCGACCTCCAGGCCCGCGTCTCCATCCCGGCGACCGGCGGCGCTCGGCTGCCGATCATCCTGCTCTCCCACGGCCACGGCCCCTCTCGACACCTGTCCTCACGGTTGGGATACGGGCCGCTCGCCGACTTCTACGCCGCGCACGGCTTCGCCGTCATCCAGCCCACCCACCTGGACTCCCGCACGCTGCGCCTGGACCCGAACGATCCCGAGGCGCCGCTGTACTGGCGATCACGAGCGCAGGACATGACCCGCGTCCTCGATCGGCTCGACGCGATCGAGGACGCCGTCCCCGGACTCGGCGGCCGTCTGGACCGGGACAGGGTCGCCGTGGTCGGCCACTCGATGGGCGGACACACCGCGAGCCTGCTGCTGGGCTCTCGACTCGCCGATCCCGACGACGCCACCGAGGTCGACCTGACCGAGCCGCGCATCACCGCGGGCGTGCTGCTGGCCGCGCCCGGCCGAGGCGACCGGGCGGCCCTGCGCGATCTCACGGCCGAGAACTATCCGTTCCTCCTGACCACGGACCTGTCCACGATGACGACGCCCGCGCTCGTCGTCGCGGGCGACCGAGACGACTCCGCCCACCTCACGGTTCTGGGCCCCACCTGGAGCACCGACCCGTACTTCCTGGCGCCCGGCCCGAAGGCCCTGCTCACCCTGTACGGCGGGGAGCACTCCCTGGGCGGGGTGTCCGGATACGACGTCGCCGAGACCACCGATGACGATCCCGAACGGGTGGCCGTGGTCCAACGGCTCACCACCGCCTACCTCCGCTCGCGGCTCTACCCCGGCGACCCCGCGTGGCAGACCGCCTGCGACGCGCTGGCCGCCGCCCCGCGGCCGCTCGGGAAGGTCGAGTCCAAGTCGTGAGCCGCGTCCGAGCACCGTCGCGTGCCCGCCCCGTCCGCCACCACCGGAGCCCCACCACCACGGCGCTGATCGCTTTCACCGCGGCCGGCCTCGGCCGAGAGATCGCCCGAGGCCGGCCGCGGCGGTCGTGCACGCGCTGATCACCGCGCGCGACCCCCACCGGGCCGCCGCCGTCACCAGCGAAGACGGCGGCGGCAGCCGGGTGCGCGGTGTCGGTGTGCCGGGGACTCGCGGCGTGGTGCGCGGAGTACCCGACGCACGGGACGCGGGCATCCGTGCCGCCGGACCCGTCCGGCAGGCGGGCCGGAAGCGACCTGAGCGGATCGGGGGAATCTCGTGATCGACGTGATCGTCGGGCGGCGGGCCCACCGGAGTGATGTCGGCCGCCGAGCTGCGGTTGCACGGGGGTGCACGTCGTCGTCCTGGAGCGGGACGCGGAACCCACCCAGGTCGTCCGCTCGCTCGGCCTGCACGCGCGCAGCATCGAGCTGAGGGATCAGCGCGGTCTGCTGGAGCGCTTTCTCGACCACGGCACGAAGTGTCCGGTCGGCGGGTTCTTCGCGGGCATCGACAAGCCGTCTCCGTCGGTCGACACCGCGTATCCCTACGTCCTGGGCATCCCGCAACCGGTCACCGACCGGCTGCTGACCGAGCAGCGGCGAGCCAGGACGCCGACGGCGTCACCGCGGGAGGTGGCCGAGGTGACGGCCGAGGTCGGCTAGACCTGGCAGCGGTTCGGCGCCGCGCCGATCGGGGACGGGATGTTCCGCATCATGGCGTCCGCCGCCGGGGTCGCCGAGGACTCGAGGACGCCGCCGACGCTGGCGGAGCTGAGCGGGCGGCTGCGGGAGTTGGCGGGCACCGACTTCGGCGTGGCCGGTGCCCCGGCGGGCAGGATGGCACCGGCGTCTCGCCCGCGCCTCTCGTCGTCCGGTGTCGCCTAGGCCGGGCGGCGGGCGGCGGCCGCGAGGTCACCGCCCGTGGGCGGTACATCCGGTGGCGGGGGCGTCGCCTGCCTCGGTCCACTGGTCGGCCAGTCGGATCAGCTCCTCGACGGCCTCCTCCACGCGATCACGGTCGCCGGTGGTCAGGTAGTCCAGTTGCAGGCCCGCGTAGGCGGCGTTGAGCAGGGTGGCGTTGCGGCGTGCGACGTCGGCGGGGACGCCGTGGGTCTGGAGGGCCTCGGCGACGAACTCGGCGCGGTCGCCCAGCATCGTGGGGACGTAGGAGCCTCGGAGTCTGCCCGCCGCCGCGAGACCCTCGATCTCGTGCAGCAGCCGGACGAGCGGCAGCGAGTCCGGGGCGAGGTGCCAGTCCCAGGATGCGCGGACGACGGCGCCGAGGCTGCGCCCCTCGTCCCAGCCGGGCAGGGCGCGCAGCCTGCCGCGCTGCCGTTCGTCGAGGTGTGCCAGGACGGCGGCGATGAGCTCGTCCTTGTTGGTGAAGTGGTGGGTGAGCACGAAGGTGCTGTGTCCGAGGGCCTCCGCCAGGGGACGCAGGGAGAGCTGGGCGATCCCGTGCTCGACCAGGTAGTCCAGGATCGCGTCGAGCAGTTCGACGCGGCGGCGCGGGTCGCGGGGCCTGGCCACGGCGGCACTCCGTTGGTCTCGGGGTCGGGTCTGTCGTGTTCAGGGTATTCGGCAGGTGGACATGACACCTGTGATGCCAATCGGAATAACGTTCGTTATGCTCACTCCTCGATCCGCCGTGTCCGTAGGAGGAGCAGCGCGTGACAGGACCCGATCCGACGCCGCGAGCACCACTCGGCGACGACGACGCACCTGCGTCGGCCGCGGTCGGACCGCGCCCGGCGGCCGAGGAGACCGGCCATCCGCGTCGCCGAGTGATCCTCTGGGCGCTGGCCGCCGCCCTGCTCACCATGAGCACCACCGTGATGGCGGTGACCGTCGCACTCCCCGACATCGCCCGCGACCTGCGCGCCACCACCGGCCAGCTTCAATGGATCACCGAGGCGACCGTGCTGGCCCTGGCCTCGCTACTGATCACGATGGGGGCGGTCGGCGACCGTTACGGACGTCGTCGGGTGCTGCTGGGCGGACTCGCCGTGCTGGTCGTCGCCGCGGTGTGGGCCGCCGTCGCCGCCGGCCCCGGCGAGCTGATCGCCGCCAGGGCGCTGCTCGGCGTCGGCAACGCGATGGTCATGCCCGCGACTCTGGCGATCATCCGCAGCGTGTTCCCCCGCGCGGAACTCGCCCGCGCGGTGGCGGTGTGGGCCGGAGTCGCCGGGCTGGGCGTCGTGCTGGGGCCGATGACCGGCGGGCTGCTCGTCGAGCAGCTGGGCTGGCGGGCGGTGTTCGCGGCCATGGTAGGCGTCCTGCCCGCCGTGGCCCTCGCCGTCGTCCTCGCCGTCCCGCCGACGGCGCCCGACCGCACCGCGCGACCCGACCTGCTCGGCATGGCACTGGTGTCCGGCGGTCTGGTCGCGTCGGTCCACGCGCTCATCGAGGCACCCCGGCGTGGTCTGTTCGACGCCGGGACGCTGCTCACGATCGGGGCGGCCA
Source organism: Actinoalloteichus hoggarensis (assembly GCF_002234535.1). NCBI lineage: Bacteria > Bacillati > Actinomycetota > Actinomycetes > Pseudonocardiales > Pseudonocardiaceae > Actinoalloteichus > Actinoalloteichus hoggarensis. The sequence continues at coordinate 3,284,126 of NZ_CP022521.1, forward strand.
TCGTGCTGCTCGGCGGATTCGCCGCCCGCCAACGCCGGACACGGCCTCCGATGCTCGACCCGCGCCTGGTGACCGACCGTGCCTTCTGGCCTGCCGCGGTGGCCGCGGCCGCGGGATTCTTCGCGCTGATGGGCATGCTGTTCCTCCTCACCCAGTACTTCCAGGAGGTGTCGGGCCGCTCCCCATCCGAGACCGCGCTGCTGCTGCTCCCGATCGCGGCAGGCCAGTTGGGCATGGCCCCGATCACGCCCCGTCTGATCGGACGAATCGGCCTGCGATGGACCGTCGCCTGCGGCCTGGGCGTGCTGGCCCTGGGATTGACGCTGATCCCCCTGGGCGCGCACACCGCTCACCACGAAGTGCTGTCGGCCGGCCTGCTCCTGCTCGCCGCGGGCAACGGCGCCGCGGTGACCGCCGCGAGCACCGCCATGCTGGGCTCGGCCGGCGCACCGCAGGCGGGTTCGATCGCCGCCGTCAACGAGACCGCCTTCAAACTGGGCGGCAGCCTCGGCGTGGCCGTGCTGGGCGGGATCCCCGCCGAGCGCCTCGCCGCACGCACCGCGCCCCCGCCCCCGTCGGAGCAGGCCGTCCCGGTCGAGTCGATCAGCGGCGCTCTGCGGGCCGCCGCGTTGCTCGGCGGCCCCGAGGGCGATCGACTCGCGGCCGCGGCCCGACAGGCGTTCGTCACGGGCCTGACCCATGCCGCCGTCCTCGCCGCCTGTCTCGCACTGGCGGCGGCGGTGCTGACGGCGGCGACCCTGCACACACCCGATCCGTCCCGCCGAGGAGCACGATGAGGACACCGACAGAACACCACGCGACGGTGCGCGGCCTGCGACTGGCCTACCTGGACTTCGGCGGCGCCGGAACCCCGCTCCTCGTGCTGCACGGGCACTTCGGTCGGGGCCGACAGTTCGCCCGCCTGGCCGCCGATCTCGCACCGGACCACCGCGTGATCGCCCTGGACCTGCGGGGCCACGGCCACAGCGGCCGCGACGGCGACGTGACCCCGGACGCCTACACCGCCGACGTCACCGAGTTCCTCGACGACCTCGCTCGTTCCTCGGGGCCGATGCCGGTGCTCGGTCACTCGATGGGCGGCGTGATCGCCTTCCGGGTGGCCGCGCGCCGTCCGGACCTGGTCAGCGCGTTGGTCGTCGAGGAGGGCGGCGCCCTCAACCGGCGGCCCGAGATCGCCGACCCGGTGTTGGACGTGCGGGGCTGGGTTCGTCGTGCTCCGACGTTGGCGGCCCTGCGCCGGGAGGTGGAGAGCCGCGGGATCCCCGACGCGACCTACTTCCTGGAGAGCGCCCACGAGTACGCCGACGGCTGGGGTTTCCTGTTCGACCACGACGACGTGACGTCCTCGCAGGAGGAGTTGATCGGCGACTGGCGGCCGGACTGGCTCGGTTCGGACTGCCCGGCGCTGCTCGTCCACGGCCGAGACAGCACCGTGCTGCCCACCGACATGGCCGAGGACATGGCGCGGCGACGTCCCCACACCGTGCTCCGGACGTTCCCCGGATGCGGCCACTGGGTCCACGACGACGACCCGGCGGGCTTCGCCGAGACGGTGCGCGACTTCCTCGGTGCGACCCACGCGACGGGCCGCCGCTGAGGTCCCAGGCCTCCGAGCGGGACGCCGCCCGCCGCCGAGCCGACCCGGGGAGCCGCGAGCATGGCCCCTCCCCCGTCGATCGCCGTCCTGGCCCGCGGCGTCGAGGTCCGTGCGGGCCGCCTCGCCGCGACCCTGTCTGCGGCGGAGTTGCCGCCTCGGTCGGTGGCGGGTACTCACGGAAGATGGCCTCATCGACGGACGTCGACGCCCTCGCCGGTACTCGCCGTGAGGTCAGCGCCCCCGACGAGGCGACGGGTGAGGCGCTGACGCTGCGTCGGCGGTACGCGGCACACGTCTCGGACGTCTGGGACGCGTGCACCGACCCCGATCGGCTGGCGTGCTTCTTCCAGCGGCCCGAGGGAGATCTTCGGGTGGGTGGTCGGTTCGCCTTCCCCGGCAGCGGCCACGGCGAGGTGCTGCGGTGTGCGCCGCCGTGGCTGCTCGTGGTCAGCTGGGTCTACGGGGAGCCCGGCGGTGAGCGGGTGGAGCTGCGGCTGGCCCCGGACGAGGACGGCGGCACGCTGCTGGAACTGCGGCATTCGGCACCGGACGGCCTGCTGGAGCGGGTTCCCGACGACCCGGAGTCCGGTGCCCGGGGCATCGGGACCGAGTGGGAGCTGAGCCTGATCGCCCTGGCGGCGTGTCTGGACGGAGACGCCGAAGCGGACTCGACGGGCGTGACGTCGGTGTTCGCGACCGCGGGGCTGGCAGGCCGCGTCAGCCGTGCCTGGTCGGCGACCTTGGCCGCCGCAGGCGTCGACGCGACGGGGGCCGACGACGCGGGCCGCTGATCGCCGCGGCAGTCCTGCCGAGGTCGGCTCCCGGCGACGGCCGCCGACGAGGTCGGTTCGCCGGGACGGGTTCGCGGTGCCGGATGCTCGTTCGCCGCCGCCCCGCGCGGCCGTGATCGGCGCGACGGCCGCCGAGTCGGCCTCGATGGCGATCAGCCGGCCGTGGTGTCCGTCAGCCGCTCATCGGTCTCCACGGTCGGCCGGGAGCACGGCGCCAGGAGTCGCGGAGCACGGCGCCCGACCGGGCCTGTTCGCGCGGAGCTCGCGGCCGCATGGCATGCGGCGGCGAGATCGGCCGGTGCCGCCGCCGATCGAAGGACGGCCGTCCGCCCGGCGGCACGGGACCTCGGAGGCAGTCGGATCTCCTACCATGACCCGGTGAATCGCCATGTGGAGTTCGTCGGCCTGCACAACTTCCGTGACCTGGGCGGCTATCGGACCGCGGACGGCCACCGGGTGCGGTGGGGCAGGCTGTTCCGGGCCGACGCGGTGTCGAGTCTGCGCGCCGAGGAGTGGCCGCGGTTTCGTGAGCTGGGGATCGGCACGGTGATCGACCTGCGGTATCCCTACGAGATCGAGGCCAACGGCCGGGTGCCGCAGTATGACGGGCTGGTGTATCACAACCTGAGTGTCGAGCACCGCCCCTATGAGCAGGCGGCGTTGGATCCCGCGATCGAACCGGCCCGATACTTCGCCGACCGCTATGCCGAACTGCTCGCCGACGGGACGGCGGAGCTGCGCCGCGCGCTGGAGGTCATCGCCTTCGAAGCCGACGCCCCGGTGCTGTTCCACTGCCGGACGGGCAAGGATCGGACCGGTGTCCTGGCGGCGTTGCTGCTGGCGTTGCTGGGGGTGTCCGAGGAGGACATCGTCGACGACTACGCCCTGACGGAACTCGCGACGCAGCGGTTCGTCGCCGACTGGAAGGCCGACCCGCGCAAGCCGCCGTTGCGGTGGCCCGGCTACGGGCGAGCGCCGAGGGAGGCGATGCGGCTGATGCTGACCGAGCTCGCCGCCGCCCATGGCTCGGCGGCCGAGTACGTGCGCGGGACGGGGCTGGACGACGCGGCGGTGGCCGCGGCCCTGCGCGACCGGTTCCTCGAACCGGAGCCGATCGCCCCGGATCGGCGATCGGCCTGATCGCCGCCGATCTCCGGTTCCAAGCCGAGGCGGGTCGGCCGGGTGCCGCAGGAGGACATGGCGCCGATCGGGGTGACCGTCCGCGGCCCGCGCGACGGTTCGCGCCGCACGTCCTCTCCCGTGGCGGCCGTCTCGTCACCGCGACGGCGTCGGCCGCGGCGTCGGGAGACCACGAGGCCGTGAGCGGGGCCGGCGGGTCATCGGCGGGCCGGGTGGGGTGAGCAGTCGGGACGCGGCCGCGTCGGGAGGGGCGGGTAGGGGCGAGTGATCGGGGTCCCCGGCGTCCCGGCCGTCTCACACCGCGTCGTGAGGCTCGACAGGTCGGCGCGTGCCGTGGAGGTGGCCGCGCGCGGCCACCGTCTGGTCGGTCGGTGGGTGTGTCAGGCGGGGTGGAGGCGGCGCAGGACGGCGCGGGCGATGAGGGTCTGTTCGGGGTGGATCGCGGTCTCGCCGTCCTCGATGTCCCACAGTGCGTTCTGCAGGACGCGGCCGAGGGTCCAGTGGGCGGCCCGGTCGCGGTCCAGGTCCATGATCTCGGTCATCAGGTCGAAGCGGCGCAGCACGGCGCGGGGTGCGTCGCCGGTGGCCACGATGTCGGGCCATCGGTTGTCGAGCGCGGGCAGCACCTCGAAGCCGGGGTCGCCCGCCAGCGGTTTGGGGTCGATGGCGATCCAGGGTTCCCGGTCGCTGCCGGGTGGTGCGGCCAGCACGTTCTCGTAGTGCAGGTCCCAGTGCAGCAGGCGGTCGCCGGGTTCGCCGATGACCTCGGCCACCGCCGCCGCGCAGGTGCGCAGCAGGGTCTGGTCGGCGGGGTCGGTCAGGTGCCGTTCGGCGACGGGGACGTCGGCGAGCATCGCGGCGGCGATGTCGGCGAGCCTGCGCAGGCCGGCCGGGGCGGTGACGGCGGTGAGTCGGGCATCGAGTTCGGCGAGGACGCGCAGCGCGGTCAGGTCATCGGGGATCTCGGTGAGGCAGCGGTCGCCGTCCAGGCGTTCCAGCAGCAGGGTGCCGGTGGCGGGGTCGTCCTGGAGGAGTCGGACGATGCCGTCGCCTCGCCAGTGCCGCAGTCCGACGGGTTCGGCGCTGTTCTCCTCGTCGACCGGCTGGAACTTCACCGCGGCCGGTGTCCCGTCGGCACGCAGGACGGGGATCACCAGGGCGACGACGCCGTGGCGGCCGCGCCCGTCCGGTCGTAGTTCCCAGCGGTCGAGCATCTCCTCGACGAGGGCGGGCAGAGCGGCGATCCAGGCGCGGCCCGCGTCGCCGCCGTGGCGGGCGTGGGAGGCGGCCAGGGCGGCGGGAACCTCGACACGACGAGCTGCTGCGGGCATCGACGGCACCTTCTGTCCGGGTCGGCTGGGGACGCACTCTAGCGAGGTCGGCCGGCGGGCGACGATCGATTTCCCGGGCAGCGTCGCGGGGGGCGAGTCATGCGGGTCAGGCGTCCGTGCTGCGCCCGCGGCGGCGTCGCCGGGGCGTGCGTGGCAGCCACGACGGCGGTCCGGCGTGCCCGGTCGGGATGCCGCCCGAATACGCCGGGAAGGGGCCGCTCGGGTGCGCTGCCGCGGGTCGACACCCGCGCGTGGCCGTGCCTCGTCGCGGCGTGGGCCTCCTCAGCCCGGGCGAAACGGTGATTCGGGACCGTGTCGAGAACGCCCATGTCACCGGGCCGTTCGCACCGGCTGCACGGGTCTCGGCACGAGATCCTCTTCAGGGCTCGTTCGCGCGTGCTCACCGGCGAGACCGTGCGGCCGGGCCGGCGCTTCGCGGTCAGGACGGCTTCGTCTCCCAGAACTGGTTGCCTGCCGCCTTTGTATGATGATACGACTCATATGGCGAGGGGCGCCGCCGGAGGGAGATCGTCGTGGATCTACGAGCTCAGGCGGAGCGGCTCCTGCCCGAGGACGCCGACCGGGCTCTCCTGGTGGCGCGGGTGTTCGATCCCGCGGTGGGCGGCCCGTGCGTCGCGGCGGTCCGGGACGGCCGTGCCGTCGACCTGACGCCCGTCGCGCCGACCGTGTCCGACCTGCTGGAACGGTCCGACGTCCACGCTGTCGTCGGCGAGCACGAGGGGCCCGGCTGGGACCTGGGAGACCTGATCGACGCGACCCTGCGGCGCGACCGCTCGGCTGCCCGCCTCCTCGCGCCGGTCGATCTGCAGGTCCTCAAGGCGGCCGGGGTCACGTTCGTGCGCAGCATGGTCGAGCGCGTGATCGAGGAACGGGCGAAGGGCGACGCCGGGAGAGCCGAGGACGTCCGCGTGCGCATCGGGGATGCCGTGCGCGGGCGGATCTCCCAGCTGCGGCCCGGCTCCCCGGAGGCCGCTGCCGTCAAGGAGGTGCTGGTCGCGGAGGGTCTGTGGTCGCAGTACCTCGAGGTCGGCATCGGCCCGGACCCGGAGATCTTCACGAAGGCACCCGTGCTGTCGGCGGTCGGGACCGGCGACCAGATCGGCGTTCTGGCCCGTTCCGAGTGGAACAATCCCGAGCCCGAGCTGGTACTGGCCGTCACGTCCACCGGCCGGCCGGTCGCCGCGACGCTCGGCAACGACGTCAATCTGCGGGACTTCGAGGGACGCAGCGCGTTGCTGCTGACCGAGGCGAAGGACAACAACGCCTCCTGCGCGATCGGCCCGTTCCTGCGGCTGTTCGACGACGAGTTCGGCCTGGACGACGCGCGTGCGGTCGAGATCACCCTCGAGGTGACCGGCGAGGACGGCTTCACCCTGCGCGGGATCAACCCGGTGTCCGAGATCAGTCGGGACCCGGTCGAGCTGATCGCCCACGCGCACGGGCCACACCACAGCTATCCCGACGGGTTCGTGCTGTTCACCGGCACCATGTTCGCGCCGACCGAGGACCGCGGGCGGCCCGGTGCAGGCTTCACCCATCGGGACGGTGACGTGGTCTCGATCTCCTCGCCTCGGCTCGGAACGCTGGTGAACGAGGTCACCTCCGCCGAGCAGGCCCCCGACTGGACGTTCGGCATCCGTTCGCTCATGGCCAACCTCGCCGAACGCGGGCTGCTCGGCTCCGCCACGATGGTGACCGGATGACGAAGGTCGTCGTCACCGACCACGCGTTCCTCGACGTCACGGACGAGACCCGCGGTCGCGACGCGGTTCGGGTCGAGTTCAGCGTCCGCTCCTGCCGGACCGAGCCGGAGACGGTGCTCGCGCCGCGGGCGACCGTGATCCGATACGGCATCGGGTACGACGACGTCGAGGCCGCCGGGGTCCGCGGGATCGCGGTGGCCACCGTGCCGGATCACGGCAGTGACGCGGCACGGTCGGGGTCGCCTGCCTGTCGTCGGCGGTCGAGGCCCTGAACAGCGGGCCGGTCCGACGGCCGCCGTCGTCGAGGAGCGACCCGCGGCGGGTGCCTCAGCGTCCGGTGTCCCGTACCACCAGCGAGTCCGCCGCGCCGGCCACCCGGTCCAGGTGCGCGCGCGTCGCCTGCCGGGCCGCGTCGGCGTCGCGGTCCCGCACCGCGGCCAGGATCGCCGCGTGCTCGTCGAGCGTGTCGGTCTGGCCGGCGAGATGGCCACGGGTGTCTCCGCAGGCCAGGCGCAGGCATTCGTTGACCGGATCCATCAACATCGCGACGAACGGGTTCCGCGACGCCCGGGAGATCAGCCGGTGGAAGCGCAGGTCGGCGTCCAGGCTGGTGTCGTAGTCGTGCGGACCCGCCCGGCTCGCGTCGATCGTGGCGCCCAGTTCGACGAGGTCGTCCTCGGTCCGGTTCCGCGCGGCGAGCGCCGCGACCTCCACCTCGATGAGCAGGCGGGCCTGCATCAGCTGTCCGAACGTCGCGGTGTTCATCCGCAGCATCAGCTCGTAATGCGACGTCACGACGGTGGCGTCCGGGACCGCGACCACCATGCCGCGGCCGGGCCGGATGTCCACGATTCCGCGCTGGTCCAGGATTCGGCCCGCCTCCCGGACGACGGTCCGGCTCACCTCGTGTCGCCGGGCCAGCTCGGCCTCCGTCGGCAGCCGGTCCCCCGGTCGCAGCCCTCGCGCGAACAGATCCTCGACGATCCGGTCGGCCACCACCGCCGACAGCCGGGGCGGGCGAGACCGCGGCACAGGGCTGATGGCCGGCATGGTCATGACTCCCTCGGAGTAGCTCCGTCCGATTATCAGACAGCCCGGCTGCGCAGGATCGGCAGGGACCTCGGCGGGTGATCGTCCGATGATCGGATCATAGTCCCGGTCATTCTCGGCGGCCGTTCTCACCGTGCCGACCCGGTCGATCCCACCGCACCCGTGTGGGCCGCGTCGGAGGGACCGCGCTGTCGGACGTCTCCGACCGTCGACTGGACGAGTCGACGTCCGAACGTCCCCGCCCGGCCGTCGCGGCGCGCGCCGCCGTGGCGGGCGTGCCGATCCTCATGGTCGCGCCCACGCCGTCCACCGATCGCAGTCGACTTCCGGGCGCCGACGGCGTTCCTCTGGACGGCTGCTCGGCGTCTCCCGGGCGGGTTCGGCCGGTCGGTCGGCGACCCCGACGATCGTCTCGCCCGGATTCTCGGCGTGATCGCGTCACTGTTTCGCGACCTCGGGTCGGACACGGCGCACGGGGAACCGCCAACCGTGCCGTCCCGGCCGGGTGCCCTCGTCCGCATCGGCCTGGCAGGGACGACGAGGCCGACGTCCCGGTCGGGCGGTTCGTCGAGCACTGCCGCATCGCCCCGGACTCCGACGAGACTTCCCCGTACATCGTACGGTACGATGACCCCAGCAATCCGTACACTGTACGAAGTAGAGGTCTCGTGTGAGCAGTCACCCACCCGCCCTCGACGTGCACCAGCTGCACCGGCGATACCGCGACGTCGACGTCCTCACCGGGCTCGACCTGACCGTCCCCGCAGGCCGCGTCTGCGCGCTCCTCGGCCCCAACGGCGCGGGCAAGACCACCACCGTCCGCATCCTCGCGACCCTGCTGCGCGCCCACGGCGGCCGAGCCGCCGTCGACGGCGTCGACGTCGCCGCCGACCCCGCGGGCGTCCGACGCCGCATCGGCCTGGTCGGCCAGCACACCGCCGTCGACGATGCCCTCACCGCACGCCAGAACCTCCGGCTCTTCGGCGGACTGCACCACCTCGACGCCCCCGCGGCCCGCCGCCGAGCCGACGACCTGCTCGACCGCTTCGGCCTCGCCCACGTCGCCGACCGCCGGGTCGCCCGCTACTCCGGCGGGATGCGCCGCCGACTCGACCTCGCCGTCGGACTGATCCAGACACCGGCCGTGCTGTTCCTCGATGAACCCACCACCGGCCTGGACCCGCGCAGCCGCGAAGAGCTCTGGCAGGAGGTGCGGGGCCTTGCCGCCGAGGGGACCACGATCCTGCTCACCACCCAGTACCTGGACGAGGCCGACCGGCTGGCCGACCAGATCACCGTCCTGGACCACGGCCGCGCCGTCGCCGCGGGCACCCCCGAGGAGCTGAAGGCCTCCCTGGGCGTCGACCGACTCGACGTCGTCGTCGGCCACCCGACCGACCTGTCCCGCGCCGCCGAGATCCTCGGCCGCGTCACCGACAGCCCCGTCACCGTCGACGCCGACTCCCGCCGCGCCACCGCCCGCACCCCGGCCACGGCCGCCGCCACCATCGCCGTCCTACGTGCCCTGGACGCCGAGAACCTGACCGTCCACGACGTCGCCCGCCGCCGCGCCACCCTGGACGAGGTGTTCCTCAGCCTCACCGGCCGCCCCGCTCGACCACACGACACCGACGCCGACACCGTTCGCCGCGTCGGGGAGGACACCGCCGCATGACCACCCCCCACACCGTCGACCACCGGATCGCACCCGCCGCCGGACCGGTGAGTCGGCTCCGCCACGCCGTCACCGACATCGCCGCCGTCACCCGCCGTGACCTGCTGCACTGGGCGGCAGACCCCACGCCCGTCATCGTCAACCTGCTGTTCCCGATCATGCTCGTGTTGATGTTCGGCTATCTCTTCGGCGGCGCGATGACCGTGCCCGGCGGCGGGGACTACCGCGAATTCCTCCTGCCGGGCATGTTCGCCATGACGATGCTCTTCGGCCTGGAGTCCACGGTGCTGGCCGTCACCACCGACGCCGCCCGCGGCGTCACCGACCGGTTCCGCTCCCTGCCGATCGCAGGATCCGCGGTCCTCGGGGGGCGCGCCGTCGCCGACCTGATCGACTCGACGGCCCGACTCGCCGTGGTCATGCTCTGCGGCCTGGCCGTCGGCTGGCGATGGCACGGCGGCCTCGCCGCGGCCGCCGCGGCGGTGGCTCTGCTCCTGCTGCTGCGCCTGGCCTTCATCTGGGTCGGCGTGTATCTGGGACTGCTGCTGCGCACCCCCGCCTCGGCCGCCGCGGTGCAGATCCTCGTGTGGCCCGCCGGATTCCTCTCCAACGCCTTCGTCGCCCCCGAGACCATGCCCGCCCCGCTGGCCGCGGCCGCCGAATGGAACCCGATGTCGGCCACCGTCACCGCCGCGCGCGCCCTGTTCGACAATCCGGGATGGGAGGGCCAGTCCTTCGCGGCGCAGCATGCCGTGACCATGGCCGTCGCCTGGCCGCTGCTGCTGTCGGCGGTGTTCATCCCCCTGGCGCTGCGCCGCTACCGCCGGCTGAGCCGATGAACACCGCCGCCTCGGCCCCTCCGACGCTCCCGGCGCCCGCCCGCCGCACGACGTCCCACCCCGCCGCCCGTCCCCGTCAGGAGCGTGATCCCGTGCCCGCCGCCGCGCCGACGACACCGACACCCTCACCGCATCCGGTGGCCTTCGTCGCCGCCGACCCGCCCCGCGCGGGCCGACTCGTCGTCCGCCGCGACACCACGCCCACCCCCCACACCACACCTGACGAGATCCCGTGGGTCCGGCTCGACGCCGACGGCGGCGTCCACGTCCGGCCCGTCCTCGCCGACTCGATCCCGGTCGGCGACGCCCTCACACTCCTGGCCGACCCCGCCCTCCTCACCCATCCGACGGCGGTGTTCTGGCGCGCCGCCCGCCGACTGGCCCTGCACCTCGTCGCCCGAGGCAGACTGCTCCCCGGCCTGTCACCCACCGACGTCGACGCCTGGCGCATCGGACCGTGGGACGCCGCCGACATCGAACACCTCACCGCACTCGCCGAGGCCATGCCCCCCGACGCCCACGCCGTGCCCCTCACCACGGGCGGCGACGACACCGTCCTCGCCGAGCCTCGCCGACTGCTCCGGGACTTCCTCGACGCCGTGGCCGACACGATGCCCCGCGGCCCGGCCGCCGCCGACGCCGCGGGCACCCGCCTCTTCGCCGCCGCCGAACCCCGGCGGGCACCCGAACTACGCGACTGGGCCCGCCAGGTCGCCGCGGGCGCCGACACCGGGGTGCGGATCTCCCTCCGTCTGGACACCGACCGCCCCGCCACCGACTGGGCCGCCGTCGGCCCCGGCTCGTTCCGGATCGTCGTGCAGCTCCACAGCCTGGCCGACGCGACCCGCGTCGTCGACGCCGCGGCCTGCTGGGCGCCGACCGGCCCGCCTCCCGCCGGGTTCGGCGGCCGCACCCGCGTCGACACGGTCCTGGCGATCCGCCGAGCCGCCCCGCACTGGGCCCCGCTGGGCAGGCTCCTCACCCAGACGGTGCCCGCCGAGACCGACGTCACCGACGACGAGGTGTTCGACCTGCTCGACTCGGCCGCCCGCAGACTGGCCGCCGCCGGAGTGGACGTCCACCTGCCCCGCGCCCTCGGCCGCGACCTGACCACCCGACTGGTCGCGGGCGGCGGATCGACGCTCCCCGACGACACCGCCGCCTACTTCGACGGCACCCGCCCGCTCCGGCTGGACTGGCAGGTCGCCCTGGGCGGCAACCCGCTCACCGACACCGAACGCGACCTGCTCGCCGACGCGCACCGCCCCGTGGTCCGCCTCCGCGACCAGTGGGTTCTCGTCGACCCCGACGTGATCGACCGGGCCCGCCGACCCCGGGCACCCGACCTGCCCGCCGCCGACGCCCTCCGTCTGGCCCTGACCGGACACACCGTCGTGGACGCCACCGACGTCGAGGTCGTCGCCGCCGACGCCCTGGAGACCCTCCGCACCCGGATCGCCGACCCCCGCGTCGACGCCGACCCGATCGACGCGCCCGCCGCACTCGCCGGAACCCTGCGCGACTACCAGCTCACCGGGCTGCGCTGGCTGAACCGGATGACCTCCCTGGGCCTGGGCTGCTGCCTGGCCGACGACATGGGCCTGGGCAAGACGATCACCGTGATCGCCCTGCACCTGCACCGGCGAAGCCGCCACCCCGAGAACGGGCCGACCCTCGTCGTATGTCCGGCCTCGCTGCTGGGCAACTGGGAACGCGAGATCACCCGCTTCGCCCCCGGCACCCCGGTGCGCCGCCTCCACGGCGGCACCCGCACCGTCGACGACGTCACCGACGGCATCGTCCTGACCACCTACGCCACCATGCGGCTGCACACCGCGGCCCTCACCGGCCGCCCCTGGGGGCTGCTCGTCGCCGACGAGGCGCAACACGTCAAGAACCACCGCTCTCACACCGCGACGGCACTGCGCCGCATCCCGGCCCGCGCCCGCGTGGCCCTCACCGGCACCCCGGTGGAGAACTCCCTGACCGAACTGTGGGCGATCCTCGACTGGACCACCCCCGGCCTGCTCGGCACCCAGGCCGCGTTCCGCCGCGCCACCGCCGCACTGCACCGCACCCCGCCCTCCGCGGCATCCGGCACCGAACCGCCCGAGTCCTCGAACACCACCCAGCCCGACCCCGCGGCCGACGGCCGTGACCAGGCCCGCCGCCTCACACGACTGGTGCGGCCCTTCCTGCTGCGCCGCCACAAATCCGACCCCGACATCGCCCCCGAACTGCCCCCCAAGACCGAGACCGACCACCCGGCGGCCCTCACCACCGAACAGGCGGGCCTGTACGAGGCCGTCATCCGCGAGACCCTGCACCGCATCGCCGACGCCGACGCACACCACCGCCGAGGCCTGATCCTCACCCTGCTCACCTCCCTCAAACAGATCTGCAACCACCCCGCCCACTACCTCCGCGAGACCCGACCCCGGCTCCGCGGCCGATCCGGGAAGCTCGCCGTCCTCGACGAGATCATCGACACCGCCACCGCCGGTGACGGGGCCGTCCTCGTCTTCACCCAGTACGTCGCCATGGCGCGACTCCTACGCGATCACCTCACCCGCCGAGGAGTCACGACGCGGCTCCTGCACGGCGGCACCCCCGTGGACCGGCGAGAAGAGCACATCCGCCGCTTCCAGGACGGCGAGGTGCCGGTGTTCCTGCTGTCGTTGAAGGCCGCAGGCACCGGCCTCAACCTCACCCGCGCCGACCACGTCGTGCACTACGACCGGTGGTGGAACCCCGCCGTGGAGGACCAGGCCACCGACCGCGCCCACCGCATCGGCCAGATACGCCCCGTCCAGGTACACCGCCTCATCGCCGAAGGCACCCTCGAAGACCGCATCGCCGCCATGCTCGCGGCCAAACGCGACCTCGCCGACGCCGTGCTGACTCGAGGCGAGCAGGCATTCACCGAACTCTCCGACGCCGACCTGGCCGCGCTGATCGAGTTGAGGAACCCGTGAACCGTGCACCCGCCGAACCCGCACTCGGCTTCCCCCCGTTCCCACCCGGCCGCGCCCGACGACCCCGAACGTGGTGGGGCGCCGCCTGGACCCGAGCAGTGCGAGACACCTCCCTGGATGACGACCAGCTACGCCGTGGCCGCCGCCACGCCGCCGCCGGCCACGTCGAGTCCATCACCGTCAGCCCCGGCCGGCTGGCCGCCCGCGTCCACGACGCCGACGGCAGCACCCACCACAGCGTCGTCCGGCTGGAACCACTCGCCGATCACGACTGGGACCGCCTCCTCGACCAGATCACCCGCACCGCCGGACACGTCGCCGCCCTCGCCGACCACGACATGCCTCCGGAACTCGCCGAGATCGCCGCCGACGCGGGCATCCGCCTGTTCCCCGGCCTCGGCGACCTCGACCCGGACTGCGACTGCGCGGGCTTCGAGCACCCGTGCCGCCACGCCGCCGCACTGTGCTGCCAGGCAGGATGGCTCGTCGACGACGACCCCTTCGTCCTGCTCCTGCTGCGCGGCCGCGACCGCGACACGCTCCTGGACGAACTCCAGGCCCACACCGCCGCCGCCCCCACCGCCCACGACGAGAGCGACACCCCACCGCCGGAATCCCCGGGAGTCCCCGCCGCCCAGGCCTACACCCGACACGTCGCTCCCCTGCCGCCGCCCCCACCGCCGGTCACCGACCACCCGCCCGCCGCGGTATTCGACCCGGGCCCCGGCGTCGACCCGACGGCCCTGGCGTTCCTCGTCACCGACGCCGCCCGCCGCGCGGCCGACCTGCTCATCCTCGACGCTCCCCCGCCGCCGCTGAACCGACACACCGACGGCGTCCGCATCGCCGCCACCCACGACGACCCGTCGACGCGCGGACGACTGGCCGCCGCCGCGGCCGACCCCGCCGCGTTCCCCCGTGCCGTCCGCGCCTGGGAGCTCGGCGGCCGCCCCGGCCTGGAGGCGTTGGAGACCGTCTGGCACCCGACCGCCGAACAGACCGCACGGGCCCACGACGCCCTCACCGCCTACCGCGAGCAGGAAGGCACGGACCGGATACCCGAGCTGCGGGTCTGGCGCAACCGGTGGACCGCCGACGACCGAGGCGTCCAACTGCGTCTGGGCCGCGACGGACGCTGGTATCCCTTCCGCCGCGACGGCGACTCCTGGCATCCGGCGGGCCCGCCGGGCGACGACCCGACGGCCGTCCTCACGGAACTGACGGACCGCGGGCGACCGCCCGCCGCCCCTGACGGAGCCGAATCGGGCCGCGAACCCGCCGCCGGTGCCGCTGCCCCGTAGTGCGCCACGAGCGACACCGGCCGCCCGTCGCCGCCGAAGCGAGACCACCGCGGCAGGTCGGCACGCGCCCCGTGCCGACCACACCCGTGCCCACCACGCCCCGCACATCCAGGCCGCCGGTCCCCCGCTCACTCCCGTCCGGCCCGCCGATACCGCAGGAACACCACACCCGACGAGTCGAAGACACGGGTGCCCGCCAGCCGCAGCGGCACCGGCGCCGACGACGCCGGGAAGTACGGGGTGCCCCCACCCAGGACGACGGGATGGACGAACAGCCGGAACTCGTCGATCAGACCCTCCCGCAGGAAACTCGCCGCGATGCCCGCCCCGCCCAACTCCAGATCGCCACCCGGCAGCGCCTTCAGCCGCGCCACCTCCCCGGCGAGATCGTCGGCCACGAGCCTGCTGTTGTGCTCGACCCTCGCCAACGTCCGGGAGAACACCACCTTCGGCATGTCCAGCCAGATCCGGGCGAAATCCGCCTCCTGCGGGTTCGCCGCCGGATCGTCGGCCACCGACGGCCAATAGGCGGCCATGTCCTCGTACAGACGACGCCCGTACAACGACGTGCCGACCGCACGAGCCAGCTCGTTGTGGAACTCGAGCAGCTCCGCATCGGGTTCACTCCACGAGATGTCACCGTCGACGGACCGCATGAACCCGTCCAGCGAGACCGACAACGAGTAGACGACGTCACGCATCTCTCGATCCTCCTTCGTTCGCGGGCATCACCGGCCACTCGCCGCGCCCTTGTCGGAACAGACCGGCGCACCGCCGCGAACTCGCCGCCGCGAAGACGTGTCGCCCGCCACGTCGCCCCGAAGCATCGCCCGGCGGCCTGCCCTCCGCACGCGCCGACGGCCGAGACCTCACCGTCGCCGCCGACCACACCGTGCCGGCCGGAACGGACCGCCCTCCGGTAGTGTCGCCGCCGTAGATCACGGACACGGGCGACGAAGGAGGTGCGGGTCATCAGCACCATGTCAGGCCGGGTACGCCCGCCTCATCGCCGCGTGATCCACCCGGCGTAGCCGAGGTGAGCGACACCCGCCGTCCTCGGCGAAAGGCTCCCATGTCGGCTTCCTCCACATCCGCCACCCACGCCTCGATCACCACCCGCCTCCGCGCCGCAGGCTGCGTCTACGCCGAGGACGAGGCACACCTGCTCGTCTCCGCGGCCGTCACCTCCGCCGACCTCACGGCCATGGTGGAACGTCGCGCCGCCGGACTGCCCCTGGAACACATCCTGGGCTGGGCCGAGTTCCACGGACGACGCATCGCCGTGGACCCCGGCGTGTTCGTCCCCCGCCGCCGCACCGAGTTCCTCGTCGACCAGGCCCTCCGCCTGGCCCACGACAACCGGCGACACGTCACACCGCCGCCGGTGCCCGTGATCGTGGACCTGTGCTGCGGATCCGGCGCCGTCGGCGCCGCACTCCTGGCCGTCCTCGACCAGGCCGAACTGCACGCCGTCGACGTGGAACCCGCCGCCGTGGCCTGCGCCCGCCGAAACCTGACCGAGGCGGGCGGCCACGTCCATCACGGCGACCTGTACACCCCGCTGCCCTCGACATTGCTCGGCCGCGTCGACATCCTGGTCGCCAACGTCCCCTACGTCCCCACCGAGGAGATCGACCTCCTCCCCCCGGAGGCACGCCTGCACGAGCCCAGGACCGCGCTGGACGGCGGTGCCGACGGACTCGACGTCCTCCGCCAGGTCGCCGCCGCCGCCCCGCACTGGCTCGCCGCGCGCGGCGCGCTGCTCATCGAGACGAGCGGACGACAGCTGCCGCGAGCGGTCACCGCGTTCACCGACCACGGCTTGGTCCCCGAGGTCGCCACCTCCGACGACGGCCACGCGACGGTCGTCATCGGCAGGCCCGCCCGAACCCCCCTCCGCACCGCCGGAACCACCCGGCCCCCGACGAACCCCCGCCGGGACGAACCGCGGCACACCTGACCCGACCGGAGGACACGACCATGACCAGACCCCGACCCGCAGGCGTCCTCCTCACCGGTCGAAACCTCATCCTGCGGGACTTCCAGGACACCGACGTCGACGCCGTCCACGCCATCGCGGGAGACCCGGAGGTCACCCGGTTCACCGACTGGGGCCCCAACACCATGCAGGACAGCGTGACCTTCATCGCCGACGCCGTGGCCCAGGCCCGCGAGACGCCCCGCGCCGAGTTCCACCTGGCCGCCGTCGACGCCGCCACCGGCGTGCTCGTCGGCTCGGTCGCCGTGGGCGTCACCGACCCCGCCCACCGCCAAGGGGAACTCGGCTACGTGTTCCACCGCGACCACTGGGGCAGGGGCCTGGCCACCGAGGCCGCCACCCTGCTCCTGTCCTTCGGTTTCACCCGACTGGCACTGCGGCGCATCTCGGCCACCTGCCACCCCGACAACCTCGCCTCGGCGCGCGTGCTGGAGAAGGCGGGACTGCGGCGCGAAGGCCGACTCCGCAGCAACCGCTACGTCCGAGACACCTGGCGCGACTCCCTGCTCTTCGCGGCCCTCGACGACGACTGACCCCCGCGGACACACCGGCCCGACGGTGTGACGGCGTCGCGGTGTTCACCTCGCATACGGCATCCGAAGCCGGGAATGATCGCTGATCGCGACCCAGTGGTCCACCGACACCCCGACCCGTGGCGCGGAACTCCGACTCGCCGCCGCGCGCCGCCGGTCGACCGGAGACCACGGCACCGCCGGGACCCGCTCACTTCACCGGCAGCGACTCGACCGGCCGGATCGTGCGCCGACCTCCACCACGGCGACCGGCAGCCCACGCCCGAGGATCAGCCGGCGCGCCTGCCGTCGATGATCCTGTTCAGGTTCTCTCGTGTCGTCGTCAGATCGCCGATCGCCTCGTCGATCCGATCCCGCTGGGCCACCAGCCCGTCGACCAGCTCCGGACAGTCCGGTGTCAGCCACCCGTCCTCGTCCACGATGCACGGCAGCACCTCCGCGATCTGAGACGAACTCAGCCCGGCCGCCAACAGCACCCGAATCCGCCGCACCACCGGGAGGTCCTCCTCGCGGTACACCCGATATCCGCTCGGCCGCCGCCGCGGCGCCAGCAGACCCTGCTCCTCGTAATACCGCAGCGCCCGCACACTGACCCCGGCGCGCCGCGCGAACTCCCCGATCCTCACCGACACTCCAGGCTTGACTCTCACGTCGACGTGAACGTTTAGCTTAGCCGGCATGACCTCCGTGACAGTCCTCGGACTCGGCCCCATGGGACGCGCCCTGGCCACCGCCCTCACCACCGCGGGCCACGACACCACCGTGTGGAACCGCACCCCAGGCAAGGCGACGGGCCTGGCCGTCACCGTCGCCGACACCGCCGCCGAGGCGAGCGCGGCCAGCCCCCTGGTCCTGGTCTGCGTGCGAGACCAGTCGGCCGCCGAGGCGATCCTGGACGCCGACGCACTCCGAGGTCGCACCCTGGTCAACTTCACCGGCAACTCGCCGCGCCAGGCCCGAGCCCTCGCCTCCTGGGCCCGCGACCACGACGTCACCTGCCTCGACGGCGTGATCATCGCGACCCCCGACATCATCGGCACCCCCGCGGCCACCCTCTACTACAGCGGCCCGCACCACGCCTACCAGGCCCACCGGCCCGTCCTCGCCGCCCTCGGCGAGAACGCCGACCACGTCGGCACCGACCCCGGCCGCGCCGCCGCGCTGGACACCTCGCTGCAAGACCTCCTCTGGACGGCCCTCAGCGGCGTCGTCCACGCCTTCACCCTGGCCGCCGCCGAGGACATCGCCCCCGACGAGTTCGCCGCCCGCGCCAAGAACCTGATCGGGATCCTCCCCGACATGATCGACCAGATCGCCGAACAGCTCGACACCGGTCACTTCCCCGGCGACGACACCACGATGGACTCCGTCGGGGCGGTCATGGACCACATCCTCGACACCGTCCGCTTCCACGACCTGGACAACGGCGTGCTCAGCGCCGCCCGCGCCGACGTACGACGCGCCGTCGACGCCGGCCACGGCACGGCGGGCTACGCCCGACTCGCCGCCCGCTAGACCCGCGCGCCTGCCGCGTCCGCGACCGCGACCGACAGCACATCCGACCGGGCCGACGGGGGGAGGATGACGGTGTGCGCCGCGGTCGTCGACGGGCAGGAGTTCCGCCGGATCGCCGTCGCGGGCCGACAGGGCCGTCGATCCACTGGACCGTCTCCGGTTGTCGCGGTCAGGCCGGCTGTTTGAGGGACCCGGCGTGCACCGTCCAGTTGGAGCCGACGGCGTTGGGCAGGGTCGGCGAGGCCAGCATCACGATGACACGGGCGATCTCGGCGGGCTCGATGAGGCTCCCGGTGATCATCCCGTTCTCTCGGACGAGGTTCTCCACGATGGTGGCGCGGTCGGCGCCGAGGGCGGCGGCGACCTTCCCGGCGACGCCGTCCTCACCGGTCAGCAGGCGCGTGCGGGTCCCACCGGGTGTGACGACGTTGACGCGTATCCCGGCGGCGGCGACCTTCTCCGCCAGGCCGCGGGAGAAGGCGTTGAGCGCGGCCTTGGCCGCCGAATAGGACAGCGGGGCGCTGTGGGGTCGCAACGACGACTCCGATCCGACGTTCACGACCGCGCCCCGTGATTCGGTCAGGGCCGGCATGGCGGCGCGAATGGCACGCACTGGGGCGTAGAGGTTCAGGTCCAGCAATCGGGACCAGACCTCGTCCTCCCCGCCGAAGGGGTCCAGGACCGCTTCGGCGGGGAGCTCGCCTCCGCCTGCGTTGTTGACCAGGACGTCCAGCCGGGGGTCCGCGGCCAGCGCCTCTTCGATCATGCGTCGGGGGCCCTCCGGTGTGGCGAGGTCCGCAGCGAGGAACGTGGCGCCGGTGGCGTCGAGTTCGGGCGAGCCGTTGCGCGACACGGCGGTCACCGCGGCCCCTTCCGCGAGGAACGCCTGGACCGCGGCCAGGCCGATGCCTCGGCTCGCGCCGGTCACCAGGACACGCCTGCCGGATAGCTGAAGATCCATATCGTCGCGCTCCGTTCCTCGGTGGGTTCGTCCACCCGATGGCAGCATCTACGTCTCAGTTGTCAGAATAACTGATACAACGATGCGACAGTTGAAGTGAATTTGTTGTCGTCGACGTGTCAGATACACTCAGCGCGGAAGGGGGAGCATGACGGCGAACAACGCGGCGCGGCGAGTGCGCGCCGACGCACGACTGAGCATCGAACGCATCCTGACCGCCGCGCAGCAGGTCTTCAGCGTCGACCCGAGCGCCTCGCTCACGGAGGTCGCGAACCAGGCCGGTGTCACCAGGGCGACCGTGCACCGCCACTTCCCCTCTCGCCAGACCCTGCTAGACGCCCTCGTGCGCGACCTGAACACCCGATACCTCGACGCGTTCGAACAGGCACGGGTGGAGAGCACGCCGCCCCTGATCGCGCTCTACCGACTGACGGAGGCGGCCTTCGAACTCAAGACGAGCCACCCGTTCACCATCACGCTGACCCCGACGACGCGGAGTCCCGGCTCCCCGGCCTCCGACCCGCGTATCCAGGAGAAACTGGACACCCTGTTCGCTCGCCTGCACGCCTCCGGCGACATCACGGCGGACGACCCCACCTGGTGCCGCAAGGTCTACCTCGCGCTCTTCGCCGAGGTGTACGACCTGCCCGCCGACGCCCCCACACTGCGCACGGCAGTCACCGCCGACGCCTCGACCCTCGACGCCCGGGTCGGACTCACACTCACGACACTGCTGGGGGCACTCGGCGGATCGCCCCCCGGGCGCTGAGACGTCCGCCCCGCCCGAGGGGCGCTGGAGACCGGCGTACCGCCGACGCAAGCGTCAGCGCCTCACCCGTCGCCTCCAGAGACGTCCGAGACCGTGTGCCCGCCCACCCCGAGGAAGGAGCCCGGAACGGCGCCGCCCGTCAGACACGGGACCCCGACACCGCCACCGCCGGAGACACCCCGCGGACCGAATCCCACGGTCGAACCTCGCCCCCCGACACCTCCACCGCCGACGGCCTCACCGCCTCACCGCTTCACCGACCCGCGGCCGCGGCCGCCGGAAGATCACCATCCGAGCCACCGCGACGAACCGACCACCCAGGCCCGTCGCCCGTGGTCGGCTCAGCGCGACACGTCCCCCGGCAACAGCACCCCCCGCTGCACCGGCATCTCCACCGGACCCGCATACGCGGGCGCCGCCGCCCACACCCGCACCTGAGCCGCCGCCCGACGCGCCGCCTCGTCAGCGGTGATCTGCGAGAACAACCGATACGCCTGGGCGATCGCCCGCGCACCCACCCCCGGCGTCGAATCCCCGACCAACGCCAACCCGGTACCCCACCGAGGACAGAACGCCACGAACGCCGTGCACCCGCGAGTGGCGCCACTGTGCAGGAACACCGTGTCCCCCGACGCCGTCACCCGCCGCGTCCAGTCCAGACAGAACTCGTCACCCCCACGCCGCCGCCCCCACGCCTCATGCGTCCGCCACAACGCCGCCTCCAACGCCGTGCGATGGGGCCGCAGATGCGCGTCGAGATACCGCAGCAGATCCCCCGGCGTGGCCCGCAACACCCCCGCCGCCGCCAACACCCCCATCCGCCACGGCGGCACCCGCCCGCCCCGCCGATGCCCCACCGCGCTGAGCAGCTCCGGCCGATCCCGCTCATCGACACACGTCTGCTCCAACCCCAACGGCAGACACACCCGCTCGACCACCAGCCGTCGATAGTCCTGCCGCACCGCCCGCCCCAGCAACACGCCGAGCAGACCCACCCCCAGATTCGAATATCGACAGGTCACCCCCGGCGTACCGCGCGGCGACATCCGACACAACGCGGCATGCAGATCCGCCAACCCGTACCCCGCATACGGATTGCTGTTCCACGCCGACGCCGCCCGCCTATACAGGTTCCTCGGCAACCGAGGCAGCCCCGAGGTGTGCGACGCCAGCTGGCCCAGCGTGATCGCCGCCGTCGCAGGCCGCAGTCGACCCGCATCGGGCAGATAAGCACTGATCGGGTCGTCGAAGCCCACCTCGCCGCGCTCCACCATGTCGGCGAACAACAGCCCGGTGAACGTCTTGGTCACCGAACCCACCTCGAACAGCGTCCGCGCGTCCACCGGCGGACGACCGTCCCGATCCAACACCCCATGACACACCACCGACCGCCGCCCCCGGACCACCGCGCCCACCACCAGCGCCCCACCCCGAAACGACCGCCGCAACCCCGGCAGACCCGCCGCCAACCGCTCCGCAGGACGAGGAGTCATCGCACACCCGCCCGCGCCGAGACCGCCGTCAACTCCGCCATCCCCCGCGACACCAACAACGTCCCGGCGATCGCCGCCACCACCGTCGGGTGATAGAAGTTCCGAAACGCCTCCGACGTCCGCCTCGGCGCAGGCACCGGACCATACGGAAGCAACCCGTCCGCACGCTGCGCCCCCGCCAACGCCACCCACGCCCCCACCGGATGACTCGGCGCCTCCAGACACAGATCCACCATCAACAGCTCACCGACCAGATCCCACTGCTCGGCCTCCCGATACACCTCTATCCACGCGGGCAGCCACCGATGCAGGTAGTTCTGCAACGGACTCGGCAGCTCCTCCGGACGCGCACCCCAGTCCGTCAGATGAAACACCGTGTGCGTCACCGCATACGCCGTCAAGAAGTCCACCGTCCACGGCTCCGACCGGCCCCCCAACCACGTCCGAGCCGTCAACTCCCGCCGATCCAACGTCTCCGGCAGACCGATCACCCGCTGCGCCGCCGCCACCGCCAACAACCGATTCGGCAACTGCTCGATCACCTGCGTCGACCGCAGCCCCGCCAGATGAGCCGACAACTCGTCCAACTCCGGATGACGCAGACCCGCCCACACGAACGGCGCGTACGTCTCCATCGGATACGTCTCGGCGACACTGCGACGCTGCAACTCCAACAACACCCGACCACACCCGAACTCACGCCACGCGAAGTCGACCAGCTCCGGCGCGATCTGCGCCTCCCGACTGCCCGTCACCGACTCCCGCACCGCCAACGACCCCGCCAACGCCAACTCACACAGCGGCTTCACCGACTCGCCCACATCGATGTCGGCGACCGGACCCGGCGGCATCCGAAAATACGGACAGGCCTCGCTCAACCAGCCGAAGGCGGCACCGGCGACCCGATGACCCAGCGCCACCAACTCCGTGTTCATCTCCGGCACCCCTCCAGCATTCGACCCGCCACCACCACGTCCAGCGCCACCCGAGGATCACCCGCCGCCACCAACTCCAGATGACGCAGCAACGCGGCCAGCGACAACTCCGATCGCACTCCGTCACCCGCGGCCAACCACCGCGCCAACCGAGCCGCCGTCCGATGATCACGGCGCAGCATCGCCCGCGTCACACCCCGCTCCAGATCCGCCGAGAACCGACGCGCGTCCGCGTGCAGCGGGCAGTACACCCCCGGCAACGCCAACGTCGACAGTCGCGCCATCACCGCACACCACGACACCCACCCGGGCTGCCGCCCGAACCCGGCCCCCACCTCCACCGGCCAGACCGTCTCCACCCCGGCCACCCCCAACGAGGTCAACGCCCTGGCCGTCAGCCAGTCCCGCACCTTCGGGATCGCAGGCAGCTCACGGTCCAGGCTCAACACCGGGAACATCCGGACACTGGCCAGCACCAACTCCACATCCGCACGGCTCGGCCGCCGCCCGCCCAGCAGATGCGGCGCCATCGCGTCCATCCCCAGCACCCGGATCGCCGCCAACCCGCCACTGTCGTCCGGCGAATCGACCACCTCGCTGAGCGCGAACACGTCGTCCGTGCCCCGAAGGGCACGGACGACGCTCTCAGCCAGCGCGTCCGTCAACGCCGCCAGTCGCATCCGGGGTGACGGCTCCATCCCAAGCTGAGACACCGTGGCTTCCTCTCCTCGCCCAGCCCGCGCTCACCCGCGCGGCGCGGGCGGCTCCTTCGGCTCCCCATGCGACAGGAGAAGCCCCAGCAGCAGCGCGCCGCCTGCCTTCGGCTCGAAAAGCGGGGGATCGGCAACCGGCAGCTCCGGCTCCTCCATCAGCTCCGTCACCGCCCGAATCTCTTCGGCACTGGGGGCGACCGGTGTCCTGGTGGTGTCGAACGTCCGCATCGTTCCTCCTCAAGAATTCCCCGACCCACAGGTTTTGTGGATGACGCCACGGTAGACATCCGACTGAGATCAAAGAAAGCGCCGGAGAACGAGGTGCACGGAATTGATGAATGTCATCTAGCGCAATCATCACCCCAGGTCAGAGGCTGCGAACGCGGTCGAGATCGCCATGTGTCGAGCACCTTCCGGCAAATCCGCTGGTCACACGGAACAAGACCTCGGACGACCGTCGACGCCTACCAGACGCCGAAGATTCACACCGCGCATTCCACTGATCGAGAACGCTGAGAGCCGCCGACCGGCGAATACGACTCCCCGTGGTCAGATTGCCCGCAAAGCAATCGCCATACCACCCGAAAGAATGAGATTACGCCGGCAGCAAGACGCACACGGTCGCCGACGACCCCGGTGCTGGATCATGACACCGTGACCGACCGCCCCGCCACGCTGCCCGACGACCGCCTCCCCGCCACCGTCCAGGCCGCCCTCCGACACCGCACCGACCGCAGCGTCCTGGTCGACCACCGCGCACTCGCCACCGTCCGAGCCCGCTTCGACACCGAACAGGCCGACTCCCTCACCCGCTACCTCGAAGCCTCCCAATCCCCCAACACCCTCCGCGCCTACCGCACCGACTGGGTCGCCTGGGCCGCCTGGTGCACCCGCGAGAACCGACAGGCACTCCCCGCCGACCCCGTCGACCTCGCCGTCTACCTCGCCCTCGCCGCCGACACCCGCCGCGACGGCGACCCGCCCCGCTGGGCCTACAGCCCCGCCACCCTGGACCGCAAGGCAGCCGCCATCGCCGCCGTCCACGCCGCCAACGGCCTGCCCTCCCCCACCCGCGCCGACGTCGTCCGACTCACCCTCCGCGGCATCCGCCGCACCCGCCGCGCCAGACCCGCCCGCAAACGCCCCGTACTCCTGCACACCCTCGAAGCCCTCCTCGCCGAACGACCACCCGCCACCTGGCCCGGCGGCATCACCCGCCGCCGCGACACCCTCCTGCTCCTCGTCGGCTTCGCAGGCGCCCTCCGCCGCAGCGAACTCGCCGCCCTCACCTTCGCCGACATCACCACCGAGACCGACCCCGCCACCGGCGAACCCCTCCTCATCGCCCACCTCGGCGTCACCAAGACCGACACCTCCGCCACCGCGCACCAACAGGTCGTCCTCCCCCGAGGAGCCCGCCCCCACACCTGCCCCGTCTGCGCCTACGCCGACTGGACCGAACTCGTCGAGACCCGACGACGCGGCGGCCAGGACGCCGTCCGCACCCTTCTCGACGACCCCGGCCCCGACGACCGCGTCCACCGCTGCCACCGCTTCACCCCCGCCACCGCCCTCACCGAACTCGCCACCCCGCTGCTGCCCGCCGTCAACCGCCATGGCGGAATCGCCGACCGCCCCCTGTCCGGCCGCGCCGTCGCCGAGATCGTCAAACGCTACGCACTCCGCGCGGGACTGGACCCCGACCTCTTCGGCGGACACTCACTCCGCGCGGGCTTCGCCACCCAGGCCGCACTCGGCGGCGCAGGCGACCGCGAGATCATGCGCCAGGGACGCTGGTCCAACCCACGCACCGTCCACCGCTACATCCGCGTCGCCAACCCCCTCGACGACAACGCCGTCACCCGCCTCGGCCTCTGACCCCACCCGCCAGAAACCCGGCCCCAGGCCACCCGACCGAACACGAACGTCACGACACTCGCAAGCACCACACCGACCCCGACGCGGCCGTCGTCGAACGGCACGACCCGCACACCGGGTCCAGGCCGAACGCCGATCCACCCCGCTCCGTCAGCAGTGAGCTCACGAGTCCGCCGACCCGACAGCACACGGGACGACCCACCACGGCCTGCCGCCCGCCTCACCCCGCACCCTGCACCGCCACACCGCGAAACGTCGCCCGATACGCCGTCGGCGAGACCCCCACCGCAGCCTGTAGATGCTGCCGCAACGACGTCGCCGTCCCGAACCCCGACGCCGAGGCCACCTGATCCACCGGCAGATCCGTCTCCTCCAACAGCCGCCGCGCCGACTCCACCCGCTGCCGCGTCAACCACTGCAACGGCGAGATCCCCACCTCCTCCCGAAACCGCCGAGTGAAGGTCCGCACGCTCATCGACCCTTGCTCCGCCAACTCCCGCAACGTCAACGGCGAATCCAGCCGTTCCAACGCCCACACCCGAGCGGGCCCCGTCGACGAGGACTGCGACCGAGGCACCGGCCTGCGGATGAACTGAGCCTGTCCGCCCTCCCGATGCGGCGACACCACCGTCGCCCTGGCGACCTCGTTGGCCACCCCCGCACCATGATCACACCGGATCATGTGCAGACACAGATCGATCCCCGACGCCACCCCCGCCGCCGTCAACACACCGTCGTCATCGGTGTACAGCACGTTCGGATCCAGCTCCACCGCCGGAAACATCTCCCGGAACAGATCACACGATCGCCAGTGCGTCGTCGCCCGCCGCCCGTCCAGCAGACCCGCCGCCGCCAGGACGAACGACCCCGTACAGATCGAGGCGATGCGCGTCCCCGGCCGGATGCTCGCCAACGCCGCGGCGAGCGGAGCGCCGATCCGACCCGCCTCGTCGGGCCCGTAATCCTCGTCCGAGGCGGGCACGATCACCGTGTCCGCCTCCGCCAGCACCGACGAGTCCTGCGGGACGGCGATGGTGAAGTCGGCGTCGGTCCGCAGCTCCCCCGGCGTGACAGCGCAGGTCACGACGTCGTACAGCCGCTCCCCCTCGGCCGAGACCGCCTGCCCGAACAGACGGTGGACGATCCCCAGCTCCATCGTCAACAACCCGGGACGCACCAGTACGGCGACCAGATGCCTGCGGGGGCGAACCGATGTCTCCATGGCCCGATCCTTTCACATGATGGCTATCAGGCCACTCGTCTCGACAGCCCGACGGCGGCAGAGTCACCGGAAGTCGCCCCTTCGGCCATCACCCAGGCCCGTACACCGAACGCGACACCACTCGACGACAGGAGACGAACCCATGAAGGTTCTGTGGATCTTCGCCCACCCCGAGCCCCGCTCCCTCAACGGCGCCCTCCGCGATGAGGGAATCCGCACGCTCACCGAACTCGGCCATGACCACCGCCAGTCCGACCTCTACGCCATGAACTGGAACCCCGTGGTGACCGGCGCCGACTTCGCCCACGAGCCCGCCGACCGGCTCGTCGTCGGCTCCGCGTCCCGGCAAGCCCTCGAGAACCAGACCCTGAGCCCCGACATCCGCCTCGAACAGGAGAAGATCGACTGGGCGGACGCCGTCATCGTCCACTTCCCGCTCTGGTGGTACGGCATGCCCGCCATCCTCAAGGGCTGGTTCGACCGGGTCTTCGTCAAGGGCTTCGGCTACGGCGTCAGCTCACCCGGACCCGATCGCCGCACCCTCCGATACGGCGAGGGCAGGCTGGCGGGCAAGCGGGCGATGCTCATCACCAGCGCGGGCTCCGGCGAACCGGCGCTCGGCCCACGAGGCGTCAACGGCGACATCGGGGAACTGCTGTTCCCGATCCAGCACGGCACACTCTGGTACGCGGGCCTCTCGGTGCTGCCGCCCCTGGTGGTCTACGGCGCCGACCGCTTCTCGGAGACGGCGTACGACAACGCCAGGACCGACTTGCGGGAACGCCTCCGCACCCTGCCCACTGCCGCGCCGATTCCCTTCCGCAGGCAGAACCACGGCGACTACGAGGACCTGGTGCTTCGCCCCGAGCTCGCCCCGGGCCGCAGCGGACTGAGGATCCACCAGACGAACTGACCCCGATCGACCGCGATCAAGCGAGCGGACCCATCGCAGTCGCCGGGACCCTCTTGCCGTCGTTGATGCTGTTGGTTCTCGCGTGGTTCGGTATTGAATTTATCCGACACTGAAGCGATAGGCATATTAGATGGAGATATGGCGGGACAGCGGCCGAGAATCAGCGGCCTGCTCGACCCGGGCGAGCAGGCCGCGGTGCCCGTCCCAGCCGTGTCGACGGACCGGGTACGCCGATCTCATCGGCCCCGGGATCCGAGGTGACGCCTCCGGAGGGCGGTCGAGGGCCGTCCGCCGCCGCGCTCTCGTCGACAACGACGCGAGGCGACACGGTGCACAGAGATCCACGAGCCACGCCGACGAGCGATGGTCGTCGGCGTGGCGTCCTCTCATGACGAGCGCCCCGTCCGGAGCACGGACGGGGGAACCGATGACTGTGGTCGGTCGATGACCGGTCGGATGTCCTGCCCGCTACCCCGCGAGCGTCACTCGGGCTGTTCGGCCAACTCGACGATGATCCCCTCGGGGCCGCGGACATAGCAGAGCCGGTAGCCGTCCTCGTACTGCTCCACCGCGCCGACGAGTTCGACCCCATGTGATCGCAGTCGTCCCAGAAGCTCCTCGATACCGCCCACCACGAAGGTGAGATGCCGGAGGCCCGGAGCATTCGGCGGTGCGTGCCGAGCGCCCGCCGGACTCGCCGGCGCCCGGAACCGCGACAGCTCCACCCGCCCATGACCATCCGGGGTACGCAGCATCGCCAGATCCGCCCGCACCCCCGGCAGTCCCACCACACGGTCGACCCATCGGCCCTCGACCTGAGTTTCGCCTTCCATGACGAGGCCGAGTTCGACGAAGAACGCGACGGCCGCCGCAAGATCCTCGACCACGATCCCGACGTGATCCATGCGCTGGATCGTCATGCTGATCCTCCTCCGTCTGTCCGGTGTCCGGTGTCCGCCCACGCGAGGAACGTGGACGCAGCACCGCCCCGCCATCGTCGCCGGAGAACGACCAGGCAGGCGGCGGCCGCACCGGTGTCTCCCCCGTCCGGGACGCCCCGTCACCGAATGCGCTCTCATTCCCTCGACGCCCACGCGAGGGTCAGCCGTCGAGCGAAGACCTTCCCGCCCGATGGCACCCGACACGGGCCGTTCGACCTCGCCGCATCGCCTCCTCCTCCCCCCGCGAGATGGAGGTCGCCGCGGCGAGGAGCAGTCCTTCGACGCCCACCGGCCGCCCCACACCTCGACCGCGCGCCCGCGAACCGCCGAGTCGATCGCACCAGGAGCCGGAACACGGCGCCACGCCGGTCTCCCGGCGGTCGCCGTCCACGCGCGAGTCGATCCGCCGGTGCGCCGAGCACACCGGGACCATCACGAAAGGCGACCTCCCCGACCCGCACTCACACGATAGTGTGTATCACACTGTATTGTGTCGAGCGTGAGCTCAGGAGAACCGATTTCCGGGCAGGCGCAGGAACTCCGACGGGGCACCGTCGTCCTGGCCTGTCTGGCGCTGCTCGACGAGCCGCAGTACGGCTACGCCCTCTTGGAGACACTCGCCGAGGCAGGCATCCCCGTCGACGGCAACACCCTCTACCCGTTGCTGCGCAGGCTGGAGAAGCAGGGACTGCTCACCAGCGAGTGGAACACCGACGAGTCCCGGCCGCGAAAGTTCTACCGAGTGAGCGGCGCCGGTGCCGAGGCCCGCGCGGTGCTGGTCCGCGAGTGGCAGGACCTGGTCGCCTCGATGTCACGACTGATCAAGGAGTAATTCATGAGCACCACCGCGTTGACCGACCGCTACGTGCACGAAGTCGTCCGGCGGCTCCCGACCGGCCAGCGTTCCGACGTCGCCGCGGAACTCCGCGCCACGATCGCCGACACCGTCGAGGCCCGCTACCCCCGCACCGAGGACGGCGAGCGTGCCGTGCTGGCCGAGATGGGCGACCCGATACGACTGGCCGCGCGTTACGCGGACCGGCCGGTGGCGCTGATCGGCGGTGAGCTCTATCCGACCTATCTGCGGCTGCTGGCGGTACTGCTCTCCACCGCCTTACCCGCGGCCGTCGCCGTGCTGGTCGCGCTCGACGTCGTCGACGGCGGCGACCTCGGCTCAGCCGTCGCCACCGGGCTCGGCGCGACGTTCATGATCGGCATCCAGCTCTTCGGCTGGACCACCGTGGTCTTCGCTCTGTACCAGCGGTTCCGACACGATGCCTCGAGGATCACTCGGCACTGGACACCGGACGACCTCCCCGATTTCCGAAAGCGGGACGAGCGTGCCACCGGATCGTGGGCGTCCGCGGTCTGGTCCATTCTGCTGATCGGGCTCATCGTCTGGCAGCACGTCGCCCGGCCGTATCGCGCCGACGACCCCACGGGCCGGATCGAGCGAGTCGCCGTGCTCGACCCCGCGCTGTGGTCGGGCTGGATCTGGCCCATCCTCACCGGGCTGGCGGCCGTCGCGGTGCTTGAACTGGCCCGCATCGCCGCACGCGGCTGGACGATGCGCCTGGCCCTCGGCTACGCCGCCGCCGAGACCGTGTTCGCACTGCCGTTGATCTGGGTGCTGCACGATCAGCGCCTCTTCAACGAGGTCTTCCTCACCGACATCAACGGAAGATGGGAGACCCCGGACGCCTTCTACACCGTCACGGCCCTGGGAGTGCTGCTGATCAGCGCGAACGCGGTGTACAGCCGCTTCCGGCAGGCACGCGGCTGACACCGGTCCGGCGGAGATCCTCAGCCCACAGAGCAAGTGCCGTGCGTCACGCCACGCACCCTCGTCGACCGAACGAACGGACATGGGTCGCGTATCCACACCGGTGACTACGAGGTCGATGATGAGACGGGCGGGCTGAATCGTGACGACTCCAACGCCACCTGCCGTGCCCCCGTCCCCGATCGGCGGCCGGCACTCCGACGCCCGCGACGGCACCGCCGTCGACGGGCACCTGATCGACACCGACGAACCGGGCCACGATCTCCCCCACATCACCCACCCCTTCCGCAGATTCGACGACCGGGTGCCCGCCCTGCCCGCCGCGGACGGCGGTGCCGGCCACCACGCTGGACCTCGCGCCCGGCGCGGTGTTCCTCGGCGCCATCGCCCCAGCCGCGGCACCGGCCGCCACCGGACCGCGCCGACACGGTGGCGCGGCACCTCGAGAAAAGAGTCCCTGACGGCCGTCACCCGCCGGGTCCGCTATGCCGCGCCGGTCATGGTCGAGACCGACTGCGACGACGACACGACCGGCCGCTCAGCTCCTTTGCCGTGGTCGGCACGGTGACGCCGGCAGTCAGCGGCGGCGCAGTGCCGGGTTGAGCAACGCGGGCGGGGTGTCGTTCTTCTCGTGCGCGGCCAGATCGGTGCCGGGGGCGACGATCGCGTCGATCGCGTCGAGCAGGTCGGCGGAGAGCATGGTGTCGGCGGCGGCGAGATGCGAGTGCAGGTGGTCCAGTGTGCGCGGACCGATGAGCGCGCTGGTCACGGCGGGATGCGCGGTCACGAATCCGAGCGCGAGCTGGATCATGGTCAGGCCGGCCTCGTCGGCGAGTGCGGCCAGTCGCTCGACGGCGTCGAGCTTGGCCCGGTTCGCGGGGACGGCGGTGTCGAAGCGATGCGGCATGAACGTGGAGCGGCTGGTGGTGATGTCCCGGCCCTCGCGGATCGCACCCGACAGCCAGCCTGAGGCCAACGGACTCCACGCCAGCACACCGAGCCCGTACTGCTCGGTCACGGGCAGCACGTGGGTTTCGATCCCGCGCTGCAGGATCGAGTAGCCGGGCTGTTCGGTGACGTATCGGCCCAGGTGATGCTCGCGGGCGGCCCACTGGGCCTGCACGATGCGGTAAGCGGGGAACGTCGAGGAGCCGAAGTAACGGATCTTTCCCGCGCGCCGCAGGTCGGTCAATGCCGACAGGGTCTCCTCGTCGCCGGCGCTCGGGTCCCATCGGTGAATCTGGTAGAGATCAACGTGGTCGACGCCGAGGCGGCGCAGGCTGTCGTCCAGCTCGGTGACCAGCCAGCGGCGCGAACTACCCTGGTGGTTACGTTCGTCGCTCATCGGCAGGCTCGCCTTCGTGGCCAGCACGATGTCCTCACGGCGGCCGACGATGGCCTTGCCGACCATCTCCTCCGACTCGCCGCCGCTGTACGCGTCGGCGGTGTCGATGACGTTGATGCCGGCTTCGAGAGCGGCATCGACCATGGCGATGGCTTCGTCCTGGGTGGTGCGGCCGATCCTGCCGAAGTTCATCGCGCCGAGCGCGAGCGAGCTGACCTGCACACCGGTGCGGCCCAAGGTGCGGTATCGCATGAGTCGTGTTCCTCCATCGCGGATGAAGCGTGGCGTCCGTCGTGGCCTCGCCCTCGGTCCTGCTCTGACATCACCATCAAGCGGAACCTTGTTCCACTTGAACATAACGGAACCCGATTCCGTTTAGCAAGCGTGACAGCGAGGGGAACGGGGCGGTGAATGACGGCGACCGAGACATCCGGCACGGGGCTCCGGCCCGTCGGGCGGACGCCCGGCGGAACAAGGAGGACTCCGCTCGACGCCGCCACCGCGGCCTTCCTCACGTCGCACACAGAAGCGTCGGTACACGACATCGCGGCCGAGGCCGGCCGGCGTCGGGTCGGGCACGGCCACGGCCTGTCGCCGCCTCCCGGCCGGGCCGATCTCAGCATTGCCGTGCACCGCCACCAGTTCGACACCTGCACCGAGGCCGACCCGGCCCGCAACCAGGCCGACATCGCCATCACCCTTCGAACGACGGGTCGACCCCTTCACCGCCTTCCCAGCCACCGAACACGGGCTCACGGCCGCACCGCATACCGACGACCCCACCCGAGCCCGGCACGTCACTTCCCGCACCGCCCTCCGCCAGTGCGCGCCCGGAACCTCGCCGCCACCGCCGCCTTCGGCGACCGGCGACATCACAAGGTCATCGCCGGCCACGCTCGCATCCCGGCCGAGGTGGTCGGCGACCGACCAACGGGCCCCGCGGAGAACACCCCGCGACCGCCACTCCCCGAGCGAAGCACGCGGACCTTCGGTCGGTGTCGGAGGCGTGGTCCGGGCGGGTGGTCGGCGGGCGGGTCGAACGTTAGTTTTGTTCACCACTGAAGCGATGGAGGTAATCGGAATCAGAGTCGGCCGGTCGGCCCGCATCGGACGGGGATGGACACCGATCAGGGCCCGGTCGAGCCGCCGACCACGGCGTCGGTCTCGCCGACGACCTTCTTGTCCGCGTTCTCGGCGGGCAGCAGCGCGGAGAGGTCACCGTTGTTGTCGTTCACTCGGATCACGAAGGGCCGCAGCGACGTGTAGCGCACCACGCTCAGCGAGGCGGGATCGACGACGAGACGCTGGAACCCGTCCAGGTGAGTACACAGGGCGTCGGCGAGGATCGCCTTGATCACGTCACCGTGGCTGCACGCCAGCCACACCGCGTCGGCGCCGTGGGTCTCGGTGATCCGCCGGTCATGCTCCCGGATCGCCTCGACGGCCCTGGTCTGCACCTGCGCGAGCCCCTCCCCCTCCGGGAACACCGCCGCCGAGGGATGCTGCTGCACGACCGACCACAGCTCCTCCTTGGCGAGGTCGTGCAGGGATCGTCCGGTCCAGGCTCCATAGTCGACCTCGGCCAGGCGGGGGTCGACGGTCGGCTCGACGTCCCGGTCGCCGAGCAACGGCCGCAGCGTGTCCTGACAGCGCTCCAACGGCGACGTGACCACGTCGACGAGAGGGACGTCCGCCAGCCTGGCCACCAGCTCGGTGGCCTGGGCCACGCCGACCTCGTGCAGTCGCACTCCCGGTGTCCGGCCCGCGAGCACACCCGCCCCGTTCGCGGTGGACCGGGCGTGCCGAAGCAGGATCACAGTGGCCATGTCACCAGCCTACTGACGCCGCACCGCTCGTTCCTCACGACGGGCACGCCCGCCGGAAGCGGCCTTCAAGGGCCCCGACAGGAGGATGTCGGAGCGCCCGCCGGAGCAACGCGCGGCCCGCGCACCCACGGCGCCGGCCTCGGGGCGAGTCAGGGACCACGCTCCTCACTCGGCCGCGCCCGGGCATCGGGCCGCAGGGGGAACGGGCTCTTCCGCATCACCGGGATCGCGGCACGCCACGACGCCACCAAGAAGCCCACCGGCCCCTCACACACGAACGGGGGCCGACACCAGGTGCCGACCCCCGTTCGCGACGCGCCGTCAGCCCGCGCTGATCACCCCGGTGGAGAGCAGCACGAGAACCAGCACGCCGAGGGCGATCCGGTACCAGACGAACAGGTACACGCTGTGCCGCTCCACGTACCTCATCAGCCACGCGATGATCGCGTAGCCCACCGCGCCCGCCACCAGCGTGGCGACCAGCATCTGAGCCCAGGTCGGCTGGAGACCCGGCCCGCCCGTCTCGAACACCTCCGGCAGCTCGGACAGTCCGGAGGCGACGACCGCCGGAATGGCCAGCAGGAAGGAGAACCGCACCGCGGTGGGCCGGTCCAGCCCGAGGAACAGGCCTGCCGTGATGGTCCCGCCCGACCGAGACACTCCGGGGATCAGTGCCATCGACTGGGCGAAGCCCATGATGATTCCGTCCTTGAGCGTCAGCTGAGTCATCGGCCTGCGCTGTCTGCCCAGGTACTCGGCGAGTCCGAGGAGGATGCCGAACACGATGAGCGTGGTGGCGATGAGCCACAGGTTTCGTGCGGTGGTGCGAATCTGATCGGCGAAGAGCAGTCCCAGCACGCCGATCGGAATGGTGCCGATCACCACGTACCACGCCAGCTTGTAGTCGGGCGTCTGTCGCACGCTGCTGTCACGGAAGCCCCGCAACCACACCATGAACAGGCGTCCGATGTCCTTGGCGAAGTAGATCAACACCGCCGCCTCGGTGCCCAGCTGGGTGACGGCGGTGAAAGAGGCGCCTGCGTCCTCTCTGAAGAAGAGCTCCGAGACGATCCGAAGATGCCCGGAGGAGGAGACCGGAAGAAACTCCGTGAGACCCTGGACCATTCCGAGGACCAGGGCTTCCAACCACGTCACTAACTCACTCCTGCAAGGTCAAGAGCCTCGACGGCAAGACGAAGGGTTTCGACTCCCCGCGACGGATCTTGCAGCATCGGAGTGACGGACAAGGTGGTGACCCCCACCTGGGCGAAGGCCTGCATCCGGTCTGCTATCCGCTCGACAGGCCCCAGCAGAGCGATGGCGTCCAGGAACTCCACCGGCACCGCGGCCATGGCGCCCGTGTAGTCCCGCTCCAGGTAGAGCCGCTGTATCTCCGCCGCCGCCTCGCCGAACCCCATGCGTGTGGCCAGGTCCTTGTAGAAGTTCTGCTTCCGGCTGCCCATGCCGCCGACGTACAGCGCCGCGTAGCCGCGGACCGCATCGGCGCAGGCGCGCCAGTCCTCCCCGGGACAGATCGGGACGGTGGGCACCACGTCGAAGCCGGCAGGCTCGCGTCCCGCACGTGCTCGACCGGTCCGCAGATGCCCCAGCTGCTCCGTCGCGTGCTCCGGCGAGAGGAAGACCGCGAGCCACCCGTCGGCGATCTCGCCGGCCAGTTCGGTGTTCCTGGGGCCGATGCTCGCCAGGTACACCGGGATGTCCTCGCGCACCGGATGCACCGTCAGCTTCAACGCCGCTCCCGGACCGTCCGGCAGCGGAAGTCGATAGTGCTCCCCCTCGTAGCGCAGCCGCCCACGGCTCAACGCGGCCCGGACGATCTCGACGTACTCCCTGGTGCGCCCCAGCGGCTTGGCGAATCGGACGCCGTGCCAGCCTTCGGAGACCTGCGGCCCGGACACGCCGAGGCCGAGACGGAAGCGGCCCTGCGACAGCGTGTCCAGCGTCGCGGCGGTCATCGCGGTGGCGGCAGGCGTCCGTGCCGGGATCTGCATGACGGCACTGCCCAATCCGATCCGCGTGGTCCGCGCGCCGATCCACGACAACACGCTCGGCGCGTCGGACCCGTAGGCCTCCGCCACCCAGACCACGTCGTAGCCGAGCCGGTCCGCCTCCACGGCCAGCTCCAGGTTGTGGTGGTCGTTGCCCATTCCCCAGTACCCGAGATTCAGCCCAAGTCGCACCCGCCGAACCCTACCGACGAGTAACCGAGTGGAACAGCCCACACACGCAGGAGACCGCCCCGACCGACATCCGCGACGGCTCCGCCGGACGGACCCGGCCCCTACGACGATCGTTCGACCCGCCGCCGATCGAGTGACGCGCATCATGATCCGTTTCCGGATCCTTTGTCGATCATCGTCCACACTGTCCAATTTCCCGCCCTCCTGGACTGACCGTCGAACTGATTACCATTCCCGCATGGCTGACACCTCTGGGGGAGTGAAACCGTCCGATACCAGACCGAGAATGACTCGTCGACGCCTCTTCGGATTAGGCGCGGCGGCCATCGCCGGCCTCGCCCTGACCTCGCTCGCCGCCGCATCACCGGTCGCGGGACAGACGCCATCACCTGCGCCGACGCCGCGAACAGGCCGCCCGACCGACGCCGCGGCAGCCTGGCGGCTCCTTTCCGAGGGGAATGCCCGATTCGTCCGGGGGAATCCGCGATACTCTCACCAGGACGAGGCCTGGCGCGATTCTCTCGCAGCAGGACAGAACCCCTTTGCGACGGTACTGGGCTGCGCGGATTCCCGAGTTCCGCCGGAGATTCTCTTCGACCGGGGATTCGGCGATCTCTTCACCGTCCGTTCGGCGGGCGAGGTGCTCGACGACGCCGTGGTGGGCAGCATCGAGTATGGCGTCGAGCACGCGGGGACCCCGCTCGTGGTGATCCTCGGCCATGCCCGATGCGGCGCGGTGGCCGCCGCGATCGACACCGTCGACGGCGAAGGACACCTCGAGGGCGACATCAGCTCGCTGGTGCGCGACGTGGAGGCCGCCGTCCGCGCGACTCCGCCCGACGCCGACGCCGACGCCTTCCTCGCGGCCTGCGTCCGGACGCAGGCCCGCCGGGTGGCCGCGATGCTCCTGGAGCGCTCCGAGATCGTCCGTGACGCCGTCCAGCACCACGGTGTGCGGATCGTCACGGCCGTCTACGAGCTGACGACCGGTCGGGTCGAGCGACTCCCCTGAGGTCGCGGACCCGCCCCGATGCGCTGCCCGGCACGCCGGGGCACCACCCGAGCGGGGCCGCCCCTCGGGCCTCAGGCGCCGGAGTCGATGAGGGATGCTGGACAGATGCGACCAGCTCCGACCTCGACCAGCCTCGCCCGATCGACCGGAACCGCCACCGCCCCGCTGCGGCTCGTCGCGGTCCTGACCGCCGGAACAGCCCTGCTGACCGGCTGCTCCTTCGGCATGGCGGACGAGATCGTCGGCGAGGACCCGCTGCCTGTCTCGGCGGCGGCGGGCCCGGCCGACTCCCCCGAGCAGGCCGACGCCCCGGCGGGCGAGGTGCTTCCACTCGGCCGGGGCGGCGTCACCGCGGTGCACGTCGACGCGGCGAGCCGGACCCTCGTCGCCGCGCTGGCCGAGCCGCCGCACCTGGTGCTGGCCGACCTCTCCGACCCGCAGGACCCGCCGCGCGAGGTGCCGCTGCCCGGCCCCGCAGGCAGCCTCGAACCGACCGGCGGCGGAGTGCGAGTCCCGGTCCCCGACGCGGACCTGCTCGTCGAGGTCGATCTCGAGACGGCGACGGCCGAGGAGATCGACCTGGGCGTCGCGGCGGTCTCGATCGCCGAATCGGCCGACACCACGGTCCTTGCCCATGCGGGGGGCACGGTAGGGCTGCGGGACGAGGCGGGCGACCACCGCGACGTGCCCGGCTTCACGGGCGTCACCGACGTGCTGACCGTCGAGGAGACCGTCTTCGCCCTCGACCGAGTGGAGAGCTCCCTGGTTCAGGTGAACCTG